>NZ_CP107900.1 GCF_036013915.1 Streptomyces sp. NBC_00464 | reverse complement strand
CCGGAGGAACGACGCACGCCCCTACGGGGCGTAAAGACGATAAACCCTACGGGTTTATGCAATTCCTCCGGAATTGCAAATGAATTCCTCCGGAATTCATGCACTCGCCGAAATGGGTGTGGATTTGTGGAGCCCTGCGGCCAGCCGGTGATGAGGGCTCAAGATGGCAGCAGTGAAGGGGAACCGCGTTCGATGTGATCCGCCCTCCACCGGCTGCGGGAGGGCGGCCAGCAAGGCAACTGGTGCAGAGTGATTGGCTGCGTCATCCGCACCACCGACCCTATGGGGTGATGCGATCCCGCCATGAACCCACCCATCGCACCCTGGTGCATCACATGATGCACCAGGGTAGCGACCGTACAAACAGCAGGGTGCCGCCCGCCCGTCGGGCGGGACATCAACCGCCACGGAACAGCCCAACCGGACCCGTCACCAATGGAATTCAGGAGATCACAGAACCACGCCCGGGAAGGGGCACGGAAACGCCCCGTCCTGACCTGACAGGCAGCCAGCGCTGATATCCCAGAACCTTCCTGAAATGCCCTCAAGGCCCCTGTGAGCCTTCCAGAGAGAAGGCGCCCCGTTCCCCTGCGCGCGCCGGCCCGCTGGGCCGACGCACCCACCACAAGCCAGCGCAGCGCCTCCCGCACTGCCCGAGCTAACCACCACCCCACGCCCGCCATCACAGACACCCAAGCCCAACTGGAACCACACGACCGGGGCAGGGTAGGGGTCCTTGGCGGAGCGAAAATCTTGGGTGTATGCCCAAACTTCAGCAACACGCTTCAGGTGCAGAGTGACTCCCTCGGGTCACGGGAACCCACGTCGTTCAGGAAAGCGAGGACATCAGCGAACCCGACGAAGAAGAAGCTGTCCCCCTCGCCGGTCCACCAAAACCGTTCCTCTGCGGCACCAGCGGTGTCAATCAAGAAAATCCCCTGGCTGCGATCAACGTTGACGGCCACTGGAAAGAGGGGAGTCTGGGGAGAGATACCAACATCCTCGGGATCACTGTCCAGAACCGTCTCCCGGAACTCCTCAGCAGCCTCGCCCAAACCCCCGGGCTCCCAGTCCTGGCAGCCAAGCAGAACGAGAGGGAAACCCTCCAAGCCGTCCGTAAGCGACAGGAACTGCCGGTATCCGACCTCAAACAACTGACCGGCGCGGGCCTCCAGCTCAGCCAACGCCCAGGGTTCCGCAGGCGGACGGATCACCGGGCGGCGGCCGGCGCCCATCGGGGAATCGGCGAAATACGATTTCACCAGCGTGGCCATCACCTGTCCGACGAGTTCTTTCATCTGCACAGCTCAACTCCTCATGATCGCGATATCTGACAGATACCGTACTGGCCCCTGCTGACTGACCCAGTCACCCGTTCCGTGGTGTAGGTACTCGGATCCGGTGAAACTCCGGCGTAGTAGAAGCCGGTCGGCTTGTACCCCTTGTTGTACTTCCTTGCATATGCCCCAACCAGGGAGTTGACTCGCCAATCCTGTTGGTGCCAGCAATAAGGACTCCACTTACCCGACCAAGTGGTGTCCGGTAGGTGCCCTGCCACGTTCCCGTTGTACTGATACGGAGTGCCTCGGACCTCTTTTATGTGACGCTCTTGGTGATCCTCGGCCACCTGCGCCAAGGTGATTTGCTGGCCGTTGGGCCGAGTGGGCCATCAGCCTGCCCGAACAATCGAAACGGCCCGCCGAGGAAGCCGACGGACCGTCACGAAAGGTCGAGGTTTGAAGCGTCGAGCTACGGAGCAGCCTCGTCGCTCACATGCGTAGCCCGCGCCCCGGCGACCCCCAAGGCTTCAACGATCCGGCCGGCAGCGTTCACGGAGAAGAGGCCCGCGGTCACGCTGAGGACAAATTCATGGGTCGGAGGGTGGTACACGTCCCGCTGCAGGAAGAATGCTTCTCCATTCACTAGAGAGAATGCAAAACAGAGCCATTCCGCAAGGTCATCGCGCACGGTCTCTGGACCGCCCCAGCGCTTCTCCAGCGCTTCTCCAGCGCTCCGGAATCGATATCGATCTGAGCGAGAAACCTCAAATCACCTAGATGGATGCCCCGTTCGAGAATTCTTTTCATACCTGCTGGGTCAAGATCTTTCGAATCCATGTCTACCGCACCTCTGTGATGATGATTGGAATTGAGGCCCACTCGTCGCCGTCCTTAATGAAAGAGGTGACGCCACCCTCCACGCCTGCCTCCCATGAAACGTATCCGGAGGGAGTGTTTCTCTGGGGCTTAGGTTTTACAGAGGTGGAGAATTCCAGACTTCCCGGCTTGGAGCTATCCGGTATCGGGCCGCGGTGTGCCTGAGCAGTGGGGTTGACCCATCTCGGAGTCTTCCCCCATAGTTCACTAACAACGGCTAACACAATGACGTGGATCGGTCCTGTTGACCGTGTCCGCGTCAGGAGTTGGGCGTTGTCCGGTCATGGGGACTTCGCCGTGGATCGTGTCGGATGACCTGTGGGAGCGGATCGAGCCGCTGCTGCCACGCAAGGAACGCCGGGTTCGGCACCCTGGACGGAAGCCGCTGCCGGACCGACAGGTGCTGTGCGGCATCCTCTTTGTCCTGCACACCGGCATCCAATGGGAGTACCTGCCCAAGGAGCTGGGCTTCGGCTCGGGTATGACCTGCTGGCGGCGACTGCGAGACTGGAACGAGGCTGGCGTCTGGCAGCAGCTGCACGAAGTGCTGCTGGCCGAGCTCAACGCGGCAGCCCGCCTCGACTGGTCGCGTGCGGTGGTCGACTCCAGCCACGTGCGAGCCATAAAAGGGGGGACCGGACGGGACCGAGTCCGGTCGATCGTGGCCGATCCGGATCGAAACACCACCTGATCACCGACGGCCACGGCACACCCCTCGCCGTGATCCTGACCGGCGGCAACCGCAACGACGTCACCCAGCTCATGCCGCTGATCGACGCCATCCCACCCATCAGAGGCCGGATCGGGCACCCACGACGCAAGCCGGACTCACTCTTCGCCGACCGCGGGTACGACCACGACATCTACCGCGACCAGGTCCGAAAACGCCGCATCGTGCCGGCCATCGCCCGCCGCGGCACCCTCCACGGCACAGGGCTGGGCACCTACCGCTGGGTCGTCGAACGCAGCTTCGCCTGGCTCCACGGCTTCAAACGCCCTCCGCATCCGCTGGGAGCGACGAGCAGACATCCACGAAGCCTTCCTCAAACTCGCCTGCTGCCTCATCACCCACCGACAACTCAGGACATTGCGTTGACCTCGAACAGCAAGATTGCTGGTCACCTCGTGAATGTCCGCGACGCATGTCATGATCCGCTCTCATGAGTGACCGTTCGCTTTCGCCTGCTTGGCTGGCTTCGTGGATGAGCAGGGTCTCAGAGGCACTGAAGGCAATGACCGACGATTTCGAGCGCCGGCACAGCTTTCCCCCGGGCACCAACGAGGTCCGGCCCGCCGACCACGACGACCAGGCCACGGCTCGCATGCTTGCCCAAGAGAGCCTCGCTCCGGCTGACCTGGTCACCTTCTACGACACCATCGGTGACGTCACTTGGGCGGACGTCGGCAACGGCTACTTCGTCGTCCCAGCAGGGGATGTCCTTCTGCAGCTCACGGAGTGCGGAGCTGTCGAAGTCGGCGCGGACCAGAAGGCCCGCGGGCTGGTGATGGGCTCGAACGGCGGCGGCCTATCCTATGTCGCTGGTCCTGGCGGGGCGGTCTATCGGACGCGAACGGCATCGCTGGACGGGCCCGAGCTCGACCGGGTGGCCGATGACCTGCGGCAGTTTCTGGAGCAGTTGGAGCAAGTCCTGACACGGTTCGTCGCCAACGGCGAGCCGGGAAACCTATAGGAACTGGCCCCAGCACCTCATTGTGTTAGCGGTTGTAAGGGCGTCACGTAACTGCTGTGGCGAACAGCCGCAGACTCGTCAGGTGCTCGGACTCCTCCACAGATGTCGCTCGTCCAGGGTTCCGAATCGCACGTCTCCAAGTGCAAGGTCGACGAGGATGGGCCAGCAGTCCAACAGCTGCTCTCTCGCATCACGCGAGGCGAGGTACTGCACAGAGTTGTAGGGCACGATCAGCAACCCGTTGCTCTCACGGACCCGCTTTGCGTCGATGGCGAGAGGCGGTTCGTCATCACGCTGACTGTGCGCAAGGACCCCCGCCGCAAGCTGTAGGGCCTCGTCCTGCTCCATCATCCGTCTCCAGTCCGCCGGCTAGGACTTGTCCGGCCGATCATGTGCGGAGCCAGATCGCGACGGCCGCCGCGGTGGCGGTGCCGAGGAAGACGTAACCGCGCTTGTCGTAGCGAGTGGCGACGGCTCGGAACTGCTTCATGCGATTGATCGCCCGCTCGACGGTGTTGCGCTTCTTGTAACGGTCCTCATCGAAGCCGGGCGGCCGTCCACCGCGTGTGCCTTTGCGCCGGCGGGCCGCCTGGCTGTCACTCTTTTCCGGAATCGTGTGGCGGATGCCCCGCCGTCGCAAGTACTCGCGAATGAGGCCGTTGCTGTAGGCCCTGTCGGCCGCAAGGCTGTCGGGCTTCTTGCGTGGCCGTCCCAGGCCCGGTCTAGGCACTCGGATCTTCTCCAGCACCGCGATGAACTGGGTGCAGTCTGCCCGCTGACCTGGCGTGACGATCAGGGACAGAGGGCGGCAGCGGCCGTCCGCGCTCAGGTGAAGCTTGCTGGTGAACCCGCCCCGAGAGCGGCCCAGGCCCTCACCTCCAGCACCACCTCCACCAGGCGGGCGAGAAGGCTCTGCCACGGCGTCTCGGTCTGGTGTTCCACCCCTGAGGCCCCCTTTGGTCCTGGGGCCGGCGGTGGGTCGGTGCGGGCGCCTGCCGCATGCTGATGCGCGCGGACGATGGTGGAGTCGACCGAGATGTCCCAGTCGATCTCGCCTGCAGCGTCAGCCGTGGCCTGGACCTGCTGGAGCAGACGCTCCCAGGTCCCGTCGGCCGACCACAGGCGGTGGCGTTCATAGACCGTCTTCCACGGACCGAACCGTTCGGGCAGGTCACGCCACTGAACGCCGGTCCGCACCCGGTGCAGAATCCCGTCGATCACCTGCCGGTGATCCCGCCACCTGCCACAACGCCGGTTGCTAACAGGCAGGAACGGCCGCAGCCGCTCCCACTCGGCATCACTCAGATCACCCCGCCCCATGCTCACATCAACGGCTGGAACACGCTGGCCGTCACGTGGCCGACACGACACCTTCGCGCTGGGCGTTCTTCGGCCTGGAAAGAAAGATTCGACGGGTCGGCAGGTCGATTTCCGTGACGATGACGGTGATCTCCTCTCCGGCCTTCAAGTCTTCCACCGGACTCACGGCGGGCCGACCGTCGATCTCTCTGGAGGGGACCAGCCCGACGAACCCGTCTCCGAGCTCGACGAAGACGCCGATGGGAACTGTCTTCTCCACTGTTCCGCGGATTTCCTGACCCACCGTGCGGTCGGCGAAAGCCCGCAGGGGGTCGGGCTCCAGCGCCTTCAAGGACAGTCTGGCCTCCAGGTTGTAGGTGTCGAACTGGAGGAACTCGCACGAGACCCGCTGGCCTACGTGAACGACATCGGTGGGGGCGTCGATGCGCCTCCAGGACAGTTCGGGGATGACGATGAACCCGACACCGGGGAAGAGGGGATGGGCAGGTCCGTCGTCCAGGGCCACGAAGACTCCGAACCGTTCGATCGCCGCGACGGTGCCGGACAGGATGTCGCCGCGGTGCAAGGTCTCCAAAAATGCCCAGAGTTCCGGGCTCTCAGACTGCCAATCCATACCGCCACCCTGGCACACGGTGCCGAGGGCCGACCATGTCATCGACGAGCTGCAGCTCCCGCTATGCCTCAGTAGCCGAGACCATGATCGGCCGGACAAGTCCTAGAAGAAGGCACCCTAACCGGCCTGGGCCTAGTAGAGCTTCAATACCCTGGGACGGACAAATCTGCGGCTCTCCGCCTCACCTCAGAGTCTCACCCCCACGACCAGCATCAACTCGCCACGGTGCTGGTCGAACTGGTCGAAAGACCAGCGAAGGAGTAGTCGGGGCCAAGCCCTGCGGCAAGGCCAGGCCAGAGAGCCGGCCTCGGCACCAGCCGGTGAGAAGGGCGCGCCGCGTGTCCTTCTCGTACGCGACGTGCACGGCCGCGGCCGGCTCCGGCCTCCAGATGCTCGTCCCCGACTCCGGGCAGCCGCGCAGAGCCGGGACGAGGCGCATCCACTGTCTCGGCCCGGGAGCCCGGCTCTCCGGCAGCGACGGTGAGACGGACGCTGAGCCCGAGCGAGGCCACGACTACCGGGAACTCCAGGGCGGGCCAGCTCCCTCGCCGGTCCTCGGGAAGTCGGAGGAGACGCGGCGGGGCCGGCGCCTGGCCCTGTTGCAGACCGCGCTCCTGGAGCACGCGGCCGCGTACAACCTGCGTACGGTCATGATGTTCCACCAGAACGTCGAAGAGGCCCGCGCGTTCGCGGAGAAGCTGCCCGCGACTGCTGCCGAGCTGTGCGTGCCATACGCGGCAGCGTAGAGGGCGTACCGACCTCTGTCAGAGACGCGTTCCCCTGCGTTGGGCAGGTGGTGACTTGAGCTGAATCCCCTGTCTCACCTGCTGCGGATTGGCACGATGAGCTGCGATGGACTTACAAGGGATCGCGCTGGTCGCCACCACCTCGGTAGCTGTCGTGGGGGTGCCGTGCACGCTACTGATCGGCCGCTGGCAGCTTCGTGCTGCACTCCAGACTGCCAGCGCCACACACGAGGCAGGTCTCCGCCAAGCGGAAACGGCCTACCAAGCCGCGCTGGACACGGTCCGAGCACAGTCGGACTCGGCTCACGACCAGTGGCTGCGCGGCGTGCGCCGGGAGGCATGTTCGGTCTTCCTCCTCGCCATCGGGGAGCTGGTCGGGATTCTGGACCAGGTCCTGGATGGCACGGGCGCATCGGACAATCTGCGTCCGGCCAGTCGTGATCTCCAGAGGGCGCTAGCTGTCTTGGAGCTGGAGGGCGACGCAGAACTGGTGGGGGCCGCGCAGGAGCTGGTGATCTGTTGCGATGAGATCGCTGACGCCGCGCTGGGCAGCAGTTTCGCTGCCCGTACCTGGCGTGCCCTCTATGCCAGGCAGGTGGAAGAGAGGAGCGCTGTCACACGGCGGGAGCTGCTGAACACACCGATTAATGATGCGGTCAACGCGCTGCTCGACCTCCAGGTACGTCTCGCCGGCATGCGCGACGCCTATTCAGCTGTGGAAACGCCGCGCGGTGTCCGTCCGGGCACGATCAGCGCTCTCGGCCACTACGTACCGCGAGGTGACCACCCGTTCGAATCCATCGGTGAGGCCTACGCTGCCCTGCGGCACGTGTACGAGATGGCAGTGCAGCTTTTCGAGAGGACCGACCTGCCGCGCGAAGAAGCTGCCGTGCTGTTGCGCGACGCCGTCAACGAGGGCCGGATCACCGTCCTCGAGTACATGACGGGCCAGTCCACTCGGCTGAGCGAGACCCGAAGAATGTTCCTGACCGCGGCACGGCACGCGCTGGGAAACAACGAGCTCGGGTGACTGTGCCAACGCCAGCTGGGCGCCACTGGTCCCCAGACCTGCGGGCAGTGTCAGGATGACTTGTCTCGCGCTCCTACTCACCCGCTTTTCCCCTCCACTGCGCGAACCGGTTGTCTTTAGCCTGGGCGTATGCCCGAGCCCGTGTTCAGCGCCGACGATTACGCCAACCCCGATGCTCCCGAAGACGAACTCCGCGTGAAGCCAGACCATCCTCGTGTCCGTGACCACTCCTACGACTGTGCGCGCAGCACGCAGGAGCTTGACCTCTGGAAGAGCTCTCTCATTTCCACCGTGATGGAACCCTGGGATGACTACCCCGACCTGGCGGAGATCCCCGAAGATGCCGTACCAGGCCCGGAACTCACTCTGTTCGTCAAAGAGCGAGAGCGCGGCCCCGGCTATGTCGCGGACTTTCTCTACAAGGCAGCTGATCTGCCGGTTACTGTGCACGGCATCCTCGCGAACCAAGGAACCGGCCTCGGAGTAATCGAACTCGAGCTCTGGCGGCCAGGGTGGGGTTACTGGGACGACTGGGGAGACTTCGTCGGCCCTCCGGACGAGGATGCGGCGGTAGCAGTGTCCGTGCCGATCACCAGTGACGTGTTGCGCCGCATCCCACTGGGTCAGATCGTCGCCCGGGCCCAGGCCGAGCTGGCCGACCAGTCGTGGAAGGAGGAAGGTGTCACGGTCTTGGGCAGATCGCGGGCCGCGGGATCAGACCTCGCACCACCGTCCCTGCGAGCCCTGGAGAATGCGAACGCGCTCGCACAGCCGGCGCAGCGAGGGCGGCCCCCGCTCGACGGTGGCCTCCTGCGCGCCGTGGCCCATGCCTATCTCCGTGAAGCCATCAACGGTCCTGGCCTCCATCGCCGCCTGGCTGACCTGTTCAACCGCCCGGAACCGACTATCAAGGACTGGATAAAAGCGGCCCGGGGCCGCGGCTACCTCTCCCCCGCCGTCCCAGGCCGCCGGGCCGCCGGCCCCGGCCCGCTCCTCACGCCTCCCGAGGACGGCTCACGTACACCACCGGCCTGATCTCCATAACCGCCCTGGGCTCCCTTCCGGCTGATCAGGTGCCTGGGTACGAAGAGTCGGGGTGCGCGTCCGTCCGGAACGCCCACGCGGCCCCGGGGCAGCCTGCAGGAACGGGCGGGAACCGGTGGCCTTTCACGTCGGTGCTCCAGTGGTGACCCGCCCCGCAGTCGCACTCGTAGATCCCGCTCTCCGGCACGATCTCGCCCGGGTGCCACGACGTCTGTTCCTCGCTCATGTTCCCTGTGTACGACGCCCCGCCGTAAGGCGCGACTCCGAGACCTGCCCGGCATGCTGTGGCGGACCCGCGCCGAGCCCGCCACCGAGGCCGAGGCGCAGCGGACTGGCCCCCCAGGCCACCGCCGCCAGGTCGTCGGCCTGGTCACCGGTCCGGAGCTCTGTGACGGGCCGGGAACAAGGCCCGGTAGGCCGCGTGCCGCTGGCAGAGCGAAGAACTCAGGTGCCGAGGTGGCAGGAGCGCCAACGGCGCCCAGTGCGGCTGATCAGTCCCAGGCCTTCCAGGCGACCGAGTTGGTAGGCGACCGAGCTGGTGCTGGACAGGCCGACCCGTTCTCCGATCTGGCGGATCGAGGGCCCTTCGCCGTGATCCGCGATCCAGTTTCTGATCACCCGCAGAATCTGGACCTGCCGATCGGTCGGGGCGTCGATACTCATGCCGCCCTCGCTACGTGACAGTCACCGCGGGCCTGGCGGCGTAGTTCGGTCCGGTCCGCCGGCCTGCCGGGCGGGCGGGTGTTCCAGAAGGGGTGCCACCAGATGCGGGCGGACAGGAGGAGCAGGCGGCGGCGCAGTGCGGTGTTGCCGTGCTGGCGGGGGGCTGCGAGGGCGTCGTACGTGGCGTTGAGGTCGCGCTGGGCCTGGACCAGGTCGGCGGGGAAGGTGGGGGCATCCATCCCGGCATTAGAGCGTATGTTCGATTTCCTTGTCATGTCGGGACACACGCGTCCGTACTCGTTGCCCGGCGCTGGTCAGTGGTCCCGTGCGGGGAGCCGTGCGAGGTCGGTGTCGTGCATGATGCGGTCGACGGTGTCCGTCAGGATGCTGTCGGCGTCGATGACGGTCTCGATGCTGCCGGGCAGGAGATCAAGCGGCCGGTACCACTCACGCAGCTGGTTCTCGTCGACCTCGTCCGCGATGGGTTTGGTCGCGTGCCTGGCCAGGGTCTCGGGGAAGGGGACGTCCAGGTAGTAGCAGTGGGTGTGCCCGCGGTGTTCGGTCCGCAGCTGCTGGAGCATCTGTCCGTAGTGGTCGGCGTACAGGATGCCTTCGAGGACGACGTGGTAGCCGGCGTCGAGGCTGTAGCGGGCGACGGTGTCGATGAGGCCGATGTTCGCGCCGCCGGGGCGGTCGTGTTCGCGCAGGACGATCCGGCGGAGGTTGTCCTGGCCGACCAGGGCCAGGCCGCGGCCGAAGCGCTCCCGGATGCGGGCCGCGATCGATGACTTGCCCGAGGCACTGTTCCCGCGCAGGAGAACGAGCCGAGTCTCTGTGGTGCCCACCATCATCCGCATGACCCTACCGGCGGCCGCCGGCACATCTGCTGCACCCGACGGGGGTTCCACACCGCCCGGAACGGGATTGTCAGTGCTACCTGCTATCTCCTGTCCTGTCAGGTTAGTCACCGTATGCGACAGATCATTCAGGAGATGCGCTTTTATGCCTTTTACTGCCCTGCACCCGGAAGCGGGCCGTATCGACGCGACCCAGCCCGACCTCGGGGCCGGCCTGGAGTGGTCCCGGGTCTACAAGGTCTCACCCCGTGTCGCCCTCACCTGCCCTGAGTGCGCGTGGGGCGTACACGCCAAGCACTCTCCGAACCGTGTGCGGTTCTTCTGCCACGACGGCGGGCGGCCGCCGGAGTGCTCCCTGGCGAACGAGTCCTGGGAACACCACATGCTCAAGCTGGAGATGGCCGGAGCCATTCGCGCGGCCGGATGGTTCGCCGAACTCGAGGTCGCCGCCGCCGACGGCTCCTGGAGGGCCGACGTGATGGCGACCTCGCCCGACAGCGAGCAGCGCATGGCGTGGGAGGCGCAGCTTTCCCCGATCACGGTGGAGGACATCACGGCGCGGACCGACCGGTACGCGCCCGAAGGCGTCAGCGTGTGCTGGGTGTCCCCTCACAAGCGCCCGCCGGTGTGGCTGGGGGCTGTGCCGTCCGTGCGTGTACGGGCGCCAGAGGGCGTTGATGAGTCCTGGGTCGTGGACGACGGTCTCGGCAGCTTCGTCTCCAGCGGGTGGTTCTTCCAGGAGGCGGAGCTGGCCCAGTTCGTGAGGTGGGTCCTTCGCGGTCAGCTGCGTCCCTGGCGGAGCCTGCCGCCTCACCGCGAGGTGACACGGATCGTCGGTGAGGAGACTCGCTGGTTTGTCCGCGATCTGTGGTGGGCCTCCCGCCAGTCGGTAGAGGCGCAGAGCGCGTACGAACGGGAGCGGAAGCAGCGGGCGGAGGACACGCGCCGGCGTGAGGCCCGGAGGCAGGAGCTGGAGACCGCGTCCAGGGAGCGCCGTAGGGCGTGGCTGGCTTCCCCCGCTGGTCAGAAGGCCCAGCGAAGGCGCCATGAGGCCAAGGTGGAGAGGGACGCGCAGAAGCTGGAGCAGAAGGTATCCGCCAGTCGGCTTCGGGCGCGGCACGAAGAGGAAGAATCCCGGCATCGGGCGGCACTTCGAGAACGCCGGGTCCTGGAGGAGTTCATGCATGAGCAGGAGCTCGATGCCCAGCGACAGGCCGCTCTGCAGGAACTGGAGCTGCGGGCCCACACCACTGGAGAGGAGTGGTGGGCGCTGCTGTCTCGCCCGCAGGTCGAGGAACTGTTCAGGACCGTTGTCGACGCGGCATGGAAGCGCGAGCGGGTTCAGGTTCGGATTCCCGAGGGCGGCGGCATCGCGGCGAACTTCGCCTACGGGGTTCCGGTGCATGCCTTCAACCGGCTGTACGGAATCGTGCGCCCCTGCCCGGACTTGCTTCCTCTCTCCCCCCAGCTGATCTATCAGCAGGTCTTCGCCCGTGACGCGGGCGAGGCCCGGGCTTTGGAGGCGGGCGGCCTGCGTGCCGGACGCATCACCCACTTCGGCCTTGCCGGCCACGAACCGTCCCTGTCTTCCCGGACTCAGTAAGGACGCGGGCCGGTCCTGCACCGTGGGCCGGTTGTCAGTGGCACCTGGTATTCCCTGTCCCGTCAGATACGTCGCGAATTACGCCGGCGCCAGGAGATGCGATTCATGCCTTTCACCGCGCTGCATGCCGACCACGGCCGCCTCGATGCCACCCTGGCCGACCTGGGCCACAAGCTGGACTGGTCCCAGGTCCACAAAGTCCGACCCCGCCCGCCGCTTACCTGCCCGGAGTGTGAATGGGGCCTGCACGCCAAGGTCTCCCGCTACGGGTTCCGGTTCTTCGCCCACGACCCTGGCCGGCCGCCTTCCTGCGAGTTGTCGAACGAGTCGCGGGAGCACCACATGCTCAAGCTGGAGATGGCGACCGCGATCCGGGACGCCGGATGGTTCGCCGAACTAGAAGTGCCGGCCGCGGACGGCTCGTGGCGCGCGGACGTCATGGCCACCTCCACTGATGGAATCCAGCGCATGGCCTGGGAGGCCCAGCTGTCCCCCATCACCATCGACGACATCCACGAGCGCACCGAGCGCTACCGGGCCGAGGGGATCCTGGTGTGCTGGGTGTCCCCGAACAAGAAGCCGCCGCAGTGGATCAGCGCAGTGCCCGCGGTACGGGTACGCGCGCCGGAGGACCGGGGACAGGTCTGGGTGGTGGACGACGGTGTCGCCGGGTTCGACTACGCCGCCGGCAGCTGGGTCTTCCGCGAAGAGCAGCTGCAGCAGTTCGTCCGCTGGGTGCTCCAAGGGCAACTCGTGTCCGTGGAGAGCTATCCGCGCTACCGCAAGGTGCCTCGTGTGGTCGACGGCGAGCGGCTGCGGTTCCGTCGGGGCCGGTGGTGGACATCCCTGCAGTCGGCCGACGGCCAGACGCGGCACGAGCTGATGCGGCAGGGCCAGGAAGCGGCAAAAGAGGAACGCGAGGAGCGCCAGCGCCTGCGGGAGGAGGCCGCCGAACGCCAGCGGAAGGAGCTGGAGGAGAAGGAACGGATCCGGAAGGCGGAGGAAACCGCTCGACGGAATAAGCAGCAGGAGGAAGAGTCCCGTATCCGTATGGAGGCGTGGCGCCGACGGTGGGCCGAGGAGGAAGCCCGTCGTGCCCAGGAGAAGGCCGCGGAGGCGCAGCGTCTCGCTCGGGAGCAGGCCGAGCGGGAGGAGCGGGAGCGTCAGGCTGTGGAGGCGGCGAACGCGTGGTGGGCCAGGCTGTCGAAGCAGCAGATCGCGGAGTTGTTCGCAGCGGTGGCCGAGCGGGCCCGGCGCGAGGAGAAGCTGTGGGTGCAGATCCCCGAGAAGCTGCTGATGGACCCGGTGTACGCCTGCGGAGTACCGCTGTACACGCAGGACAGACGACGCCGTTCCCTGTACGGAATCGTGCGCCCATGCCCCTCCCTGCTGGCAACCTCGTCCCGGACGAGGGAAGAACACGCCCTGGTCCGCAGCGCCCAGGAAGCCAGGGAGCTGCAGGAGATGGGGCACGAAGGACGGATCACGCACTTCGACATGCCCGAGCATGAGCAGCTCACCATGCTCTGACATCCGACCGTTTCTCTGCCGGGCCACTCACACATGTGCGGCCTGGGGTGGGCGGCGGTCAAGCCACCGCGAGACGGTCAGGCGGCGGGCTGCCGGCCCTGGTTGTCGAGGTGGCAGCGGGCGGTCAGGCTTCAGGGTCGACTTCGGGGTGTGTGAACCGCACGGGTTTGCCCAGCGACCGGGCGTAGGCGATTTCGGCTCGGGTGCTGTCTCCGATGTAGTCGCCGACTACGAGCACCTCATCAGCGAGCCGGATCTTCGCTCGGTGCAGATCGTCGAGTCGAACCTTCAGCGCCTCGGCCTCGACAGGGTCGGACCAGAGTTCGTGCGGCGACTTCATGTCACAGCCTGGTTTGACGACGACCTTTCCGGCTTTGGTTTCCCGCAGATCGGCCTCGGTCATCTCGGTCATGAAGCGGGTGGAGCCGCAGATCACGACGATACGCGGGAGGCTCAACAGCCTCTTCGCGTCGGCGAGCTTCTCCTCGGGGGTGAGCAGTTGCGGGTAGGGCACTGGATCCTCCTGGTGGCGTGGTCTCCGTGAGGCGGTCGAGGCGTTCGTAGAGGGCGCGCACCATCCGGGCGCGGTTCTGGACGCAGCGCACGTTGCCCTCCAGTTTTACGAAAAGCTGGTCTTCCGTCTCGCGCAGGATGACGTCGGCGAGCGCCTTGGGTCCGCTGTCCATCGGGAGCTGGTCGGCGCGGCGGCGGACGTCGGAGGCGACGCGCGGGCGTGACCGGTCAGCTGGAGGCGATCTGCTCGTATTCGCGGTCGTGAGTGTGTCCGAGCCGGCCCACGCGAGGACGGCTTTGATGAGGCACTCGTATGGTGCGCGGTCTGGGGGAGCTCTGCTTCGATCAGTCCGTCGGGGTCGTGCAGGACCGTGAGTGTGCTGGTGTGCATGGCGGTCCTCGCTGCCGGGAGCGTCGGGTGCGGGTGGCCGGCGATCAACGCTGGGTCCTCGCCGCCATCTCCGTCCTTCTGGTCCTCGTCGTGCTGACCGAGGAACCTGGCGAAGCCGCGGTCCGCGCGGGCGAGCAGGGCTGGGGAGGGGACGCCGTAGGCAGGCGACTGGAGTCCGCGGCCCTCCAGGGCCGGGGCGGTGCTCTCGGGGTGTGCGCGCAAGGGGCCCCGCCTCTCCGGCTGGTGGTCCGTCGGTGCCGTCGACGCTACGCACGCACGGTCCGCGCACTCAACGAAGTTGCGGAGAATTGCGGAAGTTCACTCCAAGGCGTCGATCGCGGCCCGGATGAGCGCTCGGGCCGTGTCCCCGTAGACCGCCATCTCCGCGAGGCCGGCGAACGCCTTCGCGTAGTCGGCGAGCTCGCGCGGCTGCGTCACCTTGATCTCCGCTGTCAGCGTCTCCACCACGGCCATGGTGCCGTCATGGACGTAGAACGCCTTGAGCGGCCACACGGTGCGCTGCGCGGTGAACGGGATAATCCCCAACGAAACAAAAGCGAGCTGCATCACCGCCAGGAGGTGGCGCAGCTGCCCGCGCATCGCCTCAGGGTCGGCGGTGCGGAAGCGCAGGACGGATTCCTCCATGAGGACGACGTAGCGGTGGCCGCCCTCGTAGAGGAACCGGGAGCGTGCCACGCGGGCGGCGACGGCTTCGGCAACGTTGTCGGGTGTGCCCTGGAAGCGGGTGATCTGAGTCATGAGGGTGGTCACGAACGCCGAGGCCTGAAGGAAGCCAATGGAATCTGATGCCCCATACAATATTTGACTAAATAAAGGGCTAACCATGTACAACCGTGACGCGAAACACAGACGAGAAGGGCGTTTTGGGTTGTGCGCCCAAGATCCTTCCTCTGCCTGTCTGTGATTTCCCTGCCTAGGGTCACACCTGGTTCCCATCTTCAGGGAATTCTCACAATGTGACTTTTCTAGGGTGGGGCTATGTGGGCGCGTATCCGATCGCGCGGCAGTACTGGGGTGTTGACGGGTGTCTTGGGTCTGGCGGTGATTGCTGGTCTGGGGCCGGACACTGCTTTCGCAGCACCTCCCCCTGCCGGCCAGGCCGCTGCGCTCCAGGAGGAGGGTGAGCCCACCTCATCGGGCGAGGCGAGCGTCGAAGCCGCCCAGGCGAAAGCCCGGCGAACGGGCGTCCCCGTTGAGGTGACATCGATGCGCAGCGAGACCAGTGATGTCTTCGCGACCACTGACGGCGGCTTGGAAGCGCGTGAGTATCTGCGGCCGGTCCGGACCCGGGTGGATGGTCGGTGGAAGCCGGTGGACACCGACCTGGCAGTGACCGAGAAGGGAACGGTTGCGCCGAAGGCGGCTGCGGTGGGGCTTGAGTTCTCCGGTGGTGGCGATGCGCCGTTGGTGCGGATGACGAAGGCTGGCCGTGAGCTGTCGCTGACCTGGCCCGGTGTGCTGCCGAAGCCGGTTCTCAGTGGTGCGCTCGCTACGTATCAGGATGTGCTTCCTGGGGTGGATCTGCGCATGGAGGCGCAGGAGACCGGCTACACGCAGTTGCTTGTGGTCAACTCGGCGGAGGCGGCTGCCGATCCTCGGCTCTCGGAGGTTCGGCTGAAGCTGGATGCGCAGGGGCTCGATGTCGTCCGCACGAGTGAGGGTGGCGTGCGGGCGGTGGACGAGGGTGCCGGCGGGACGGTTTTCGAGGCGCCGAGGCCGATGATGTGGGACTCGAGTGTTCCCGGTGAGGGCGCGGCCGCGAGTGGTTCCGCGTCGCGGGCATTGGCAGCGGCTTCGCCTGCTGCGGGCGAGGAGCCGGGTGCGACCGAGTCAGGGAAGCTGGCCCAGGTCGAGGTGGCTGTTCCGGCCGAGGGTGACGAGCTGGTACTGACGCCGGACTCGGACGTTCTTCGTGGGGCGGACACGGCGTATCCGGTGTTCATCGATCCCCAGTTCGATACGCCGCTGGCCTCGGGGTGGACGATGGCGTCGAAGTACTGGGCGTCGTCCCCGCAGTGGAAGTTCAACGGCGAGTCCACTGCGGGGATGGGTTACTGCAACTGGGCCTATTGCCAGCCGAACGATACTAAGCGGCTTTTGTACCGGATTCCCACGTCCAAGTTCGCGGGCAAGACGATCCTTTCCGCAGAGTTCGTCGTGCGTAACACGTGGTCTGCTTCCTGTTCCGCCCGGAGCGTCGAGCTGTGGCGCACGAAAGACATATCGTCCGCGACCACATGGAACTCACAGAATGCGGCTGGTTTCTGGATTAAGCAACTGAAATCTTCGTCTTTTGCGTACGGGTACGACGGTTGCTCAGCGAAGGATGCAGAGTTCGATGTGAAGTCCGCGGTCCAGGAGATCGCCAACGCCGGGTCGTCGACGATGACGTTCGGGCTACGTGCGGCAAGCGAGTCGGACGGGTACGCGTGGAAGCGGTTTTCAAACAAGGCGTTTCTGCGGGTGAAGTACAACCGGCCGCCGGCCCAGGTCAAGATGTCGCAGTTGACGATGCAGTATGGCGGGGCGTGCAAGAGTCCGAGCGCGTCGCCGCCGATGGTGCGCACTCTCGGAGTGATCTACGCCAATGGTGTCACCGACCCTGACGGTGACAAGGTTGCCGTTCAGTTCCGGGCAGGCTGGGATACTAAGGACGGTAAGGGTCTCATCGCACGGTGGAAGCCCGCACTGACCACTTTCAAAGCATCGGGCTCGCAGTTCTATATCTCCCTGCCTGCGTCCGTATTGCCCAAGGACGGGACACAGATCAACTGGTATGTGCGGACCTACGACGGGGCGCAGTACTCACCCTGGTCCAACGCAGGCAGCGCCACCAGCTGCTACTTCACATACGACGCGGCAGCTCCTGCGACTCCGACCATCACGTCGTCCGACTATCCCGAGTCAATACGTGGCGAAGACGATCCCTGGTTCGACGGCGTAGGCAAGTACGGAACGTTCCAGCTCAAGGGCTCGGACTCTGATGTCACCAAGTACTGGTACGGCATCAATACCGACCCGTCCCCGAAGAACACAGTGGCCACATCAGCTGGGGCGGCAAAGTCGATCAAACTACTGCCGTCCAAGGTGGGAGTGAACTTCATCATGGCCCAGGCGATCGACGGATCGGGCCGTGCCAGCGCTCCTTATACGTACCAATTCAAGGTAAGTGCCGGCCAGCCCGAGAGGGCTATGTGGGAGATGGACGACGACGCCGCGGCAGGCCAGGCCGAAGGCAGCTCCGGTGCCCGCGTCGCCACTCTCCACGGTGGGGCGACCCCCGAGGTGGAGGGCAAGAAGGGAACCGCCCTCCACCTCGACGGCGCGACCGGATATGCGGCAACCGATATCCCGACCATCAACACGGCGAACGGCTTCAGCGTCTCGGCCTGGGTCAAACTTGACAAGATTCCCGACAACGCTGCGATCATCGCAGCGCAGCCCGGCAACTATGCACCAGGATTCGAGCTCTACTACTCCGCGGAAAAGACGCGGTGGGTCTTCAATCAGTTCTCCTCGGACACGCCGAACGCTTCCATCATCAGAGCAATGGCACCTGACCCAGGCGGCGTGGCCGTTGGTGAGTGGACGCACCTTGTCGGGATCTACAGCGGCGTGGACAAGGCGCTGTCTCTGTATGTCAATGGCACGCTGGCCGGCTCCACCCCGTACACGACGGCGTGGGATGCACGCCGCGGGCTGCAGATCGGTGCCGGCAAGTACGACGGCGTCCTGAAGTCGTTCTTTCCCGGCACCATCGATGAACTGCGCATCTTCGACAAGCCGATCAGCGCCGCGGAAGTGGCAAACCTGTACCGGCTCGAGCCCATAGGCAACGGCCGAACGGCCCGTACGGTCTTCCCGCTGGACGAGCCCGAATATCAGCCCAAGGCCGAAAACGAGACCGAGGCCAAAAAGACGACCGAGGTGGTCGGACACGCCGATACCCAGCCACTGGCGCTCAACGGCGGTGCCCAGCTCGGAGCCGCAGGCCTCGCCGGCCACGCCCTGCAGCTGGATGGCACGACGGGCTACGCCCGCACCGCCGCCCCGCACACCGACACCCAGCGCCCCTTCACCGTATCGGCGTGGGCAAAGCTCGACCGTCTTCCCGACGGGGCGGCCACAGTCGTGGCGCAGTTGGGCACCAACCGGCCCGGCTACGAGCTGTACTACTCCAACACCTACAACCGATGGGGCTTCAAGCAGTTCTCGGACGATGCGGTGGGCGCCTCCCAGATCGCTGCTCTTCAACCGGAGGGGGCCAAGGCCTACGCCGGTGACTGGGTACACCTGGTCGGGGTCCACGACCAGGTAGCGCAGACGCTGACTCTGTACGTCAACGGTGCCAAGGCCGGCAGCGTCGCTGCCCCGGCCGAGCCCTTCTACGCTGGTGGGAACGTCCAGGTCGGAGCACTGAGCGTCGACGGCGGCAGGCTCATCGAGTACTTCCCCGGGCAGATCGATGACGTGCGTCTGTACGACCGGCCGGTCTCTGCTGAAGAAGTCCAGCAGATGTTCCGTCAGAGCCCGGTGATCGAGGGGCGCTGGCAGTTCGAAGAGGCAACGAGCACCCTCCCGCCGACGGTGGCCGATGCGACGCCGGAGAACAGGCCCATGAGTCTGTACGGATCTGCGCGGCTGGGGTCGGGGCAGATCGACAACAGCGGCCTGGAACTCGATGGTGAGAGTGCTTACGCGGCAACCTCGACGATGCCCGTCGATACGGGGGTGAGCTTCACCATGACGGCTTGGGCTCAGGCGGCAGCAGTGCCTGACCACAGCATGGTCGTGATGAGTGCCGAGGGCACAAACCGCAGCTCGTTCGAGGTCCGTTTCCAACCTGATCCGAAGAATCCTGAGGGGCTCGGCAGTTGGGTGTTGTCCGTTCCGGACAAGGACAGCACCACGGGGGCCACGGTGACTGCCGTGAGCAACACCGCGTTCAACGATGTCACCAGCTGGAATCACCTGGCAGTGGTGTATGACGGGTTCGCCAAGGAGCTCCGCCTGTACGTCAACGGCCAGATCCAGACCGCGGTCTGCAGTGGTGCGGACAGCGACGAGGGGGCAGGCGAACCTGCTTGTGAGATCCCCGGGTCCTTGGCAGAGGACGCGCTCAGCTTCAAGGCTGCGAAGTCCGTGCAAATCGGCCGGGCGAAGGAAGACCTGCCCGGCAGCTACTTCGCTGGCTCGGTGGACGATGTGTGGGCGTTCCAGGGTGCCCTGGACGACAGCCAGGTCCAGCAGCTGAACGGAACCCTCTTCGACATCCCGACCGAGGTTCCCAGCGGTAACCGCTTCTGAAGTCTCTCGTATCGGGTGGGCGGGCCCACGCGGGCCCGCCCACCCAATACGACCAGCGCTCTTGCGGATTTTCACTTCATCTTCTGCGCTCGGCTCACATAGGTGGCCGGGCGCCCAACAGCGATGGACACGCCACTTATGAAAGCCACCCCCGGGGCCCGGCTGCTCCGCAGAACATCACTCGCGCTATCCAGCGTCCTCATCGCGTCCCTGCTGCAGGGTGTAGCGGCGCCCGTATCCGTCGCAGCCAGCAATCTGCCGGGGGCGCCGTCGTCGGAGAAGCCCGTCGCAGGCAGCAAGACCGGCAAGGTCAAGCCGCGTGCACAGTACACGGGCTCCCGGGTACCGGAGAAGGCTCCTCGGGCCAAACTGCCGCAGCCCACCCAGGTCACCACAGCGCTTCCGGCTCAGGGTGCCAAGGGCGCGAAGCGGTTCGCCTCGCCGCAGGGGCAGCCGATCGGGCTCGCGCGTGCCACGAGTGGCGTGGCGGGCAAGAGCAAGACGAAGAGCGGCGCGGCCAGCGAGGCCGCTGATCCGAGCAGTGTCACCTCACGAATCCTCGACTCCCAGCACGCCAAGCGGGCAGGGGTGAAGGGGTTGCTCTTCACCCTCGCCCCGAAGGTTCCTGCCTCAGCCGGCAAGGGCGAAACACCGGTCGATGTCTCCGTCGACTACTCCTCCTTCGCCCAGTCCTTCGGCGGCTCGTATGCCTCCCGCATGCACCTGGTTGAGCTGCCTTCCTGCGCACTGACAACACCTGAGCAGGAGAAGTGCCGTGTCGCCAAGCCGGTCGCCGCAGTCCGCGACAGCGCTCAGCAGACGCTGACCGCCAGCGCCGTCGCACTCCAGACAGTCGCACCCACGGTCCTGGCAGCCACGGCAACAACAGAGGGAGACAAGGGCGACTACAAGGCCACCTCTCTCTCGCCCTCCTCGACATGGAGCACCAGCCTCAACTCCGGTGACTTCAACTGGTCCTACGACTTCCAGGTTCCCGATGTACCGGGCGGCATGAAGCCGAGCGTCGGCCTTTCCTACTCCTCGGGCGCCATCGACGGGCGTACCGGCGGGACGAACAACCAGGGTTCCTGGGTCGGAGACGGTTTCGACCTGTCGTCCGGGTCCATCGAGCGCCGCTACAAGCCGTGCGCGGACGACGGTGTGAAGAACGCTGACGGCAGCAAGCCCGGCGACCTGTGCTGGTCCTACGACAACGCGTTCATCTCGTTCAACGGCTCAGGTGGCGAGCTTGTACCGGACGGTGCCAACGCCTTCAGGTTCAAGAACGATGACGGTACGAAGATCGTCCGTCTCTTCGACACCAAGAAGGAGAACGGCGACAACGACGGCGAGTACTGGCGACTGACCACGCCGGATGGAACCCGCTACTACTTCGGCTACAACCATCCCCCGGGATGGGCTGCGGGCAAGGCGGCCACAGACTCAACGTGGACCGTCCCAGTTTTCGGGAACAACACCGACGAGAAGTGCCACGGCGCAACCTTCGCCGAGTCCTGGTGCCAGCAGGCATGGCGGTGGAACCTCGACCTGGTCATCGACGCCCACGGCAACACCATGACCTACCAGTACGGCAAGGAGCAAAACTCCTACGGCCGCAATCTGAAGGCCGATGACGACACCACGTACGTCCGCGGTGGGTACCTCAAGAACATCAATTACGGCCTGCGGTCCAACGACACCTACGCCAAGCCGCTGGCCCAGGTTATCTTCGACAACGCAGAGCGCTGCCTTCCACAGACCGGCGTGACCTGCGAAGAAGACACGATCGACTCAAAGTCCAGCTACTGGTACGACACGCCTTGGGACCTGAACTGCAAGGCTGCCAGCAGCTGCGACAGCGGCCGGCTCTCCCCGTCCTTCTGGACCCGCAAGCGGCTGACCGGCATCAGGACTCAGGTGCTCAAGGCCGACGGGACCCCCGGCAAGGTCGACTCCTGGGCGTTCGAACACCACTGGGGTAAGGCGGATGTCGACTACCAGCTGCTGCTGGACAGCATTCAGCACACCGGTGAATCGGCAACGCCGACCATCAAGCTGCCGAAGACCACGTTCACCTATACACAGCTTGCGAACCGCCTCGACAAGACTGGGGACGGCTACGCCCCCTTCATCAAGGATCGCCTCTTCACGATCTCCGATGAGTCGGGCGGCAAGGTCAGTGCCAACTACTCCGAGCCGACGTGCAACTGGAGTGGTCTGCCGACCCCCGAGACGAACACCACTCGGTGCTTCCCGCAGTACATCGGCGGTGACAGCACCGATGGCGCGAACCTTCAGTGGTTCAACAAGTACGTCACCACATCGGTGACCAAAACGGACCGTACAGGGAAGTCGCCTGACCAAGTCACGCAGTACGACTACATCGGCGATGCCGCTTGGCATTACGACGATGACGACGGGCTGACCAAGGAGAAGGAGAAGACCTGGTCCCAGTGGCGTGGCTACGAGCACGTCAGGGTCAGGACCGGTGGGCAGGGCGGCACCGGTGAGATGAAGACCCAGCAGGACAGCTACTTCCTGCGCGGCATGAACGGCGACCGGAAGGACGCTGCTGGAGGTACCAAGTCCGTCTCCGTCACACCGGACGCGGACGAAGGCGAAGCCATCACCGACCACGAAGCCGTTGCAGGCTTCGGCTACAAGACGATGACCTTCGACAAGCCCGGTGGCAAGGTTCTCGGCAAGACGATCAGCCGTCCCTGGTACCAGCAGACCGCGAAGAAGGTCCGGGACTGGGGCACCGTCACCTCCAACTTCACCGGTATCTCCAGCAGCAAGACCTGGACGTCGCTGGACGCGGGTGCAGGCACCAAGTGGCGCACCACCGCAACGGCCACCAAGCACGACACCGTTGCCGGCCGCGTGATCGAAGCCGACGACTACGGCGACGACTCCACCTCGATTGACAACACATGCACACGTACCACCTACGCTGGCGATGCGGCCACCGCAATCCTCAGCATGCCGGTTCGCGTGGAGACGGTCGCAAAGGCCTGTGACGCGTCCGTCGACCGGAAGAAGGACGTCCTGAGCGACGTCCGCTCGGTCTACGACGGTGGCGCCTACGGTGCCGTCCCCACGAAGGGGGACGTGACTGCCATCGCCACCCTGAAGAGCCATGACGGTACGAAGGCGACCTATCTCGAAGCCGGGGGCACGTTCGACAGCTACGGCCGGCAGCTGACGGTGACCGACCTGACCGCGAATGTGACGGTCACGGATGACGGCACCCCGGTCCGGACCGCCCGTACGGACGGTCGCATCACCACGACCGCGTACACGCCCGCCACCGGATTCGCTACTCAGGCGAAGGTGACCACACCACCAGCCCAGGCTTCCGACGCGACAACAGCGCAGACCACCACCACGGACATCGACCCGGCGCGGGGGCTTGTCGCCAAGCAGACCGACACGAACAACAACGTCACCCAGTACGCGTACGACGCACTGGGACGGACGACCAAGGTCTGGGCAGCCAATCGCCGCAATACGTCGACGCCCACCGCAGAGTTCGTTTACACGGTCGCCGAGGGCAAGGCGGTCGCGGTCACAACCAAGTCGCTGAACAACACCGGCGGGCAGATCACGACCTACGAACTGTTCGACGGATTTCTCCGAAGCCGCCAGACCCAGGAACCCGGGCCCGATGGCGGCAGCATCCTCACGGACACCTTCTACGACGAACGTGGCCTCGCGACCCGGGCCTTTGCGCCGTACTACGTCACCGACGCGGCCAGTACCGAGCTCTTCGAGCCGAATAACGCGCTCTCGGTCGAAACCCAGATGCTTGTTGCGTACGACGGGCTGAACCGCGCCGTACAGGCCCAGGAGATGGCCGGCAACGGTGATGAAGGCCAGATCCTCAGCACCACCAAGACCATCTACGGCGGGGACCGTGTCACTGTCATCCCACCGGTCGGCGGCACAGCCACCACCACCCTCAGCGACGCACGCGGCAACACCACGGAACTGCGCCAGCTCCACACCCGTGCCGCTACCGCTGCCTACGACAGCACCTTCTACCACTACACGCCGCGCAATGAACTGGACGAGGTAACCGACCCCGCCGGCAACAACTGGACGTACACCTACGACCAGCTGGGCCGTAAGGATTCGGCGACTGACCCGGACCAGGGCACCACGACCACGAAGTACGACGACCGTGGCCAGGTGACGTTCGTCCAGGGCTCGCGTACCGACGTCCCCGGACTCGCCTACGTCTACGACAACCTCGGCCGCCAGACCGAGGTACGCGAGAAGTCCGCCACCGGAACCCTGCGGACGAAGCAGGTCTACGACACCGTCACAGGTGCCAAGGGACAACTCGCCGAATCAACCCGCTATGTGAACGGGCAGCCCTACACATCAAAGATCACCCAGTACGACGAGCTGTACCGGCCCACCCGGACCGCCGTTGTCATCCCTGCCGTCGAAGGCGCCCTCCAGGGCACCTACCAGACCGGAACAACCTTCCAAACCTCCGGCTTGATCGCTTCCTTCGCCTACTCCGCAGCCGGTTCACTGCCAGGCGGCTCCGTCAACTACACCTACGACAACGCCACGCTGCGCCCGGAAACCGTCTATGGGGAGGGCATGACCTCGCGCGTCAGCAGCTACAGCAACACCGGCAAGCCTCTGCAGTTCCAGATGGGGCTGAGTGGCGGAAGCAAAATCACAGAAGTCACCAACTCCTACGAACCGGGAACCCAGCGCCTGGCCACCTCCCGCGTGGATCGAACGGGCCAGTCCGGATCCGACCGCTACGCCGTTTACGCCTACGACGAAGCAGGAAACGTCCGCTCGGTATCGGACGCCACCACCACCGGCACGGACAACCAGTGCTTCACCTACGACTACCTCGGCCGTCTCACCGAAGCCTGGGCCCAGCCCGTCGACACCTGCGTGGCCACACCCGCCGCAGACAAGACCGGCGGCCCAGCCCCGTACTGGCAGTCCTTCACCTACGACAAGGCCGGCAATCGTGCCACCCAGACGCAGCACGACATAGCGGGTGACGCGGCAAAGGACGTCAAGGACACCTACTCCTACCCCACCCCCGGCTCACCCCACGCGCACCGCCTGACCTCACGGACCGTCACGGGCCCTGCCGGAAGCAGCACCGACAACTACACCTACGACGCGAGCGGGAACACCATCACCCGCCCGGGCCAGTCGCTCACCTGGGACGTCGAGGGCCACCTGGAAACTGTCACCAAGAGCGGCAAGACCACCAGCTACCTCTACGACGCCTCCGGCAACCGGCTCATAGGCCGAACCCCGACCGAGACCACCCTGTACCTGGGGAACACCGAAGTCACCCTTCCCACCGGCGCCACCAAGGCCAAGGCCACCCGGTACTTCGACCTCGGCGGCGGCCAGACAGCCATCCGCAACGACGACGGCACCTTCGCCTTCACCATCGCCGATCACCACGGCACCGGCGAACTCGCCATCCAAGCCACCGACCTTGCCATCACCCAGCGACGCTCCCTTCCCTTCGGCGGAGAGCGCGGCCCGGCACCCGCCACCTGGCCCGGCACCAAGGGCTTCGTGGGCGGCACCAACGACACCAAGACCACCGGTCTCACCCACCTCGGCGCACGCGAATACGACGCCGACCTCGGCCGCTTCATCTCCATCGACCCGGTCCTGGACGTAGCCGACCCCCAGCAGATGAACGGCTACACGTACAGCAACAACAACCCTGCCACCTTCTCCGACCCCACTGGCCTGTATCTCGATGACGGCACCGGCCACAGCATGAACCGCACAGGCAAGCAGCGAAAAGATCTCGGCAAGCCCATCGGGGGTACCGGCCCGAACGGCTGCTACTACACCTGCCATCAGAGCAGCAGCGGTACGACACCGAGCCCCAGTCCTGGAGCAGCACCGTCGCCCGAGCCACCCACAGGTCCGGGTATCACGGACCTTCCACTCCGGCTCGTTCAGCCGGTGGCCCGCGTCGTCTACCGCCTCTTTAAATCAGCGCTCCTTATGGACCCCCCCGAGCCGCAACTCATGTGTACGGTCGACGGGCGGTGCGATTACCTAACGCCCAGCGATCAGGTCATACCTTGGACCCCCGGTGGCCCAAGCCGTCTCCTAGCAGGAGCACGAGCCGGCGAGGAAGCTTTTTCTGTTACACAAACGCTGAAAGCCCTGAAGGACGCAATTAAGCGAAACGTGTATAAAGCGGGTGGGCCCACCAATGGACTTGGGATTACCAGCAAGGGAAGCATCTACAGCGTCCAGAGCGGCAATAAGGTACTCGACAAGAAATTGATAGATATTCTCAATGGAAGACTCCAGCAATTGGGCATCACGAAGGGCGCATCGACGTCAGCTCGCGCTAGTGATGCAGAACAGAAATTTGCTGCGGTCATGATCAGGGACGACATCAAAAAAGCCGAGATCTATATCAATAACCCAGCAGGGCCATGCAGGCAGCCACTCGGTTGCGATGCCGTGCTGAACAGAGTTCTGGGCAAGAGAGAACTGACGGTACACTGGCCGAATGCACGGGGAGGTTTTAATGAGTGGACCTACGGCAACGGTAAAGTGGGAATGGGTGGAAGGTAGGGCAATCATGCCGTAGATTGACCATACAGAAATCACGGAGTGGCCGAGCGCCCCAGTTGGTGCTCGGCCACTCCGAGTGTCACTATGTTGCCTTGTCTCAAGCATGTCGCTGAGCCGGGTGGCTACTCGAAGGGGCGGGTTACGTGAGTGGAAACGAAAGCCGGGAGCACTGGGAGCTCATTCCTGGAGCTGGAATCGGGCCCCTGCGGTACGGGATGACCTCAGCTGAGGTCGCCGCAGCGCTCGGAGTATCAGAGGCACAGAAAGTGACGGATGGTCCCTACGAACAAGAAGAGTTCGCCAACGGGGTACAGGCGTTCTACGACGCAGGCAGCCTTGCGTGCATTGCTTTGAATGCAGCCATGGGCCCGCAGGTCCTATTGGAAGGTTTCGCACTAGCCGGCCACGACCCTGAGCAGACGCACCAATTCCTCCTCGACTACGCCGCCGAATACGGAGGTTGCTTGTTGTACACCTCCGATGGCTCCCTGGCTTTGACTGACCTGGGGGTCCTTCTGCGCTCACAGGAGGTCGATGGCGTGCGAATGTCGAGGCCTCTGCTCGTCAAGGAGGACTGGCTCGAGTCAGAGTACTACCGCGATCACCTTCCTTTGGAAGGTGATCCGATTCCGTTTGCCGGGTCATAAAGTTCGAAATATACAATGGCCCGAGACACCTCCTGAATCCACTGGCTCAGTTAGCAAGTGATGGATTCGCATGAGCGGGTCGGTGTTTCTGTTGTCGGGCGTGGAATGACCTCTGACCTGCCCAGCCTTTCCGCTTGTCCACAGGCCTCGGGCCCTCACGGGCGGGTCGGGCAGGCCCTAGGTGTTCTGTCCAGGGAGGTTGTGGACGGTGATGCAGGTCTCGGCTTGGTGATCTTGAACGCATGAGGGCCTTCCGGGTTCGGTGTGGATTGCGACGTCTACACCAGCCCGAAAGGCCCTCATGCCCCACCGTAATGCACCTCTGACCGAGACCGGACGTCTGCGGCTGGCCCGCTGCGTGATGGATGACGGATGGGCTCTGCGCCAGGCAGCGGAGCGGTTCCAGGTCTCGCCGACCACAACCCAGCGGCGGGCCGGGCGATACCGCAAACTCGGTGAGGCGGGGATGAGCGACCGTTCCAGCCGCCCCGCCACAGTCCTCGGCGCACGCCGACCCGGACCGAACGCCGGATCATCAAGGTCCGCCTCACACGGCGGTGGGGACCGGCCCGCATCGCTCACCTGGTGGGCCTGGTGCCCTCCACTGTGCACCGCATGCTGGTCCGCTTCGGCCTGGCCCGGCTCAGTCATCTCGACCGGGCCAACGGCCACGTCATACGCCGCTACGAACGCGACCGACCCGGCAAACTCATGCACTACGTGCCGCAAAGACCTTCTTCACGGCGGCGGTCTGGCCACGTACGCAGGGGTGCCGCCTCGGGGCAGCCCGAAGCGGCACTCAGTCTCAGGTGGAAGCGGCCTGTATCTGCGCGGTGGCCTGGGACCGGGCAGTCTTGGCGCCGGTCTTGCCCACGTCGATGGTTCGGGGGTCAACGGCTTCGAGGGGCGAGCCGACCGCGTAGGGACCGTCAGGGTCGTCGGGCCGGTTAGGACGGTCGTGTGGCAGGAGGTAGAACGTGCGTCGGGGGAACAGGCCGCTGTCCGGGAGCCGCGGCGCGGTGGGAGCGAGGTTGGTGTAGCCGACGAGCCGGCCGTCGCGTTCGTAGCGGGGCTTGCCCCGGCGGGTGGTGACCTTGTCGAGGGCCTGGCGGACGTAGTCGAGGTCTTCGGTGCTCTCCAGCCAGACGACTTCGGCTTCCTGGGCGAGATCGCCTTCCCGTGGGATCGCGCTCACTTCGCCTCCTGGTTGTCTGCGGCCGGCTGCCCGCCGACAGGTCTTGCATTCATTCCGTCGCTCCTTCGGTGGAACGAGCGGAACTGCTGACGAAAGCACCACCCATCGTACGGTCGTTCTTCCCCAGGCCACCGTGTGCCAGTCGTCATCATGACGGTGCTCCTTCTCCGTCACAGTCCTCAGCAAGGAGTGCAAGGCCCGGGTAGAGCTTGGTCGCGTTGTTCTTGATCATGTCCGCCGGTGAGGTCAGGCCGAGCTCCTGGCGGATACGGCCGGCGAAAGCCCGGCTCGTCGACGGGCGGATCATCTCCTCCGAGCACCAGCGGCCGTACACCTCGTACAGCAGCTTCTGCTCGACACGCAGGTCCGGATTCGGACGGCCGTCAGCGCACCGGGTGCAGCGTTCGGTGAGGAAACGGCCGATGTGGTCCTCGGTCGTCTCGTACGCCGCGGTCGCCATCCGTACGGAGTCCGGCCCGGTCAGCGGGTCTCGGGTGGTCAGGTAGAGGCGGGCGCCCTCGATCAGCCACTGCAGGATCCCCGGGCCCTCGTCCTGGACAAGCTCGGCGGCAAGGTTGTCGATCTTCAGCTCGTTCGGGACGGTCCGCTCGAACGGGATGAGACGGATACGGCGCCAGAACGCGTGCCCGCCGGTGCCGACTTCGGGACGGTGATTGCCCAGCAGCCACAGCTTGTGCGTCGGCCGGAACGTCATGAAGTCCTGCCGCATACGGCGGGCAGTGATCCTGTCGCCGCCGGTCAGGAGCTTGACGCGGGACTCATTGAACTTGTCGTTCTGCTTCAGCTCACTGCACACCACGATCCGCCGGCCGTGCAGTTCCGTCAGCTCCGTGCTGTGCTCGGCGAACTTCCCCTTCTCCATCAGGAAGCCCGGCGGCGCGGCATTGGCGTAGTCACCCAGAATCTGGGTGATCACCTCCAGCAGGACCGACTTGCCGTTGGCGCCGGTGCCGTAGAGGAAGGGCAGGACCTGGGCGCCGACGTCGCCGGTGATGGAGTAGCCGAGCAGCAGGTGCAGGAAGCGGGTGGTCTCCAGTCCCTGCTCGTCCTCACCGAAGGTGTCGTTGAGGAACCTCTTCCACCGCGGGATCGGGATGTCCCGGGGGGCGACCTGGGTGGCGCGCGAGTGCATGTCGTTCAGCGGGTCCGGGTCGCTGAGCTTCCCGGTACGCAGGTCGACGACCCCGCCCGGCGTGCACAGCGCGTAGATATCACCGTCCAGGACCTGCGGGTCCAGGCGCATGCCGGGGGCTGCCTGGGCCTGGAACAGCATCGCTTTCACTCCGGCCGTGGACTCCGAGCGCTTGCGGTGCGCAGCGACTTCCCGGTTGCTGAAGCGGCCCTTCGGGTCGGTCTCGGCGAAGCTCTCCGCCATGTCGCCGGCCGCCCAGACCGCTGCCTCCTCGCCGCCGGTCAGCTTCCATCGGTAGCAGTTCCAGGAGTGCCATCCCATGCCGACCACGTAGCGGAACTGGTCGGAGTAGAGACGGGCGAACAGCTTCGCGTTGCCGCGGTCGGTCAGCGCATCTGGCAACACTCTTGTGGTGTCGGCGGCCGGGTAGCGGGCGTCCGACTGCTGAGCGGGCAGAAGCGGCTGTTCCGGAGACAGGCTGCGGCTGTGTTCATGGATCTGTTCGGCTGCCCTCTGCGCGTCGAAGCGCGCCGGCTCGGCGTTCATGACCGTCCTCGAAGATGGACTCGGTGCCCGGCATCCACGTTCGGCACACAGCGGACGGTCATGCCTCCTGAGGACGGGGCCACCCGCCTGTCCTGGGAGGTCTCCTGGCCGGCAACGCCGTGGTCCGGCGACGCGGCGGACCCGGTCGGCAGGGGTTCGGGCTGACGGGGCAACGGCTGTCCTTGTCGCGATACGTACTGGAACCATGTCGCCCAGTCCGCCCCACCTGCCACGGCCTCATGGAGAGGTGCGGGCTCAACGGGGCTGACGGGACTGAACTGTCGGCATTGCGAAACAGAGCGTAGTCCACTCACCCGGCCACAGAAGCGCTTCTTCGCCGTGTCCCGAAAGTTGAGTCCCGTCAGCCCCGCGCAAGCTGGCCTGGGGGGCGGTGCCGTCGGAAGTTCAGTCCCGTCAGCCGCTGAGGGTTTCAGTCCCGTTCCACATACCGGCAGGTCAGGGGCTTACGGACCCGATGCACGGGACTGACGGGACTGAAACTGTCAGTTATGAGCCGCATAGAGCACTACTTGTATGTGCGCGCCCGCGTGTACATGACAGTACATATATAGGTGATAACCCCAGAGTTCAGTCCCGTTAGTCCCGTGGAAGAAGAGTTCACCCATGCTGACCTGGCATTTCTCTATGCGGGACTGAACGGGACCGAACACGCCACGGGACAGAGACGGCGGCCGACGTCATCAGGCCGCGGAACCTGGCTTTCCCCCGTCAAGTCGGTGCGAGGGAGTGTGCGGCCCGTCATGCTCAGGCTTGTACGGAGCCTCGGCGGGCATGGCCGCCAAGCGCAGCTGCGCGTCAGCACCGGCACGGACGACTTCGCGGCAGGTGCAGCGGTACCCCGGACCCTGATCGGTCAGTCGGTGCGGCCGATGGGCGACGGGCAGCCGTGCGACCCGCATCTCCAGCTCCACGTCACGGGGTGACCTTCCACCGTGCGGCGGCCCCTTGGTCCGCCTGGTCCGCAAATCGGAGCGGCTGTCACACCTCGCCGATAAGGTCACGACGGGGCGGATGGGGTGCTGGTGACAGTGCTTCACCTGCGAGGGGGGACGGGCCGGATGGCGGGCCGCCCGTTTCGGCCATGCCATGACGCGGGTCCCCGTGCTGACCGACCGGGAGTCGTATCGTGCCAAGAACCACGTTTCGCGCACTGACCGTCGTACTTGCCGCAGGGATGGCCATGGGCACCTCGCTGCCGGCCTTCGCGCTGTCCGGGCAGCGGCCGGCACGGCCGTCCCTCGACCAACTGGCCACGGGGGACCGGCCCTGTGATGCGGTCACGCCGACCGAGGTGCGGTTCTCCCCCACCCTGAGGGCCGTACTGAACGACCCCGACGGCGATCCGGTCAGCGCGCAGTTCGAAGTCACCTGGAACACCGAGGGCTCCACAGAGCCGAGTCGTCTGCGGGCCGCCACCACGTTCAAGGCCGACGGGTCGGCGTTCTCCTGGACGGTTCCGGACACGGTCCCGGAGGGACCGGTCAGCTGGCGGGTACGGGCCAAAGATGCCGATGGCTACGGCCCCTGGAGCGACTCGCTGCACCAGGGCCGGTGCCAGTACGTCAAGGACGGCCACGCACCAGCCGCGCCTCAGGTCACCTCGTCGGACATACCGCTCGGCAGCGACGAGTGGGTGGACGCCGTGGGGCGCTACCCGGCCTTCACCTTCGCCTCGGCCTCTCCCGACGTCACCGCGTATCGCTACGCCTTCGGTGTGGGGGCGGTCGCGGCCACCGCGCGACCGGACGAGCGCGGTGGGCCGGTGACCGTGCGGCTGACGCCGCCCTCCCCGGGAGTGACGACCCTGGAGGTCCAGTCGGTCGACGGGGCGGGGAACGTCAGCGAGCCCACCCGGTACACCATCCTGGTCGGCTCGCCCGCGGGCGACGTCGCCCGGTGGAAGCTGGACGACCCCGTGGGCTCCATGAGCGCCGAGGCGGCTGCCGGCGGGACGCCGGCCTGGTTGAAGGCGGGCGTCACCTTCGGCGCTGAGGGCCCGAGCGGCACGACCGCCGTGGGTGCCGCCGCGTTCGACGGCTCCTACGGCGCCGGTCTCGTGGCCGAGACCGGCGCCGCGGACTCCACCAAGACCTTCACCGTCAGCGCGTGGGTCCGTCCCGAAGAAACCGACCTGGGCATGACGGCGGTCAGCCAGACCGGCTTTCTGGCACCCTCCAACTTTTCTCTGGGCACGGCGCTCGGCGAGGACGGACAGCCCTCCTTCACCTTCTCCCTCCCCGGGACGGCCGGGGCGACCCGCATCACGGGCGGCTCCCCGATGCCGGGCGACTGGTCCCACCTCACCGGCGTCTACAACCCGGTGACCGGGACCGCGCAGCTCTACGTCGACGGCGCCCTCGCCGGATCCGGCGACGCCGCCGTCCCCGACGGCACTCAGGGATACCTGCAGATCGGGCGCGAAATGGAGGACGACGGCATCCACTGGACCGGCGCCTGGCACGGAGACATTGCCGATGTCCGCGTCTGGGACCGGATCGTGCTGCCCGACGAGATCGCCGATATCGGCCACCGCACACCGCAGCGCACTGGGTACTGGGCGATGAACACCGTGCGCACCGACGAGTCGTACATCGACACGCCGGATGCCGGCGGAAGCCAGAGCCTCATCCTCTCCGGCGACGCACACCTGGACACGACCGACCCACTGACCGGCGAGGGCAGCATCTCGCTCGACGGCGACGGTGACTACCTCGACAGCGACGGGCACCAGGTCGACACCGACCGGAGCTACACCGTCACGGCCCAGGTACGGCTGCACGAGTGGCTGCCCGAACAGGACATGGCGATCCTCGCCCAGGGCGGCGACGAGGCCGACGCCTTCACCCTGCGCTACCGGGGAAGCGACACCACCTGGGAAGCCGTCTTTGCCCATGCCGACACCGCCGAGGCACCGGCGACCAGGTTGACCGCTTTCTACGGCGAGGGAACGCACCACCTCGCGGTGCAGTACGACAGCAAGGCCGGCCAGGTCCGCCTCTTCGTCGACGGGACCCTCGCCGACAGCGCCCCGTACTCCGCGACCGACGCCTGGAATGCCTACCGAGCGCTCCAGGTCGGCCGGGACGGCGCGGGGCAGGGCGGGTCCCACCACCTCGACGGCGACGTGGACGAAGTACGCACCTATGCCGGCGTGTTGTCGCCGACGGAGATCCGCCGGCTCTGCGAACCGGGCGAGCACCCGGACCTGTAGAAAACGTGGCCCGCTCGCAGCGCCCCTGCGAGCCGGCCCCCCAGGGCGGCGGAGCCGTCACTGCGGCGGTGGCCACGGACTGGACTGCGGTTCGGCCGCGCGTACACCGACGGCACGGGAAGCGGCGGACGTTCTCCGGCTTCTTGTGCTGGGACTTCCCCATCAACATCAGCAGGGAGGCGCCCTGCTCTCCGAGGTGGGTGAGGGCGGAATGGCGGGCGAAGCGCTGCCCCTGCGGCTGATCGCCGGTCAGAGGGCCGGCGGGCAGATCCCTCTCACCCAGGACGACATGGCGGCGATCCTGGACGTGCCGCGACAAACCCGGCGCACCAGGACGTCATGGACCACGGAATCGTGCTGAAGCGCCGACCCGGCGTCTACCAGTTCAACCCGCCGTACTCGTACGTCGCGGGTTGAACTGGTCGCGCGGAGCCGAAGGCCGCTCCGAGTATGTGCAGGTGGACCAGCAGGACGCGTTGGAAGAGCTGCGGGCAGGCCCTGTTCTCGTATAGCTACCGCCAGGTGGTGTGTAGCGCTGAGTAACTACTTGGGGCTGCGGTCGCGCTGCTGGAGGGCGGCGAAGTCGGCGTGTGCCGTTTCGACGGCCTCCGGGTACGCCTGGGTCTTCTCGTGCTCGGCCAGCGCCCGATAGATGCTGGAGAGGCTGGGGCTCTGTCCCTTGCGGCGGCCAGTGGGGATGAGGAGGTCGGGCTGGATGTCCTCGACGGTCTCGCTGTTCGCGCGGCGGCGGAGCACGGTGTGCAGCATGTCGTCGGTGATGACCGGCGGTCGGCCGCCGTGCTTGCCCTTGCGGGCCGCGGCGTCCAGCCCTTCGAGGGTGGACTCCCGGATGTTCTCCCGTTCCGTCTCCGCCATTGCTGCGAAGAACCCGAACAGTAGGCGCCCCGGTCCGCTGGGGTCGTACATCCCCTGGAGAGGGCCGGCGAGCATTTCCAGGACCAGGCCGTGGGCGGTGAGGTGGTCGGCGAGCGCGGTCAGCTCCGCGGCGTCGCGTCCCAGACGCTTCATCTCGTTCACCGTGAAGATGACGCGGCAGTGCGGGGCGTGGGCCTTGATCTCCCTCGCGGCGGCGAGCGCGGCCTCGAACTGCGGGCGGACCCGCATCCGGGTGCTGATCTTCTCGGCGAAGATCTTGTCCCGTGGGATGCCGTGTCCGGCGAGCGCGTCGAGCTGCGACTGGAGTTCCTGGGTGAGGCTTGAGCACCGCGCGTACCCGATGCGGATGTCCGCGGTCGGGGTGTCGTGATCGACAGGCGCGGGCGCCGGGGTACCGGGCCGCCACGGCTGGCCGGGGCCGCGGTCGGCGGGGGTGGGCACGCGCAGGAGTTTCGCGAGCCGGGGCACCTTGGTGAAGCGGCCGGTGTGGTAGGTCCCGGCAACCGCGCCGGAACGCGAGCGGCAGGGTGAGCCTGGCTGAGCGTTACAGCGTGGGCAGGGGTGGCGCTCGACGTCGTCCGCTTCGGACATGAGTGCGATCAGAGGGTCCGTCATGACCCCGGATACTGTCACAAACATTTCCCAGAACACGCCTGGTTCCACTTTTGAGTGAGAACGAGTTGTGACAGTGAATCCGCGACCCGGACCGCTTCCGTCGACTGTTCTTGATCTTGCTCCGAGAAAGGGTCATTTGTGGGAATCGGGTTAGCCGCGGTTGGCCGCGAGCCAGTCACGGACTGTCTGCGCGTCCTGGAGTCGGCCAAGGCCGATGAGCACCTCTACCTGCAGGCTCAACACCTCACGCAGAGGCGAGAGAAAGAGAAGCGGGTGGGACCTCATCGGGATGAGCCTGCGGTAGATCTCCACTGCCTCGCTCGTGGCTCGCAACGCACCGGAGAGATCCTGCTCCCCCCTAAAACGCACTGAGGCTAAGACGTACAGCGAAATGGCGAGGTTGGGTTCGTAGGCGCCCGGGTTGCCTGCCGCCAGACGGCGGTACATCCTCACCGCCCGCTCGATGGCGGTCATGGCCTCCGCCCACCGCCCCAGCTTCGACAGATCGTCCCCGAGGTTGGACAGCGAAAGGGCGAGGTCGGGTTCGTAGGCCGCCGGGTCGACCGCCGCCAGACGCCTCCGGATCGCCACCGCCTGCTCGGTGGCGGTCAGGGCCTCCGCCTGCCGACCCGTCTCCGACAGCTGGACGCCGAGGTTGGACAGCGAAAGGGCGAGATTGGGTTCGTAGGCGTCCGGGTTGCCTGCCGCCAGCCGGCGGTACATCGCCACCGCCTGCTCGGTGGTGGTCAGGGCCTCCGCCTGCCGACCCGTCTCCGACAGCTGGACGCCTAGACTGGACAGCGAAATGGCGAGGTTGGGTTCGTAGGCGTCCGGGTTGCCTGCCGCCAGCCGACGGTACATCGCCACCGCCCGCTCGGCGGCGGTCACGGCCTCCGCCCGCCGCCCCAGCTTCCACAGATCGCCCCCGAGGTTGGACAGCGAGGCGGCGAGGTCGGGTTCGTAGGCGTCCGGGTTGCCTGCCGCCAGCCGGCGGTGAATCTCCACCGCCTGCTCGGTGGCGGTCAGGGCCTCCGCCCGCCGCCCCACCCTCGACAGATTGGCCCCGAGGTTGGACAGCGAAAGGGCGAGGTCGGGTTCGTAGGCCGCCGGGTCGACCGCCGCCAGACGCCTCCGGATCTCCACCGCCTGCTCGGTGGCGGTCAGGGTCTCCGCCCGCCGCCCCATCTCCGACAGATTGGCCCCGAGGTTGGACAGCGAAAGGGCGAGGTCGGATTCGTAGGCCGCCGGGTCGACCGCCGCCAGACGCCTCCGGATCTCCACCGCCTGCTCGGTGGCGGTCAGGGCCTCCGCCCGCCGCCCCATCTCCGACAGATTGGCCCCGAGGTTGGACAGCGAGGCGGCGAGGTCGGATTCGTAGGCGTCCGGGTTGCCTGCCGCCAGCCGGCGGTAAATCTCCACCGCCTGCTCGGTGGCGGTCAGGGCCTCCGCCCGCCGCCCCATCTCCGACAGATTGGCCCCGAGGTTGATCAGCGAGGCGGCGAGGTCGGATTCGTAGGCGGGGGTGGTTCGAGCGAGGCGTTGCCAGGCTGCGTGAGCGTCCTGCGCGGTTGTGAGGGCGTTGTCGCGGAGTCCGGCATGGGAAAGGGCCATGGCGAGGGCGTCGTTGGTGCGGGCGTGGATGAGGGGATCTTGTGTGGTGGCGAGACGGTGGCGGGCCAGGCGGGAGGTGATGGCGGCGACGCCGACGTCGAGGTCGGCGTGCCGGCCGGTGGGGAGGTGGGGCTCGATGGCTTCCAGAACGTTGACGTCGATGTGGTCGAGTCCGGCCAGGGCCGCGAGGGCGGCGCCGCCAGCGTGCAGGGCGAGTTCAGGATGTTTCGTGAGCAGGGGATAGAGCTGGCCGGTGGCGACATGGGGCCAGCGGCGGGCGGTTTCGATCAGCACGGTCAGGGTGTCGCGGGTCCAGGGTGCGGGCGCGTCGGTGCCGGTGCGGCCAAGGATGAGGCGTTGGGCAATCTGGTGGGCCCAGTCGTCGGTGACCGCTCCGGACACTGGGTGGGATGCGCTGGGATCGTCAGGGCTGGGCGGGGTGGTCAGACCGATGAAGTCTTCGCTGAGGCGGTCGGGGTACAGCGGTTCCAGGACCGTGTGGCTGTGGGCCGGGGGGTAGCAGCGCTGGTGGTCGTCAAGGAGGGTGTTGGCCGCTGCGTCGGTGTCGGCGAGCCCGGTGCGGTGCAGGACGTCCCAGCCGTGAGGGTCACGGGCCAGGGGCCGGGTGAAAGTGGCAGTCAGCACGGTGCGGCCCATCGCGGTCGGCCCGGTGGACAGTACTCGTGCCGGGGGCCGATGCAGCTCGCTCCAGTAGGAGCGTTCGCGTTTCAGGAGGTAAGCAGAGGCGCGGGCGGGGTCGGTGGGGGCATGGTCATCGTGGCGGCGGGCGTCGACGGCGGCCAGGGCCGCGATGTGGATGGTCAGGACCTGGGCGTAGTCATCGTCGGTGTCCAAGGTCGAGGGTGGACCGATACAGAGGGCCTGGTCGGTTGGCAGGCCGAGGTGGTCGGCAAAGCGGTCCCGGGCCCGCTGAAACAGTTCGGCGCGTGCCTGCGGGTCGGCGGCCAGGGGCGGCAGCAGGCGGGTACTGGCGCCGGCGTCGAGATGGTCGCCGATCCAGGTGTCAAGGCTGTCCCACCAGTCTCCGGCCGGGCGGGCCAGCAGCAGGACACGAACTGGGACGCTATTGCGGGTCAGGAGCGCTCCGCGCAGCAGTTGGCGCAGGTCGGCGGTGGGCCAGCGTTCGGCGTAGTCGGCCACCAGCAGGATTCCGACCCCGGTTTCGGGGGGTGGGGTGGAGGCGAGGGGGTCGGCGTCGGCCTCGTTGACGGCCGCCTGCCACACCGTCCAGCCCGCTTGGCGGCTGAGTTCGGCGAAGTGAGCAGCCAGGCGGGTCTTGCCCTGCCCGCCGGGACCGTGGACCAGCCGGATGGCTAACGGGTCGGCCGCCTCGTCGCGCCAGCGGGCCAGAGCATCGAGGTCGGTGCGGCGGCCTGTGAAGGGCACCACCTGATGCCCGGCCCGCAACAACCGGGAGGGCTGTGCGGCAAGTGCGCGGGCCCGGACCGGACGGGCCGCAGCGGGGAAATCCTCGATCCGGTAGCCAGGCTTCCAGTGGTAGACAAACTGGACGTGCTGGGTGCCGTGGTCACCGACCTGCAGTGCGGTCGGTCCGATGAAAGTGCTGCCGCGAACGCCGCCACCGGGGCCGGCGTCGGTCATGCTTCGGGGCCGAAGCGGACATCCTGCCGGTTGTTGTTCCCGGCCTGGAACGCGGTCGGCCCACTGAACGTGTTGTCGGACACCAGCGCACCGTCGCTAGCCGGCCCCGCCCCGGCCTGCTCCAGCAACTCCCTCAACTGGTCGGCGGCATGGGCGCGCTGCTCGTCGCCCAGGTTCCCCAGCAGGGTCTCGATGCGGGTCCGCCACACGGTCTCGTGGCGCTCCCGGACCAGCTCCACCGTACTGTCGTCTGCGGCCGCGAGCTCGGCCGCGCTGCTGTCCAGCCGCTCCACCTCTCGGCGCTCCCGCTCGGTGTCCCCCCGGCCGAACCATCGCGCCACCTGACCTCGCAGGCCGTTCCACGCATCGGTCCCCACCGCCTGCACCACGGCGGTGCCCCCCGCCGCTGCCAACGCCGTCAACGCCTCACTCAACATCCCCAACCCCCTGCTGTCACTGGCTGCCCGCGATTCGCACTATGACGCTAGGGCCCTAACGCCGGGTACACAGCGTCTTTACCCGAGAGACGCTCACCCGAGACGGTCAGGTTCCCGTCCCCACCGCGCTCCTGGGGAAGGACCCATCCTCCCTGCGACCCGACGGAAGTACCTCAGAGCGCTGCTGCGGCAGCCGGCTGCGGTTCTTGCGTCCGCTGGCCGGGGACAGCTCCGCCAGGACCGAGATCGAGGCGGCCGTCCATATCGAGCTCGAACCTGCCGTACGGATTCACGTGCGTCCAGAACAGCGGCGACAACGCCCGGCGGTCCGCGTCGGTGAGCTGGTCCGCCCACTTCGGATCGGCCAGCACCTCCTGCATCAGCAGCGTGTTGACGTGCACCAGCGCCGACTGGAGCAGGTGCAGCGCGAGCATGGACACCTCCTGGGACTCCTTGTCCGCACCGGCCAGGTCGCCATCCTTGCCGTAGAACAGGTCCTTGTTCGCGCTGTTCCAGTTCTCCACCACCTGCAACCCCTCGTGGATCTCCTGCCGCGTCTCGACGTCGGCCAGGTAGTCGCAGACGAACGAGGTCCTCACTGCCCGGCCCAGCTCCTCGATCGCCCGGTACGTCGGGTGTTTCGGCCCTCCCCGGGTGAACCGACGCAGGACCTGCTCGGCCTCGGCGGTACCCAGGCGCAGGGCGGTGGTGTACTTCACGATCTGGTCGTACTGCTGGGCAATCAGGTCCCAGTCGATCGTCTTGGTGGAGAGCACCGGGCCCAGGTTCGGCCACTGGTCGTCCTCCCCGGCCGCGGGTCGGTACAGCTTCGCCGAGCCGATGTTCTTCAGCCTCGGCATCAGTTTGAAGTCGAGCATGTGTGCGAAGGCGAACCCAACGATGGAGGCGCCGTGCGTGTCGGTGTACTGCCGGTCAACGACCATGTCGGTGCAGTGCCGCAGCACGCCCTCGATCACCGAGGCGACCTCGGATGCCGAACAGGACTTCAGCTGTGAGTAGATGCAGACGGACTTCCGCTCGACATGCCAGTAGATCATCACGCCGGGGCCCGAAGCGCGCGGGTTCGTGGATTCCTGGACGCGAACGGGGCGGAACCCGCGTCTGGTTGGAGCATGGAGGCCTCGGGTGGGGTGGGTTCGCGTCAGGCCAACCATGCTAGCCCCGCGCGTGGCCTCCTGCTGCTCGGCACCAGTTACGGTGCCGAGCAGCAGGAGCCGAGGCCTGCCCTACTGGTCCGCGCTGCGCCGTGACCACTTTCGCTGCCGGTCCCGGTGCGCGATCTTCCATTGCTTGTAGCGGAGTCGGCTCTCGAACAGGGCGACGGTGCGGCCGGATGCGCCGTGCGCCCGAATGATGCTCGCCCGCGCCCTGGCCAAGGCGAGGACCAGAGTCGCTAGGCTGCTGATCAACAGGATTGCCGCGATCAGCCAGATCGGCAGCCCTGATACAGACAGCTCGGAGATGAGCTTCAGCATGGCTCAGACTCCAGTCTCGTCGGCCACGGCGCCATGCTGGCACGCGGCGGGGTTCGCCGTCGTACGGTGCTTCTGCATCGCACGCAGGAACTTGCGCCGCACCCGTTCGCCAAACTGCTTCGGGTTCTTCGCCTGTGCCAGTAGCGCGGCGTCGTGCCAATCCGCGTTGGTGTTGCTGAACACGTACATGGCGACAGTGCGCGCCTCTTCGGGATTGAAGTCGACCAGCAGGGCATCCAGACATGGGTGATGTCCGAAAGGCTGGCTGTACATCGCGTGGTCCTCAACCGGATTGCGCCGGGTCGCGGTCCGCCGCCTGCTCATACCGCGTGTGCTTCTGGTCTTGCTCTCCGCGCCCGGATCGTCCAGGCAGTCGATGTGCCGATACTCCAGCTTTCGCGCATACAGCGGTAGAAGGTTGTTCCGCTCGGTCCTCACCTGCCGGTTGAGTGCAGCGATCACACGGTCGTTGTTGAACAGCTCGACTCCGTCCCACCTAATCCCCAGCAGGCCGTTCAGGACCGCCGAGCGCCTGTGAATGGTCAACTGCCACTTCTTGGCGAAGTCCATGGCCTTCTCCTCGTCGCCGTTCATGACGTAGGCGACCATCGCGTCGTGCGCCTCCTTGTAGGCATCGCAAGTGCCCACAGGAACCGGCCACTGGTTCGCAAGCGGTGCCAACTTGCCGTAGATGTACTCGCTCGGCAGCAGGGTGAGCGGCCGCTTGAACGGCAGCGTCCTGACCAAATCCGCCCGCATCAGGTTCTGACACCGCCGGACGAGCTGCACGGCTTCGGCCGGCACGGACGCTCCGATGATGAAGGGGACGCGATCGGAGCCGTAGTGCTTGCGCAGCGATGCGCTGTCGGGGATCACCACGAGCCGGGTCGCGACGCTGTCCGTCTGCAGTCCCGCCCGCCTGGCCACCGACCGGTGCTGCTGCATCGGACGGCCCATCAGCCACCGGAGCGCAGCCCGCGCCGCGCCTGTGCCCTTGGCCGCGGGCATCCCTTCATGCCGGACGGTGACCAGGACCGCGAGCCTGGTCTGGGACTTCGTCAACTTGTTGTGTGCCATCAGAGAACCCTTCGTTAGAGGTGCCTTCACTCCTTGAGGCCCCCGACCGGGGTCCAACGGCAACGCGAAGGAAAATGTGGCGCAGATCACATTTGGCCGGTGGGTGGACAGACCGTCGACGCCGGTCCCTGCCTGCGGAGCACATCAAGACGCCGCGCAAAGGAGCGCCGACGGGCTCGCGGTGCAGCTCGCCCCGGTGACCGCTCCACGCATTCCGTCACCCGGCGACCCGCATTTCATCGGTTGCCCTGTCATCGCCAGAGGCTGGACCGGCGTTCGGGGTGGGCGGTGTAGATGTACTTCATCGCGGTCTCGGCGGCGATGCCGAAGACGCGCATGAGGTGGACGGGGTCGGCGGTCTGGCGGGCTTCGTCGAGGATGCGATCCTGGCGGAGCTTGGACAGAGTCAGGCCGAGCGGCCGGAAGATGTCGTTCATGACCATGGTGGAGACGGGCGGTAGCCGGTCGTCGGCCACGGTCTGCTGACTGACCAGCAGGTAGAGGTTGGCCGTCAGGGGCCAGCGCCGGTGGCGGCCGCGGACCCAGTCGGCGGCGAGGGCGTGCGTGAGCTCATCCAGGTAGACGGTGTGCGGCAGGCCCCGCCGGACCGTCAGACGACCGCGAGCGAGGTCGAGATCGGCCAGGAGGAGGCAGCGGGTCTCACGTCGGCCGAGCCCGTGGATGGCGACGAGCGCGACGACGAGCTTGGCCATCGGTGTGCCGGCTCGGTCGATCAGGCCGCGGAGCCGGTCGGTGGGGATGGGGACGGGCAGGCGTTCGCTGGTGGACAGCGAGGTCCCGCGGGTGGGGTCGCGGAAGATCAGCCGTTCCTGCTTGAGGGCTTGGAAGAGGCTGCGCAGTGCGCTGAGGAGATCTCGGCCGGTCGGTCCGGGCCGCTGGGCGAGGGCGTCCCGGATGTCGTCCTTGGTGATCTCGCGCAGGCTGGTGACGCGGGTGGCCCAGTCCGTCAGGACCGGGTGGAGGTAGCCGAGGTACTTGCGGATCGTCTCGAACGGCATCGCGGGGTGTTCGCGGCGGCCTTCGCCGCGCAAGACAAGGACCCAGCTGCGGAGTTCGTCCGCGATGTCCTCGGGGAATGTCTGGATGCGCTGGTCGATGGCCCGCTGGTGGATGTCGACTTGCCGGGCGGGGTCGGGAACGACCAGACCGTGGCGGGTGAGGAACTGCAGGATCCGTCGTGCGCTGGTGCCGGGCCGGTCGGCGGGCAAGGACCGGATGTCAGCCTCGTGGATGAGGGCGTCGGCGCCGAGGCGGGCCAGCAGGATGCGGAGGCTGCGGGCGGCGAGACGCCATACTTGTTCGTCCCAGCCCTGCTGTTTCGCGTGGTGCCGGAAGTCGTCGAGCAGGGCTTCGGCGGCAGGGGTGAGGGAAGGCAGGCGGTCCAGCTCGCCGACGGTGATGCAGGTCCAGTCGCGCCGGGCGTCGAACAGCGCGGTCTGGGCCGGGTTGACCAGGTGCGGCGAGATGGATGGTGCGGGCGGGCGCGCGGCGGCGGCTCGTTGCCGGGCCCTGTGATGCGGTGCGTCGTAGCCGAGAGCCCCAGGGCGGATTGCCAGCCTTGGTGCGAGGTCACCGCCGAACCACAGTTGGGTCCATGTCTCTTTTCGTGCGTCGGGGCCGTGCTGATCGATGTGGAGACAGCAGGCCCGGCAGATGCCGTTCAGCAGCGGGACGCTTCGGCGTCCGCAGCGACCGCAGTCGCCGACCGGGTGCCTGCCTGGCCACGTGCTCCAGCTGCTGCAGCCCGAGCAGACAGAGCGAAAGCCCCAGCAGTCGCAGTGCCGGCAGCTGCGGTGCAGCTTGGGCGGGATGATGGGCCGACGGCGAAGGCGGGGGCGGAGAAGACCGGCCTCGCGCAGGATGTCGGCGACCGCGTTCTGGCTGCGGGGCAGATCGTCGAGGACTTCCTCGGCGACCAGGTCCTCGCCGTCGGAGTCCCGGACGGCCAGGGCCAGCCGGATCATCCAGCAGGCCGCCCGCCACCACGCCTTGCTGAAGCCCTGCTCAGCGGCCTGGGCGATGGCGATGGCCTGCAGGCGGTCGTAGTCGGCGAAGTCCCGGTCGCGGATGCGCCGGACATGCTCCTGGGCGAGGTGTCGACGCGGGCGGAACAGGAGGAGCTGGCCGCTTACGGCCGGTGGGCACACGCGCGGGTCGTCGCTCGGCTCGGCCGACGCGATCCGCTGACGGTCCAGCCAGGACCGCGGCCGGCTCGCGTCGCGCGGCCGCCCTTTCAGCGGGCGGTCGATCGGCTGTGACCTGGGCAGACGGATGCCGGGCAGGATCAGCGCGAGCTGGCACGGCCGCCCGGCGACAGGGTCGGCAATCCATTCGGCGTCGAAAGTCCGGATGACCTGCAGACACAGACGGCACAGCCCATCGGTGTTGAGGTGGCCGGCGTGCCCGCAGCGGCGACAGGGTGCCTGCTCGGGATGCAGATGCCGCCAGGACGAGCAGGCGGTGCAGTCGGCGTACTGCGGCTTCTCGCCCCAGCCCAGGCAGATCCGGCACTGCCCGACGGGCCATGTCTTCCGTCGCGCCACGGCGTCAGTTCGGCGGCAGCGACCGGCGCGAGCGGCCCTGGCCCTTGCGTGGGATCGGTCGGACCGGTCGGACCGCTCCATCCTCGGCCCCCACCGCCCGTTTGCCGGTTTCCCGCTCGTCTCCGTCGGCGGCGGCCAGCGGCTCGGCCTCCAGCAGGTCGGCGACCGTGCAGTTCAGCGCGGCGCACATCTTGTCCAGGTCGTCCAGCCTCACCGAGATCGGCTTGCCGCCCCACAGGGCGGCGACCTTGCTCAACGACGGGTTGAAGCCGACCTGTTGGAACGCGGCCAGTAGGTCGCTGGGCCGCCAGATGTCACGCTTGGCCGCTGCCCAGCGCAGATTCCACTTCACCGCAGATTCCCCTTGTCCATCACCAGTCGCTGCACGGCCCGCCCGGAGGCGGCCAGGCTCGCCACCTCAGGATCCGCGTGAGCGGTCGCGAGGTACGAAACCGTGGTCGTTGGCCGGTCGTGTCCGAGCATTTTCTGCACCTCCCACAGCGACATCCCGCGCTCATAGTTGTGGGTCGCGCAAGCATGTCTTAGCAGGTGGGGGTGAAGATGGGTGACCGGGCCGGTGAGGAACCGCTGCCCGGCCGTCTTCAGCGCCTTGCGGAAGGTCGACGGCGTCACCGCGATGCCCGGCGTCGGCACGTTCAGCGCCGCGACCGCCGGCGGCAGGCGTTCGGAAGGGAACAACGGTGCCCTCGGGTCCTCCGGGTCGTCGCTGAACTCGCCCCGGACCTCCTCGATGTACCACCACAGGAGGTCGCGGCCCTCCTGGAACAGGTATGCCTCCCGCTGCCGGGGACCGGAACCGTGGGCGCCTTTGCCGTTGACGAGGAAGCGGCCCCACTGCCCGGACTCCCAGTGGACGTCTCCGATGCACACGCCGCACAGTTCGGCGGCCCGCACTCCAGAGATGTAGGTGAGCTTGCCCATCACGTAGTCGCGGCGGGCGATGACGGGCTTACGCGCGTCTTCCAACGAGTTGCGCCAACCGGCGAAGAACTCCCGGGTGGCCCGGTGTGACGGTGGCACCCGCAGCCCGAAGTCCCCGCGGTGCTTCGGCCGGTTGAACGGGTCGATGGGCGACTCGACAGCCGCCCCGAACCGGCGGGCGATCTCTCCGGCATAGCGCTGTTCGAGGAACGCGAAGTAGTGGTCGATCTGATTCATCTTCTGCCGGACCGTGGAGCGGCCGCGCTTGCCCGGCCCGGCGAAGTACCGGTCGACCTGCCGAGGGGTGAGCCGCCATGGCACCAGGCCGTAGTGCTGGCAGATCTCGATGACCGGCTTGACCAGCCGGTCCAGCGTCGTGACCGCCAGCCCGGCCGCGTCCCGGGCCCACTGGTACTCGGCGACGGTGTCCAGGAAGAACGACTCCTCGTCCCCATCGGTGAGGGCGGCCGACTGGCGCCGCTGCAGCGTGACGATGTCGGCCAGGTCCGGCTCCAGCACCGGCTCCTCGGTAGGGTCCTCGGCGTCGCCACCCCCGCGGGGCCGTACGACGGACAGCAGGCGTGTCCTGGAATCCACCACAGCACGGCAGATTACACGAATCTCTCCATGAATCCTGGTGAAACTGGCGGAATCCCGTACGGCTGGCGTTCGGACTGCGGTTGGTGGTTGAGCTGCTGAGATGCGGCTACGCGGCGAGGGAGAGCTCCGGGGAACCCGCTCCTACTCCAGTTCGGTAGCGCTGGTGCCACTCGGTCATCAGGTTGCTGGACCATGCGCCGAACTTGCGGCTGTCGGAGGCGCACGCAGTGCCCGTGCCCCACCACATCTCATCGCGGACGGCGAAGGTGGCGTTCACCAGCTTGCGCAAGGCCGCGCGCATGTTGGCGCGGTTGACGAAGAGGTGCCGCACCCGCCGCAGCGTCGCCTCCGACTCGCCGTGCTTGCCCGTCACCGCGACCCGCTTGATCCCCATGTTCGTGCCCAGACCGAACAGGACCAGCAGCAGCCGGCGCCGCAGCACATCCTTGGACAGCATCTCTCTGGTGGCGACCGAGGTGAACTCGGCGATGAAGTCCGTGTCGAACTCGGCGTATTTCAGGATGTCCAGCAGGTCGATGGTGCCCCAGCGCCGCTCGATCTCGCCCTTGATGGCCACCAGGCTCTCGGGCTCCTCCAGCTTGTCGCGTGGGGAGACCCTGATCCACGGCTCGCCGTGCTTCTTGACGATCGCCACCCCGCCGGTCGTGCCCTCCGCCAGCGCCTGCTCGAAGCGGTCCAGCGAGGTGCGGAGCTTGCCTTGCAGGGCGGCGATGAACTCCCCGGCGTCCTGCGGCTGGCCCAGCGCGGCGTAGTGCACGTCCCGGTTGTCCTCGAAGTCCGCCGGCAGGTCGTCCTCCGGGTTACGCCACCGGTTCGCCCCCACCACCCAAATCTCCCGGCGCCGCACCGCGTCCCGCAAAGCGACCAGCACGCACAGCTCGTACGGGATGCGCTCGACACGGCCCTTGTCGTCCACCACCGCCGCCCGCCAGTGCTCGGGCACCACCCCCGCGAGCGGCACGCTCTCCGCCGGATCGAAGAACGCGCCCTCCTTCAGCGGCTGGTCCAGGTAGCGCTGGAGCAGATCGATAGCGTCCATCACCGGCCGGTAGGCAGTGTTGTTGCACTTCAGCTCCAGCGCGCCCAGCAGCGGCGAGAGCATCCGGCGCCAGTGCGCCGAGTACGACGACCGCAGCACCGTGCGGACCCTCGCCTTGTAGCGGGCCTCGTTCGCCGCGGCCTCCGCTGCCAGCGCCTTCAGCGTCTTCTCCCCGCCGACCACCGGATAGATCACCCGCCGCACGGTGCCGGACGGCTCGGACAGCGCCGCCTCCGCGACCCGCAGCAGCATCCCCTCCTTGCCCCGGACCTTCTTCAGCTCGGCGTTCAGCTCCTTGTCGACCTTCCGCTCCGCCCGGGTGTTGATCTTCAGCACGAGCTGGATGAACAGGTCCACCAGCGAGTCGGTGATCTCCGTCTGCCGCACATGACACAGCGCGGCCAGTAGCGTCAGGCGCCGCGGCGGCTTCATCCGCTCCAGGTTCGCCGGGTACTCCTTCGACGCCCGCGCCCGCCACGCGTCCACCAGCTTCTCCGACACGTCCGCGAACAAGTCCGCGGGCAGCTCCAGCCGCCGCACCCGCTGAAGCTTGTTCACCTCCGCCAGCAGGCTCTCCAGGCCCGGCGCCCCCGGGTCGGCCTTCAGCTCGGCGAAGTGCGAACGCCCGCCGGCCGACACCGCATCATGGCCGTCCGCTCCCTCGCCCGTCTCGTCGTGGCTGCCGGCGACCAGGTCCTCCAGGCGCGACCGCGTCGCGTGTGAGATCCGCTCCATCCTGCTGCGGCAGAACTGGGCCTCGAAGTCCTTGACCGCCTTGCCCACCAGCCGCCCGACCCGGCCTGGGGCCGGCGGCTCGATGTGGTCGTTACGGCAGCGTGCCACCACCGCTGCCGCCAGCCGATCCCGCGACAGCTCCACCGGACACAGCTCAGCGGCCAGCCACTCGGCCAGCCGCTCCTGGTCCTCCTCGGTGTTCGCCCGGAACCCATACGCCTCCCGGATCTCCTTGCGGTGCCGCTTGATCCGGTCGCCCTGCCAGTCGTAGGCGTCCCACGCCTCGGCGGGGACCTTCACCTGCTGGGCCACGTACTCCACCGCCGCCGCGGGCATCTCCTTGGCGGACTCCGGGAACCGGGCCTCCACCTCGAAGAACTTGAGCAACAGCGCAAATCCCAACCGGGTCGCCCCGGACTTGTTCCGTACCTTCTTCATGTCGTCTTCGAGCAGCGTCCAGACCTCGATCAGGTCTTCCGGCTCCCAGTCCTGCCGCATGCGCCCCATCCTTCGCCGTCACTCGTTCAGCTCAACGAGGCGACCCAGGCGGGGAAACGAGGGGCTACGGAAGTTACTCAGTGCTACACGCCACTTGGCGGTAGCTATACGAGAACAGGGCCGGGCAGGAAGCCTGTCGGAACTGGTGCGCCACCCGTCGCTGCAGCACATGCGCGAGGCGATCGACGAGCTCCGCAAGGAACGCGCCGCGAAGCGACGGGAACGACGCAAGCGGTTCGACGCACAAGAGGAGAAGGAGCAGGGGGCATGTTATTCACACCGGTCAACGGCGAAGGCGTCGTCGCGGCCCTGGACCTCCCCCAGCCTGCCTACCGCGTGCTGCTCACCCTGCGCTCCCGCAGCGAGTCCGGCGGCCGCGTGGAGATGGGCCAGAACCAGATCGCGGCCCTGCCGGGACTGAGCCGCCCCAGCGTCACCTCCGGCCTCCGCGACCTGATACTCGCCCGCCTGGTCACCAAGCAGCGCAACGGCCTCTACCGGATCAACGCGACGCTCGCCGGATACGAGTCACCCGCCGCGGCGCAGCGCGCCATCGATGACATGCCCGTCGAGGACCGCCTGGACGACCCGGAGTTTGTCACCCGGTTCCACCAGGCCGTCGAGCACTACCGCGAGCAGCTCGCCCTCGAACGGCGTAAGAAACTTCGTGTCGCTTGAACCCACTCGACCAACGCACAGGTGCTGCCCCCGGGCAGGTCGCAAGCCGTGTTACCCGTGAGGGCAAGAGATGCTCACCACCAGGAACCTCGTCGCATGTTCAGCAAGCGCCTGCCAGTGAGATCCCGGTCAGCGGCGAGCAGGAAGGCCACCGGCGAGGTCGCGATCTCCTGGCGTCGAGTCATGAATTTGCTGGCGACGTAGGGCACGAGCGTTATGGCCGCTGCTGTTCCGGCGACCGTGAACTGACCGCCTGCAGCAGCCAGACCTCCGAGAATGGTGCCAGAGGCGGCATTAATATCGATCCTCAAGCCCATTGCGCCAGGTGAACCAGGTTGTTCTGGTCCTCCAGACCAATCCGCATCCGGATGCAGCGCACATCGGCAGCGTCTGCTGCACCCGGGAGGCCGGCTTGCTGCACGAGCCGTACCTGTGTGCCGATCGGGCCGTGCGAATGATGCGCTGCCTCCCGAGCCACCATGCAGCCGTGCAGCACGAGCAGCGGGAGGGCAGCAGGCGGCTGCTACGCCTCGATGAAGGCCACGACCACCACGGTCTTCAGGGCCGTCACCCAATACAGGATCCGGACGCGCTCGACTTCGTCGGCGTACTGGCGCAGCCGGGGGCCGGCGGCGGTCCCGGGGAGCGGCTCTCCGGCGTCGGGGTCGACGGAGATGACGACCAGGGCGCGGTCCAGGGCGTGGATGTCGGCCTCGCTGGTCAGGTTCTCCATCTGCTTCGCGGCGGAGTCGGAGAACGTGATCCGGGCGCGGCGTCGGCGGTGCTGCCTGGGCATCAGGCGACGGCCGGGCGCTGGGCGGCGAGACGGGTGAGGTGGGTCTCGCGTAGTTCCTCCCACGGCGTGCACTGCTCGGGGTCGGGCAGACCGTTGGTGGCGATGTCCTCCAGGACGGCGGCGAACCGGTCGGCGTCGGCACGGGCCTTGGCCGCGTACGCGCGCACCGCGTCGGCGGCTGCGGGCTCCAGCTGCCGGGCGGCGGTGTCGGCGGGGGCCGGCTGTTCGCTCATCGAGGGCTCCAGAGGGCAGAACTGGCGTGTCTCACCACGGTATCGCCGGGCAGGCGGGCCCGGGAGCACTCTGTGGGAACCCGGCCCGTAAGTACGCTCCGTGCTCCTCACATGTGCGCGGGAGGTCGGGCACTGGCAGGCGGTGACTGTGAGTCACGCTCGCTCGAGGCCTCGTTTGCACCAGGCGGGTTCGCGCCGTCCTGGCGCAGCTGTACGTGGTGAGGCGTACCGGGGTCCCGGTAGTGCGCCTCGCGCCCCTGGTTCAGCGGCGGGTCGGATGGGCGCAGCGTACGTTTCCGGAGGTGATTGCTTTCCGGGGCAGGGTGAGGCCGAAGGCCCGTTCCAGGCCTTCGAAGAAGAGCGCGATGTTGTCCGGCCAGTTGTTTGCCTTCTCCGCGATGCGGAGGTGCAGGTTGAGGAAGGACAGTGGTGCTTCCGGGGCGAACGGCGCCTCGCCCGGGGTGTACCAGATGAGCTCGTACATGTCCCGCCGGTCTTCGGCGCCGTCCTCGATCGGGAAGGGGTTCTGGTACACGCCGTCCTCGAAGTAGCTGAAGGCGTAGATGCCTTTGGCCATGGTCGCGCTGAGCGTGATCCGCTGCTCGGGAGGCGGGTCGAGGGAGCGCGAGAAGGCGTGGTCGACGTCGTGGTAGCCCAGCCACGTCCAGCCGTTCTCCTCCCCGAAGGCCAGCACGCGGGTGAGGTCGTCGGTGCCCTCCCGTGCGTCCCGCTCCTCGACCTGGTGGAGCAGCAGCCCGTCGGCGATATCTTGCGGGTCGGCCCCGTAGGCGAGGGCGACATCCTCGGCGGTCGGCCCTTTGATGAACACGAGTTTCGTGAAGGGTTCTTGGCACCGCCAGCTGCCGGCGATCCATGCCATGCCGTCGCCCACCGGGCCTTGGCGGGCGAGGAACTCCTCGAACGCGGCCGCCTGCTTCGGGGGCATGTAGCCCTGGCGGGCGGTGCGCGCCCTGTCCTCCAGCCAGTCGAGCTCTGCCACGGACCTCAGCTCGGCCACGACCACTCGGTCCCGCACGAAGGTCATCCGCCCCCCGTCGGCGTGTACGTACCGGATGTACGGGGCCTGCGGGTCCGGGCCGAACGGGTGGCCCTGCCCCGATCTGGATCTGGGCCGGTGTCGTGCTCCGTCGCGGGCCCGTTGGGCAAAGTGTTCCAGCTCGGCGAGTTCCGCCGCGGGGAGGAGCACACTCGTTGGCTCGCCGCCCTCGACGACACACACCCGCTTGCCGGTCTCCTCGACGCGACGGACGAGACCCGCGAAGTCCGCTAGGGCGTCGCTCAGTTCAACGTTGTCCATACGAGGGGACATTATCGGCGGAGATGCGCCGGCCGGGCCGGGGGCGGGTTCTGAACCGCCACTACACTACAGAGCGTCACCGTTGTGCGGTCTGACTCGCCACCAAGCGGCCAACGGAGCCGCCAGCAAGAAATCCACGAAACACGGCCACCTGGGGCTTCGAATCCCCAGCCTCGCCAACCAACGATCAAAGCCACACCCGGAGAGCCTGCGGGCAGTCGCCCGGTGGTGGGGCCGCGGCCCGCGACTCCCAGACGCGGGCGGAGTGGGCGGCGCGGACCCGGGGAGGTGAGCAGCGCGACGGAGCGCCGGATGTCCTCCATCGCCGCGCGCAGCCCAGCCGTGATCTTACGGGCCTGTCTGCGGTGAGCGGCGGCCACGCGGGTTCGACGACGGCGTCCTGATCCTGGTCGCGGGTTCCCACGACTCCATCGTCCTCCGGGCCGGCGGCCGGGGCAGGGCGTGCGGAGGAACCGGCGCGACCTCTGTCTCACACCCTCACAGCCTCATAGCTCACCCGATTCTGCCTGGGGAAACGCCCTGTAAGGCTCATGGACCTCACAGGGCAGGACTGTGCGTGACACCGGTGCCGGTCTTCGCGGATCAAGTCGTCTCGCCTACGGTCACCTTCATGAGTAGCGACGGCGTAGTGGTGGATGAGGCGGTCCGTGCGGCGTGGGACACCTACAGGGTCTTGGAGAAGCGGACGCCCGCCAAGGAGCGCCAGGAGGCGCAGCAGCGAGTGAAGGCCGCGATCGACTCCGTCGGGCGTGAGGAAGTCTCCCGGGGCACGGTGTTCCTGGTGGGGGTGCTGACCGGGTACCTGATCGCTGAGCCGCCCGGGGGCGGGGAGCAGCTCGATCCGCTCAATGACCTCATCCCTGCCGTGATCCGTCGGCTGCCCTCATTCGAGATGGCCGACCCGGAGCAGGTGCCGATGGTGACCGGAGTCCTCATGGCCGCCGCCATGGGCATGGACACCGTGGCCTGGCGCGACCGGTTCGGAACGATCGAGCCGAAGGAGGCCATGGTCCACGGCTTCGTGCTGTGGCTGCTCGCCGACCTGTTCGACTCCCTGGCCGACAAGCCGGGAACCATCGACGAGCTGATGCGCGAGACCTTCGAGTCCATGGGCACCTCGGAGGGCTGACGGAGCACGAACGGTGATCGCGGATCGTCGCGGCGCAGGGCAACGTACGACATGCGCGCGGCCGTCAGCCTGGTCGTCGCCCTCGGGACGGTGCTTGCCGTGCAGCCCGGCCGCCGGGGCTGTCGGGTGGTGCCACTGCCTGGGGTGTGACCGAGATACGTGGCAAAGGGGCAACGGGATGATCTTGAAGCCCTGATGCGCTCGGATTTACGTGCGGCGACGTGCAGCGGGGTCGCGTCCGGCGACGTGCCGGGCGACCGAGTCGACGCCGGGGCGGGCGTATCGCTCCAGGGAGCGGACGGATGCGTGGCGGGAGCGGGCCAGCAGCATCGGGGTGGAGGTGCCGTCTTCCGCGTCGTGCGTGAGGGCACTGTGACGTAGCCGGTGCAGGGTCCACCCGTCCAGGTCCTCGATGTCGTCGGGTGAGGCGAGGGGGTTGGCCAGCAGCCGGGTGTTCTCCTCGAAGATCTCCTCAGCGCGGCGGTAGGAGAGCCGGGCCCGGCCGGTCTCCGGGCACACGTCGAGTGTCGGGGTTCCGGCCGGGGCCTTGCGGTCGGTGAGGAACAGCGGGCCGCGGGTGCGGCGGGCGATGAGGCGGGGCAGGAGCTGGGCGGTGCCGGACTGCCAGTGAATCCACTCGGTCGCGCCGCCCTTGGCCGTGATCTTCCCGCGTTTGTCCTGCGGGTAGAGGTCTTCCACGTTCAGGCACAGCACCTCGTCGGCCCGTGCGACGGACTCGTAGAGCATCTTCCACTGCGTCTTCTCCCGTAGCGCGACGTCGAGGCGCCACAGGGCAGCGATCTGGTTCTCCGCGAGAGCCTTGGTGCGGTCCGGTGGCGCCGGCCGTCGCTCGATGCCGATCGTCGGATCGCATTCGATCCAGCCCTGGCGCTGCCACCAGCCGATCGCTTTTCGCGCGATGGACAGCTCCCGGTTGACGGTGTCGGCGTCCATCTCGTCCGCCCGCGCGGCGGCCAGCTCGGCCAGCACTTCCGGCAGCGCCGGGTCGTCGATCGCGGTGACGGGGAAGACGGGCGGCTTCGCGCCTCGGCGGGCGGCTCCAATCGGCGCCGGTTCGCCGGTGAGCATCCATCCCCAGGTCGTCAGCGAGATCCGGTAGATCCGCGCGGAGGACTTCGCGATGCCCGCGCCTGTGAGGTACCGCTCGACCGCCGCGGTGTACGACGCCGGAGCGGCGGACAGGGGCACGACCCGAGCGCGCGGCAGCCGGAGCGCGCCCCCGCTCCCGAGTTCGGTCACTGGTTCGATCCTCATGCCCGCCCCGCCCTTCCGCCACTGCCGCAGTAAATGCGTACACCTCGCCCCGCCGGCCGGAATGCCCCGCCGCAGGTCGCGATGATCACGGTAGGGGCTCCGCCGCAGTAAATCCGGCATTTACTGCGGCAACTGGGGGCTTCAACGAGGACATCCCGGAGGCACCGGTCAGTCCGGGACGAGAGCAACGAAGTTCAGACCTCTGGGCTGACTGGGGAGTAGAGTCCGCACGTGCGTTGATTTTCCGGGCGACGGCCAAGCGCCGCCGCAGATGGTGCAGGAACGACCCTGATGAGTTCGGGTCGCCTGATTGGTATGCCCATCATGATGATCCCGGAGATCACGAAATGACTGCTCAGAACCCCATCACCTACGATGCGTTCGTCGAACTCGCCGTCGCTGATCCATCTGTCGTTGGTCTTGTCCTCAAGGGCTCCCGGGCTCACGAGGGGATGACCACCGAGCACTCCGACCACGACCTGTACGTCGTTCTCGCTGATGTCGCGACAACCGACCTCACCCGGTTCACGGGCCACCGCACCCCGGAACTCGACCTCGTCGTCCTGTCTCTCGACGAGTTCCGCGCCGCCGGAATGCCAGGCTTCGAGCGGTATGCCCTTGCCCGCGCCCGGATCGTGCTCGACCGGCTCGACGGGGCCATCGCCCAGATCCTGGCCGAAAAGGCACGGCTCGACGCCGACGAAGCCTTCCGAGAGGCGGACGCATGGCTCGACGCCTACGCCAACTCCCTCTACCGCTCGGTCAAGAACGACCGCGACGGGCACACGCTCGCGGCCCAGCTCGACGCCGCCGACAGCATCCGGTTCCTGCTGGAGCTGCTCTTCGCACTGGACCGTCGCCCCCGCCCATACAACAAGTACCTGGAATGGGAGCTCGCCCGATTTCCGCTGCCCGGCTGGGACACCGGAACGCTGCTTGACGCTGCGGACCGCATCGCGGGAACGGGCGACGTATCCGCACAGCGCCGCCTCTTCGCCCAGGCCGAGGTAGTGGCCCGGCAGGCCGGGCACGGCGCGGTGCTGGACGCCTGGGGCGAGGACCTACACCTGATGCGAACGCAATAGAAGCGCGGTGTGAGAGCTCCCGGCCTCCGGGGACCAAGTGAAGCGGCAGGAGAAGCCCTCGGGTACGGATTGTCAGGCGGCCTGGCCGACGCCGGCGGGGGTCAGGTCCTGCTCGCGCAGCGGGGTGAAGTCGACGTCGAGCTTCGGGTCGTACGCGTCGGGCTGGATGCCGAGTTCGTGGGTGCTGTACTCGCCGAACCGGTTGATGTGTTCGGTCAGGTACGGCGAGATGCGCGCCAGGTCTTCCGGGTCGATCTCCCATCCCTCCTCAAGGAGCTGGCGCACGATCTCCGCGATGTCCAGGGCGTTGTGGAAGATCACCGCTTCTCTGAACTTCGAGATCGGCGTCGAGGAAGCGGTGTGAACTCGCAGCCTCGGTCAGGGCAGGTGTTGGCGAGTTTCTATCCAAGCGAGAAGTTGATCCCGTATTGGGCCAGGTTGCAGGTGGTTGACGAGCCTGTCCAGATGGGCCGTCAGGTTCTTGTGCCGCCGTAGCTCGCCCATCTGCTCAGCTGTGAGGTCGCGCCAGCGATCGGCGAGAGCACGGGCCTCAGCAGGGGGGAGCGCAAGTGCGGTGACAGTGTCGGCTGCCAACGTCTCGGGGTTCCAGTCGTCATCCTCGTCGTCAGGGCCGAGCTGGTCGATCATCCACATCCGGAGCATGAAGTTCTGCTGAGCTGCTCTTGCTCGAACCCACAGACCGTCGCCGTGCAGACGCTGGTTGGCCCGCAATGACAGCTTGGCCCACTGTTGGCGTTCGCGGGGTTCGTCGGCGCGATAGGCGTGGCCCTGCGCGACGACACGTACCGCCTCAAGCTGCTGGCTTGGGGCGTCCGAGGCGAACGCCTGAAGGCGTTCGATCGTCCAGGTGCTGAGGTCACCGCTTGGGTTTCCGTGATCGGCATCGGCGTTCAAAAGTCCTCGTTCCTGATGGTGGGCATGCCGAGGTCGACTTCGGCTCCCTTGTGGGGACGCCGGTCGACCTGGGCGAGCTTGTCCTTGACTCCCGCAAGGCTGACACGCAGTCCTTCGACTTCGCCGAGCCACCCCTCGCGCTCAGCCTCCGCGATTCGGGCGATGAGATTGTCGCGGATCTCGACCAGCCGGTCGCGCTGGGCAGGGTCGGGCCAGAGCATCGGGCAGCGGACGCAGGCATATCCGAACCAGCCCAACTGGGTCCGGCGGAGGCAGACGATGGGCGGGTTGCTGAATGTAGCGGTCAGAGATCTTGAGGTCGGTGGGGCGTCCGGGCGTGTCGTGCCGCCGGATCGGGTCAGGTCGTCTGTGACAAAGCCCCGGGACCAGGCGAGAATCCAGCGTATGGATGACGCGTTCACACTTCTTCGGCGGGCTGTCGAACTGCTGCCTGAGGACGCCATGGCGGAGAACGGCCAGACGGTCGGGAACGTTCGCGAGGAGATCGCCTTCCAGGAATGGGAGATGGCGCTGGACGTGCTGATCGAGATCGCCGACGTCCATCCCGTGTCCACCGGCTTCTGGGAGATGCTCGCCGAGGCCGCCAGGCAGATGATGCTCGACCGCAGCCGCCGTTGGTGCGAGTGGCGAGCTTGGGAAGTTAGGCACGGCACCGTTCGCGCGACGCTGACTCTGCTGGGCGCCGACGAGGGCGGACGCCAGAGCACCTTCTCAGGGGATGGGCGACTCAGGCCGCTGTGGGACATCGGCAACCGCACCGCAGACGGGCAACGAGATCTGAACATCGCAAGGATCTGGGTGGAGTTCGCGCCGCAACTCGGTCCCGGAGAGACAGCCGACGTTCGTCTGGCCCCCCTTCAACCCGAGCAGTGGCGGCATCTGAAGTCTGGTGACGTGATAGCGATGCACGAGGCCCAACCTCTCGCTGGCATCGCCGAGATCATCGAGGTTCTTCCGCCTGGCGTCTGAGGCCCAGCCGGGTAGCCAGGTACCTGATCCCACTCCACGGGGTCCAGGTGCGAAAGCACCGAGCATGCCGTGGCCGTCATTGTTTATCGGAGCTCAGGCAGTGGTCCGGAGCTCTTCGGGTAACGGCCCTCTTCAAGCCGGAAGAGGTACTTCCGGAGGTCAGCGCCGAGCCCTTCAGTGATGTAGGCGGCAAAGTCCCTCAGCCCCTCTGCGGCTTCCCGCTCGTCAGACCTGTCGCTGGACGACCATCCGGGCAGGAGGGACTCCAGGTACTCGGTGACCCGTCCACGGTCGCGCCACCAGTTCCGAACAGCCTCGGGTGTCCATCGGCTGTCGCCGTCGCAGGCATAGCCGCGGTACGGATCTTCCTGGGCTGCTGTCACCAGGTCCAGGACCTCGGCCGTGGTCGTCGGCTGGCGATACACATATTCACCGAAGTACTCGCCGCCGTAGAGCACATGACGCGGTGCGTGCAGCCGGCCCGTCCAACAGTTGTCGGCGATGCCGGTGTAGAAGGGGCCAGGAACGTTCAACCAGAGCCGGTCCTCCCAACGCCCGCCGAAGGACGTCTCGGGCTCGCCTTCTGGAAGCGCCGCTATCGGTTCCCAGCACAGCTCTTCGTAGGTCATCCGCGAAGCTTAGGACCCGTTGGGAAGGCTGTCTCAGCGTCGGCGCTGCTGCGTCCGGTGTCGCGGCGGATGTCGGGCATGCCGAGGTGAACGGTGGACGGCTGAGTTGCACGCTCGCGCATGGCCTCCAGTTTCTGCGCGGCGGCGGCCAGGGTGGTCTCGATGGCGGCGACCTCGCCGAGCCAGCCCTGGTCTTTGGCCTCTTGGAGACGGTCGACGAGGTTGGCGTGGATCTCCTGGAGGCGTGGCATCTGGGCTGGGTCCACGCGGAGTAGGGGGCACCTGACGCAGGCGTTTTCATGCTGGCACGGGGTCGCGTAGTCGCGGCCGCAGGTCCCCAGGGCGACCTTGCGGAGTTCGAAGTGGGCTAGGAACTCGTCCCACTCGGTGGCGGTGAGCTCGCGGTACTCCTCACTGGGCCGCTCGGTTCTGCGGCGGGCGATGAAGGCCCGGTGATGGGAGATCACGTCCTCCGGGTAGATCGCGGCATAGCCCATGGTGGTGTCCAGAGCGGCGTGGCCGCAGATTTTCGCGGCGATGTGCGGGGGCAGTCCGGAGCGGATGGCGTCGGTCACGAAGATCCTTCTGAAGTCGTGGGGGCGCCATTCGAGCGGGTCGCCGGCCATGGTGATCTGGGCGGACTGCGAGGTCGCGACCAGGCACTCGCGGATGTAGCTGCGGCTCAGCGGCCGGTCCTCGGTGCCGTACCGGCGTTGGAACAGGAACGGCATGGGCGGGCTCCAGGTCTGCTCGAACACGTCGTAGGCCGACACCAGCGGCAGGGCGGCGTTCCCGGCCCGGACCCGGAAGATCACTGCGGTCAGCACCTCCGCCAGCTCCGGGGAGACCAGCAGTAGGCGCTCCGCATCGGTCTTGGACGGGGCGACCTGCAGCATTGGCACCACCTCGCCGGTGGTGGGCAGGGTGTAGGCGATGAAGCTGTGGTGGGTGAGCTCCAGCATCTCCTCGATCCGGATGCCGGTGTGCCGTAGCACCTCCACCGTCGCCCAGGACCAGAACGCCGCCTCCTCCTCGTGGGTCAGGTTCCGCCGCCGACCGGCGGCCACCTCGGTGACGTAGACGCGGCGGGCCTGCCCGGACCTGCAGCGCTCGAACTCCTCCCCGGCGACTTGGAACCGTCCACCAGTTGGTGTCGCGCGAGCCGCAGTGATGCGAGCCTCGGCGTCCTTGCGCTGCCGGTCGACGGCTCGAAGCAGGGCGGGTAGCAGCGGCAGCTGGGTCCTGGTCCGCTGGTCCATCCGGGACTTCACCCCGGACCTGGACTTCTTCGTCGCGCACTCGTTGGCCTTGATCGGACACGGCGCCACCCAGGGCGCCCATCGCGCCGGATCGTCGGCGGCCCAGCGGGCGATGTCCTGGTAGAACGCCCGGATGAACACCAGCTCGCTGCGGAAGTTCACCCGCGGCCGCACCGGGTGGCCCTGGGCGTCACGGATGTAGGCCAGGCGTTCCTTCCACGCCTGCGCGACCTCGGGCGTCAGTCGCAGCGAGTCGATGCCGGGATGGTGGATCTCCAGGTCGCGCCAGAACAACCGGCACAGGTTGCGGGCGATCGAACGCAGCGAGACGTGGTCGAGCTCGGGAGCCCGCTCGGTGAAGTACTCGACCAGCAGGTCACGGACGGCCCGGCACTCGATGGCGTACGCGTCGACGATCTGCTCGACGCTGCGGCGGCCTTCGATGCGAAGCGCCCGCAGCCGCACCGGTGCGCTGGCCGGGAGCACGCCGGTCTCCTTGAGCAGGGCATAGAACAGCGGCCGGCCGGCGCTGCCCCGGAAGTGGTGTTCCTCCAGTGCGGTGGTCAGCTCGATGCAGTCGCCGACGGTGATGTCGCTGACCAGGCCACCCTTGCGGATCACGATCCAGGTGAGCTTGTTCAGGGCGTCGGACCTCGCTGTCGGGGTCGCATGCTGGGCCAGTTGTTCGAGCCGCTGGAAGGCAGCGGGGTCACTGGCGGCCCGGGACTCGGTGAGCATCACCGTCACGCGCTGCCGCAGCAGCCACGGGTAGCTGGGGCGGATCGCCTGCCCGGCGACCAGGAGCACCAGTCCCGTGGCCAGTTCATCGCGCCAGTGGCCCTTGGGTGTGCCGCGTCCCTGCAGGGGCAGATCGGTCCACTCGAAGCCGGCGTCGTCCGCCCCGCTGGCCATCCAGCGATCCTGCCAGGTCTCTCCGGGCTGGCCTTCGAGCTAGTCCAGCAGCTTGCCCAGGCCCCGCCGCCGAGTCTTGTCGCGGGTCAGGCCCGCACCGGGGTCGGTGAACCGGCCCAGCAGCCGGTCGACCAGGCGCTCCCGGCTCTGACGGGCCTGCCACCAGCTCGCTTCTCCGACTCGCGGTTTTCGAGGCCCCGAGCGGGGCCTGGTATGGAGGACCCCCGCCGAGCCGGAATGGTTGCCGGGGTGCTCAAGAGTCGCCTACTGCGGCACACGGTCACACCTTGACGAAGGACATAGAGGCACCCCCCACAGGTCACATAGATCGCCCTGGCGGTGACCGCTTCGTGGACCGCCGAAAGGAAGCGGGCGATGTCCAGGATCCGGTACGCCTGCGCGCGGCTGATGCCGAACTCCGCGTCGCAGTACGCCTTCCAATTCGGGTAGCCGAGAGAGAAGCCAGATGCGGGCAGCGAGCACCGCTTTCCGCAGGCTGACCGTGATCTCCCAGGCGGTGGGCTGCGGTCAGTGGCGGCAGCGAGGTTTGTGGCCGTGCACCTGGTCCTTGTTGTGCTCGCCTACGACTTCATCGTCCTGCGCGCCGGCAAGCTTCACCGGGTGGTGGCTACGACCGGAAACAGCCTGCCCCGGCAGTTGCGATGCCGGGCAGGGCATTGTCACGGTCTATCCGAGCCAGGTAATGGTGAGGACGGACAGGCGGTGCAGGGGGCGGTTCACCCAGTAGGTGAGGGACAGCTGGCCGACGGAGGCGTGGCGGACGTCCTGGCCCTCCAGGTCGTCGGCGTTCCACTGCCGAAAGCCCCACGGGTCGGCCGCGGCCGTGTCCAGGACGTCCCACACCATGTCTTCGACGTCCTCGGGCAGGGTGTCGAGTACCTTCGCGGCCGGAGCTGAAAAGCTGACCGCGTACGGCCGCCCGGTCACCGGCGTCTTTCCCGCAGGTCCGCCATGTCGATGAACTCGCTGTCGTCGTAGCCGGAGGCGACGAACGCGTCGACCGCCGGGGCGGAGGCGAGACGGCCCTGCCAGTCCTGGACGACCTCGTACAGCCCGGCGAGGGAGAATGTACGGCGGGACTCCTCCAGCGCCGCCGCCCACTCCCGTTCGAAGGCCGGCACCCACTGATCAGCGCGCTGGTCGGCGCGCAGCTGGGCGAGGAGTTCGGCCGGCGCCCCGGGTGCGGGGGCGTACGGCGTGAAGGGTGCGTGGTCGGGCTGTGCGCTCATCGGCTGGTCCTCCCGGCGGGTCGTCCCCTCACGGTACGCGCGCCGGGAGGCCATGGATGCTGACATGCGGCGATCCCTGTACTGCGGGCGACGCTTCTGCCATGCAGGAGATACGGTGACGGCGAAGGGCGTGGAGCCAGTTCCAGGACCACCACCCAACTTCACCCCCGCCCAACCGACGTCACGTACCTTGACCTCGTCGAGGTAGGCCACGATCGAGACCCAGCAACGCGCCCCGAAGACATCGGCGACCTCCTCGCCACCCGGCCGAGGCCACCAGTCCGGACGCCGGGCGACGTCGACGAGCAGGCCCTCCACCGCAGCCCGCGCCCTGTGGGAAGGCGCCAAGGCAGCTCCAGACAGTGGCTGCAAGATCTGCTTGATTGGGTAGGGCCAGCTGTGAGGGTCGGCCGTCGAGTGTGTTCTTTTGGCCGCCGACCCTCACTGGATAGAGGCGACTCGTCAGCCGTGGTAGGCGATGTAGCCGTTGCCGTCCTTGTCGTTGGCCTTCTTGGTGTAGGCGTGGACGTCGGCTCGGACTCCACCCGGCTTGTAGAAGTAGATGGTGTCCTTGTCGTTGTTCCAGATGAAGTTGCAGTTCTGGCGGTAGACGACGTTCTTGGCGTCTGAGTCGGCGCCGCGGCCGCCGCGCAGACTGACCTGGTCGCCCGGCTGCAGGACGTGGCTGTTCTTGAAGGTGAACGTGTTTCCGGCGGCGTCCTTGACCTTGTAGCCCTTCAGGTTCACGGTCGCCGTCTTCGAGTAGTTCTTGATCGTCAGGTACTCGTTCTTGGTGTTGCCGCCAGAGCACTTGTTGGAGTCCCGGCCCGGAGCGTCGTACTGGACGCCCTTGATCTTCAGGGCCGAGGAGTACTCGGCCGCCTGTGCCGGCACTACTACCGCGAGCCCGAGTGCGGCGGCAGCCGCAGTAGTCACGGCAGTGGTCAGGACGTAGCGGATACGCATGAAGAAATCCCCCTCAGTGGTGCGAACGGAGCGCCCGCAGCCTACTGGAGGTGATCGTGCAGTGATGACTAAGTGAAGAAAGCGTGACCATGCCATCGAGTGGGAAGCAGCCTGATGCTTGGGGAGTCCAGGTGGACCCTGGACAAGTCGTAGTGGCGGGGCCACTATCTCCTTGGTCAAGCCGCGGGGGTGCCTGAGGGGCCCTCGGTGGAAGCGTCAGTCGTGTCGGCTCCGGCGTATCTGTAGGTCCAGCCGGCGGCAGTATCGGGGGCCGGGACGGCTTCGTAGATGTGCCAGGCAGCAGGGTTTCCAGGTGTCTGTCCGCTGCCGCCGCGAGCACGAAGGCGTGCGGGTGGAAGCCCGTCCTGATCGAGCTGGACGATTTTGGTTTGTCCGTTGAATGGGCCACCGGTCACCTTGATGCCAACGGTGCTGTTGACCACCTCGCCGGCGAGCCAGCGGTGGATGAGTTTCATGTGCTCGGAATCCTCGGCCCCCATCTCCGAAGCTGATCACGCACCTGCCCGCAGGACAAGAAGGTCTCAAGTCGATGCGGCAGGACGGGCCTCGTAGAAAGTTCCATCGCGGAGCATCGCGAAGAGGACGTTCGCCCGCCGCCTGGCGAGGCAGAGCAGGGCCTGCGTGTGGTGCTTCCCCTGGACGATCTTCTTGTCGTAATAGGTCCGCGATGCCGGGTCGCCCAGGGCGGCGAACGCGGAGAGGAAGAAGGTCCGTTTGAGCTGCTTGTTTCCGCATCGGGATAGGTTGTTTGCCGCGGATCGAGGAGCCGGAAGTACGGGTCGCTGGGGCGAGTCCGGCTTGGACGTCATCTCATTTGGTGCGTGAACGTAGGGCTGGTGCTTGTGCTGTGGCACGTATCTGACCTGCTGGTTGCGCCATACTCCACGGGTGACTACACCGATAGGACCCGTAATCCTCTTCGATGACGACTATTACATGTACGTCCTCCAGGACCGAGCGTCCGCCGAGGCATGGTGGGAGATGCCCGACGAGTACACCTGTGGGTTCGACGCCCTGGCCAGACCGTTGTACATGACAGGTGAGCCGCACCAGGTCGCCCTTGAGCTCAGTGGTGATGAACCGGCCGAGGCAGACCTGCGTCGTCTCGTCGCCGACCACTACCAGCGGTTCCTTCATGGGCAGGCGCCGCCCCGAACCTCCGTTCTTTCAGAGTTCGTGGCGGGGCTGCCTGTCGAGGGCTCGTAGAGCGAGGGCCTTCGTTCGGTACCACGCCAGCGAATCAGGACGTGATCCTGCGGTAGCAGATCAGGGTGCAGGCGATGCTGGTGAAGGGGAAGTGCTCGGCTTTTTGCTTATAGCGGCGGTGGAGTCGGCGAGCCACGACATCGTGCGTTCGACGGCCCACGGGTGGCGTCCTAGTCGCTGTGATGACTCGATTCCCTTGCGCGCGATGCGCTGCTGAATGCCACGCTGGCGTAACCACCGTCGCAGGTGGGAGTAGTCATAGCCCTTGTCGGCGTGGAGCTTCTCGGGTTTGCGGCGCCGCGGTCCGCGGCGGGAGCGGATCGGCAGTATTCCTTGCACGAGCGGGATCATGGCCTGACTGTCTGTCGTGCATGTTCGCCCCCGAGATTCCGACGGAAAGGGGCAGGACGGTTCGTTCGGTGACCAAGTGGATCTTCGCCCCGTACTTGCCCCGATCGACAGGATTCGGACCTGTCAGATCCCCCATTTTCAGGGCCCGCATGTTCACCGAGTCGATCGCGCGGCGGGACCAGTCCAACTCGCCCCGGGAGCCGAGCTCGTCGAGCACCACGCGGTGGAGCTTGGCCCACACCCTGGCCTTCGACCACCGAAGAAGCGTCGATGGGCCGTCGCCCCTGACGGCCCGAACGAAGCCGTTGACAACTGCTGCCACGTACAGCCTGACGTGGCAACGAACACGATCGCGGCCAGCACCTCACGATCACCACGTCGACGCCGACCGTCCCCCTGAGGCCGCGAGGGCGCCTCCGGCACCACCCGCTGGAACAGCTCCCACAACTCATCCGGCACCAGCCGCTCAACGATCCCCACCATGAACGACAGCCCTACCTGACCAAATGAGATGTCTTCTTAGGCAGCGAGGTGGCCGACGGTCGGGAAGGTACTGCCGTTACCTCGATCAATATCCGTGCTCCGGTCCTGACGCCGACTCCCGGCATCGCGCTGATGGGTCTTGATCTCGTCGAAGACGAGATCGATCTCCCAGCGTCGTGCGTACAGTTCGGCGAGGTCGGCAGCCGGGTACTTCTTGTGGTCCATCAGGCTGGTGATCAGCCGGATCACCTCATGGCGCCGCCCTGCCAGGCGCGGTCGTTCACAAGCCGGGCGGTGGGGTGTGGGACGTCCCGCGTAGCCGGAATTCGGCGATGCGGTACGTCTCCTGCGACTGCACAGTGAGCCCCACCAGATCGCCGTTGTCGAAGCGGAGCGGGTAGAGGTGGAGCCACCAGATCCCGCCCTGGAACTCGTAGGCCACCCACAGAACTTGGCCGTTCCGCATTGCCGAGGTGAGGACCTTGAGGGCGTACCGGTGGGCGGGACTTCCGGCGCCGCGTGCCGCTGCCCGCGCCTCATCGGCTTCGGGTTTCTCTGCGGTTGCGCGCCGGTTCCTGGCAGCGGCCCGCCGCTCGGCCCGGCGTGGTCGCCACTCGTAGACGTAGCCACTGTAGAGAAGGCCGATCACGATGGCAGCGAGTAGTCCGCCCAGGGTGATGATTCCGGCCGTGCCCAGCGACGGGCCGGCCTTGCGTCCCGAGACGACCAGGGAAAGCGTCACCAGCCCACTGAGCACCACCAGTACCACCACACCGATGGCCAGCAACTGCTGCGTCGTCAAGCTCCGCGAGATCACTTCGTCGCCGGACAGCACCCGCGGCGGGGGCAGCGCGGAGCCGGGCAGCGGTCTGGTGAGGGCGGGGGTGGGGGCCGGGTCGGGGGTTGAGTCCGAGGCCGGCTTCGGGTTCGGGCTGGGGCTCGGGTACGAGGGGATCACCGCTCCGCCCCCGCCCAGCACGGCCGGGTCGTTCGGATTCGCGGGGACGCCGACGACCGCTGAGGCATCAGAGGTGATCGCGTCCGGGTCGATCACCGTCGCGTTCCGGGAAGGTGCCGCCACCGGCGGGGGCGGCGCGTCCACCGGCAGGGGCAGCGCCGCGATCCGTTCCCGCACCGCGGCTGCGCTCGGCGGCCGGTCCCCCGGCGCTTTGGCGAGGAGATCCAGCACCAGCGTGTCCCACGCGGCCGGAAGTCCGTCCCTGAGCGCTCCGGGCGGCAAGGGAGCCTCGTCGACGTGCTGACGCAGAAGGCGGTGCCAAGGTCCCTCGGAGAATGGCGGCCTGCCGACCAGGGCTGCGTACAGCAGGCAGCCCAGGGCGTAGAGATCGCTACGGCCGTCGAGTGCGGTCGCGCCGATGGCCTGCTCGGGAGACATATAGGCGAACGTGCCCACCAAATGGCCGGAACGGGTGAGGGTGGACAGGTCGAGTCCCTCGCCCTCCAGGCGGGCGATGCCGAAGTCCAGGACGGTGGCGTGCCCGTCGGGGCCGATCATCACGTTTGCGGGCTTCAGATCACGGTGCACGATCCCCGCCCGGTGCATGACCGACAACGCCGCGCAGATCCCGTCGCCCCAGCGGGTGATCTCCGCGAGTGACGGGGTGCGGGCATCGAGCAGCCGGTTCAACGGCTCACCCGGGATCTCCTCCATCACCAGGTACAGCAGTGGACGTCCGTCGACGAACGCCTCGCCCGAGTCGTGCGCCTCCACGATGTGCGGGTCACGCAGCAGCGAAGCCACCTGGATCTCCCGGCGGAACCTGCGGGCTAGCTCGGAGGTCTCCGACTCGACGAAACCCGTCAGCGTCTTCACAGCGACGCTACGCCGGCGCAGTTGGTCACTGGCCCGCCACACGGTCCCCATGCCGCCCGCGCCGAGCGGCTCCCGTAACTGGTAGCGGCCGCCGAGTATCGCCCCCCGCATGTCACCCTCTCCCGCGCGGCGCACCGTCGGCGCGTCCGCCGGATCATTGTTGACCGAACAGGCCGGGGTCGCCAGCCATTCCCACCGACCGAAGGCCCCACCGTCGCCTCGCCGACCGACAGCTGGCCCGCGAGTGCGGAGCAGGTGACCCCGTTCCTCGCGATCGTCGTCAACTGGGCACGGACGACGCGACACGGTGGTTCGGGGCGGCCCGCAAGGCCCACCAGCATGTGGTGACAGCGGAGCAGGACCGAGCCCATCGCTTCGGGTTCGCCCATCACCTGGACGTGGAGACCGACTCCCACCAGGAGATCTCCCTCCCCGTCGTGGTCGACTTCGGGGCGATGAAGGGGCTGTACGAGGTCACGCGCCGGGACTCCGGCGTTGACGTCGGAGTGTTCTTTGACTGCGCACTGCGGGCGTACTCGCGCTGCAGCATCCGGCCCGCCAGCTGTAGCAGCTGAGACCGCGTGGAGCTATCCCCGAGCATCGACCGCCGGCTGCACGGGGTGAGGCGGACCTTGCTACACGTGCAGCACTCGTGTGCCGTCTCTGCCGTACGAATGCTGCGCTGCGCTCCCCAGCAGACATGCAGCAGGCGTCTTCCGGCCCGCAACTACGCTCCGACCGCGGCACCTTCCGCACCCCCAGGTCCCATCAGCAGGTCTGCGAGCCCTTCAGTCGCATCGTCACCGCGCACGCTCTGCGTGTTGAAGCTGATCTGGCCGTCTCCCGCATCGGCAACCAGGACAGCCATGTGAGTGCTGTCCTCATTGTGCTGCGGACTCCAGACCAAGACGCCGCCGGCCATGCGACGATCCCTCGGAAGCGGCAGCCCGGCCGTAGGCGCCTGAACTGCTGACGCGCGGAAGCGCCTGGCTACAGCAGTCCGAGTTCCGTGTCCGGGCGGCAATGGACACAGGCCCGGAGGCCGTCCGCGAGGCGCGCATCAGGTCGAGTGCCCGCCACGCGGCCTCGTTCATCCGGGGGCGGGGGGTTACTCCACACCACGCTCACACCGGGAATCGCCGCTCAAGATCGCCGGACCCGGGCGTGGCTGTGGGCTATGGGTGGGTGGCGACGAGTTCGATTTCGAAGTGGTCGGTGTTCTCGAGGTATGCGGCGTGCTGGTGGGTGCCGCCTGCGTGGGGGTGGCGGTCGGGGAAGAGGAGGGTCCAGCCGGTGCTGAGGGCCTTTTCGGTGAGTGCGTCGACTTCGTCGGTGGTCGGGACGTGGAAGGCGAGGTGGTTGAGGCCGGGTGCGCAGCGGTCGTGGTGGTGGTGGGTGAGTGCGGGGGATTGTTCGAAGACGAGGTAGGTGTGGTTCAGGCGCCAGCTGCGTCCGTTGTCCCAGGTCTGGTGGAGGGTGTAGCCGAGGCTTTCGAGGAGCCAGCCCCATTCGGTGGTGGCGCGTGGGAGGTCGGGGACCCAGATTTCGACGTGGTGGAGGGTTCCTGCCGGGGGCGGGGAGGGGGCTTTGGTGGTGTGGGGCATGGTGGTGGGCTTCCTGGGTCGGTCGGTCGGCTGGGTGGCGTGGGCAGGGTATACCGGAATATAGCGCTCCATTCCAGGCTGCGTGATCAGTCATATAGCCGATGAATCAAGACAGTTCATCCTTTAGATGACTGATGCATGATTCATGGTGGTAGAGCCCGCCTGTGCTGGTTCAGCCTGGCCCACCTGCAGTGGCCGGGCCCGGTTGCTGGCGGGAGGGTGTGGTGTCAGTGCTGCTGTGTGCAGTGGATCCGCTCGGAAGCCGTCTCGCCCTCGTGCTCAAGCACGGTGCTTCCTCCTATCAGGAGGCGGGGGAGGTTGTCTGTGGCAACGGGCCGGTCTCGGTGGTGGAGGGCGGTGAGGGGCGCGTCTTCGTCTCCTTCAGCGTGTCGGACTCGGTCGGCGTCGTTGATCTGGCCCGACGTCGGCTGCTGGACAGCATCAAGGTCGGCTGGGCTCCCAGCAGCCTCGTCGTCGTCCGCGGCGCCGGGGTCCTGCTGGTGTGCAATGCGGGGGCCGACTCCGTTTCCGTCGTCGACATCGGCGCGGGTATGGAGAGGGGCCGGGTGGCGGTGGGGCGTGAGCCGCGGCAGGTCGTGATGGCGCGGGACGGCCGGGCGGCGTATGTGTGCGAGCAGGGAGCGGGATCCGTCTGCGCTCTCGACCTGACCGGCCTTCAGGCTGGCCGCTGGGATGCGGTGTCCGTGGCCTGGCGTACTGCGCTGGGCGCGCATGCTCAGCCCCGCGTTCTTCTGCCGACACGTCTCGGGCCGGGGCTGGTGTTGTGCCGCACGGCCGACCGGTTGCCGGTGGTGGATCTCGATTCGGGCCGTGTGATGACCGAGGTTGTCCTGCCCGGGCCCGGCGGTCCCAGTGGTGCGGTGGAGGTCGACGGGGATTTCGCGCTCGTGACGCTGGAACGGCTCGGTTTGATAGCGGTGGTGGACCTCCTGGAGTGGTCGGTGACCCGGACTATCCCGGTAGGGCCTTGCCCTTCGGGGATTGTGGTCGATCCGGATGATCAGACGGTGTACTGCCCTCTTCCTCTGTCGGGGGGTCTGGCTGTGATCCATCTCGATGGTGTGGATCTGTCCACCGAGGACGGGCTGCCGCAGTTCGAGAGTGTCCGGGCCGGCCGGGCGCCGAGCAGCGTCGCGGTGGTCCGCTGCCTAGAGCCCGGGCCCTGACTCGTCCCTGTCCCCCTCCCTGCGTTGGCGGAAAGGCGGAGCGTATGGCCGGCCCGATCTTTCCCGGACCGCAGCCCTCCTATGGCGGGCGGCCGGGGCGCAGTGCGCTGGCTGCTCTTCTGGGGCCCACGCGTGCGGCGGTGCTGCTGATAGTGGCTGACCGGCCGGACAGCACCACCACTGCGCTCGCCGAGGGCATCGGAGTCTCCGCGGCGACCATCTCCCACCACACCACGGTCCTGCGGAGTTCAGGACTGATCACCACCCGGCGCAGCGGGGGCGGCGTGCATCATGCGCTCGCCGCTCTGGGCGAGATTCTGCTCGGCGGAATCGCAGCTGCCGGCCCTGACGCCTGAACCCGTTGCCCGATGGCACCCGGCCGGAGCGGTGTGACGGATGAGCTGCGGGGGATTGCTGGTGCGGGGGTGCGTTCGTTTTCACTCCAAGGAGATCCCGCCGGGGCGTTTATTCCTTTCTTTCGATACCCCTTTGCGGGCGCGTCAATGCCTATTTGAAGAGCGCCGGGCGTGCGCCCTTTTTGAGCAGGTTCGAATAGCTTGCCAGGGCGATGGGTGAGAGAACAGACTATTGCCGTTGTTCAAAGCGTGTTCGCTTCGAGGTCGGCACGCCCGAACGAGGGGGTTATCCATGCCTGTTCAGGGTGCGACAGAACTGGATGCGGAGCGGCCTGCCGAGAGCATTTCGAAGGCGACGATTTCCCAGATGTTTTCCACTCCGGTGGCCCGGATGTTCTTTCCGTATGCGGATGAGGTGACTGCACCTTTGACGGAGCGGATCCTCGAGCGGACGGGGGCGCTGTCCAAGGATTTCGGGTACAAGACGGAGACGGCGGGTGAGCTGGTCCAGTGGGGCGGTGAGCCGGCGGTGCGGCTGACTCGATGGGTGTGCGCGGCTGCGGGTCGTTTTGTGGAGTCGCTGACGGGCCTGTCCTTGTCCGAGGCGTTCGAGCGGTCTGCCGGCCTGGAGGGCGAGGAGCGTGGCGGGGGCCGGCAGGTGCGGGTGGCGGCCAGTCGCAGCTGGGCGTCGGTCTACCGTCCCGGGGATCGGCACGAGGCGCACTTCCACCCCAACACGGCTCTGTCGGCGGTGTATTACGTGACGGCACCAGCCCTGTGTGAGATCAATTTCCTTGACCCCAGGCCCAATGTGGACTATTACGATCCCGGTATTTCGCTGGCCGGTGACAGTCACCGTACCCGGGTTACGTGCAGGCCAGGTGAACTGGTTATTTTCCCTGGCTGGCTGCGGCATTCCGTTCCCACGTTCCATGAAGAAGCGACGCGTATCTCGATCGCCTGGAACCTGAACTACACCCTCGACTGAAAGCCCCCCTCATGTGCCGGGCTCTTCTGCCCGTCAGAAAAACACCAGGAGAAAAGGGAACCACATGCGGAACATCCAGCTGTTTTCGACGGACACCGACGACGGTGTCGTCTCCGTCGTGGCCAAGACCGGTCCGGGCGAGCACCGGACCGTCGCGCAGATCCCGGTCGGCAACGCCCCGCGCGGCGGGGTGAAGTTCACCAAGGACGGCCGTGGCTTCGTGTGCAACACGAGCCAGAACACGCTCTCCGAGATCGACGCGGTCACGCTCAAGGAGGTACGGCGCATCGAGGTCGGGCACGGGCCGCGCGGCATGGGCATCGTGCCGGGCGAGCGCTACCTGCTGGTCTCCAACTCGGGTTCGAACACGGTGTCGGTCGTGGACCTCGAGCTGAACGTGGAGCTCCTCCAGATCGCGACCGGCCGCGACCCGCGCCACATGGGCATCACCGCCGACGGACAGGTCGCCTACGTCTGTGTGTGGGGCGACGGCTACGTCAGCAAGCTCGACATCAGCGCTCTCTCCGGCCCCGAGGGGAATCCGGAGCAGGTCACGGAGCTGGCCCGTATCCCCGTCGACCGCGAGGCACACCCCTACAGCCTGGCCATCGCCCCGTCCGGGCGCCACGTGTTCGTCGCCAACACACAGGCCAACTACCTGACCGTCATCGACGTCGAGACCGACGAGACCACGCACATTCCGGTCGGCTCCCACGGTGGCCGGGCGGTGGCCTTCACCGACGACGGTCGCTTCGCGCTGCTGACGGTGGAGAACACCAACAGCATCGTGGTCGTCGACGTGGAGACCCTGGAGGTGACGCGGAGGATTCCGGTCGGCTCAGGGCCCCGCGGCCTCGTCGTCGACCCCGGGGACGAGACGGTCTACATCACGAACTTCGCCCGCGCCAACATGATGGTGGCCGGCCACCCCAACCACGCCCCGAACTCCCTGACCATGGTCGACCTCAAGTCGGCGCCGCTGGACCGGGACGAGGGAGTCTTCGAGTACGAGGAAATCTTCGTCGGGTACGGGCCGTGCTCGGTGGTGATGTTCGACCTCGACAGCCTGCCCGCCGATGAGCGCCAGCGTCGCATCGAACGCGCAGACGTCCAGGCCTGACCCCCTCCGGGGCCGGAGACCGCCCTCGCGGTCTCCGGCCCCTCTTCCTTGCCCGCTCAGTCCCCCTGCCCAGGCGCCCGCGCCCGTGTCCGGGGCCTATCCCCTGCCGTCGTCAGAAAGCAGAGCGCCGTGGCCGATGTGATGTTCCGTTCGCTCCAGCCGTGGGCCCTGGTGCCGGACAAACCCCGGGTCGACCGGGCCGGGGCGCGCGCGGAACGCGACGCCTACACACAGTCCTTTCGCTACCTGCGCATCCCCCGCCTGCCCGCCGACTGCCCGCCATGGGTTCTGGGCCAGGAGCTGGGGTGGAGCATCCACTCCCCCATCGCGGTGACGATGAGCCCGCTTCAGGACCTGGGGGTCGCCGTTCCCTCCCAGGAGAACATCCAGAAAGTCGGCCACCGGCTCAGCCGGGCGGGGCTGTGGCAGCGCGGCGAGGATTGGCTGGCGACCAAGGACACCGACTGGCTGCACCTGGGCGACTACCGCGGCCAAGGAGGCGGCTGGGAAGGCATGTTCGTCCCCAACGGCCAAGGCACTGTGGAATGGAGACTGGGCTGGTCAGCCCACGTGCCGGAACACACCTTCCTCATGGTCATGCCGCTGCCGCTGGACGGCCTTGAAGTACCGCTGGGCGTGATCTCCGCAAAAACCGTCAACGCCATGACCGCACGAGGCGGCATGAGCATCGCCGTACGGCCCACACGCCCCATCACCCTGCACCGCGGCCAGGCCGTCGCCCGCCTGGTCCTGCTCCACGCCGACACCCTGCGCGCCACCGCCACCCACACCACCGAACCGGAAACCGGCCCCGGGCCAGAAGCCCAGACCGGTACGAACACAGCTACGGGGACGGAAGCCTGATGCCCAAGATCCTCGCTGTGCTCGGACGCCGGCCGGTCGGACCGCTCCTCGCCCTCGCCTTCGCCGCCCGTACCACGGCCGCGGTCCTGCCTATCGCTCTGCTGCTCGCGCTGGCCGACCGCTACGGCTACGGCCGCGCCGCCCTCGTCGGCGGCAGCACCACCCTCGTCCTGGCCCTCCTCGTTCCGCTGCGCGGCCGCCTCCTGGACCGTGCGGGGCACCGGCACGCACTCCCGGTCATGGGCGCCAGCGCCATGGCCCTGACCGCGACAGCAGCCATCAGCGTCGCCGCCCGCTGGCCCTGGTGGACCACCCTCCTGCTCGCCCTCACAGCGAACATGAGCAGCCCGCCGCTGAACGCGGCGCTGCGTTCCTCATGGCGCCGCCTGGTCACCAGCCCGCAGGACCTGAAAGCCGTGCACTCGGCCGACAGCATCCTCGAAGAAGCCGGCTTCGTCGCCGCCCCGCTCACCGCCGGCGCCCTGATCGCCTTCCTCGGCCCCGTCACCGCCTACGAGAGCGCGGCCGCCATGTTCCTGGTGGTGATCGCCCTCTACCTGACCGCCGCCCGCGCCTACGGACTTACCCCCACCAAGGCCCCCGCCGCACCGGTGCGAACCAGCGCGGCACGGAGCACGCACCGGTGGCTGGGGCCACTCGCCCAGCCCCGCATCGTCATGATCATGCTTCCGCTGCTCGTCATGGGCTGCCTCTTCGGCGGAATGGGCATCTACGTGCCCGCCTACAGCCAGCACGAGCACACCACCGCCCTCATCGGCCCCCTGCTCGCCGCGACATCCGCCGGCGGCGTCATCGGCGGCCTCCTCTACGCCGTCCTTCCCACCAGCCGCCTTCCGCTGTGGACCCTCTACCGGCTGCTGACCGTAGGTTTCGCCCTCCCTGCCTGCTTCCTCCTGCTCGCCCGGCCCCCCTGGGCCCTGGGCGCCCTCCTGCTCCTGTCCGGACTCTTCGTCACCCCACTGTTCATCAGCGCCTTCCTCCTGGTCGACGCCCACGCCACTGACGACGTCCGCACCGAGGCCAACACCTGGGTCGCCGCCAGCACCGACGTATCCAACGGCATTACCGCCGCCGTCATCGGCGCCCTCACCGCCCAACAGCACTTCACCACCGCCCTCACCGTCCTCACCGGCTGCGCTGCCTTCGGCCTGCTGACCGCCGCACTCCTGCCAACCCTCAAACCCGCAGCCACCACGACGCCTCCGGCCACCGACACCCCGGCACCTGCCGCTCAGGCGGGCACATGACCCCACACCCACCGGCCGCCATCGATCTGTCCCGCGCAGAGGCCCGGCGCCTGGCCATCGCCGCCAGCGGCATCCACCCCGCCCTTCCCCAGCCAACCGTCGAGGGAGTACTCGACCGGCTCCACATCGTCCAGCTCGACTCCATCAACGTCCTGGCCCGGGCGCACCAGCTCACCTTCACCAGCCGTCTCCCCCACACCACCACAGCTGCAGTCGACGCTGACCTGCGCATCGCTCCCCCACCAGTGGCCTTCGAGTACCCCGCCCATGCCCTCGCCCTGGTACCGCTCAACGACTGGCCCCTATGGGCCTTCCGCCGCCGCGCCGCCCGCCGCCGCCCCGATTACCCCGAGCCCGCCGAACGCGACCGCATCCTCAACCTGATCCGCGAACACGGCCCCCTCACCCAGCGCGAGCTACGACAGCCCGGCGACCGGGCGAGCAACGGCTGGGCCTGGGGACCGGCCAAACGAGCCGCCGAGTTCATGTTGTGGGCCGGCGACCTCATCTGCGTGCGCCGCACTCCACGCTGGGAACGTCTGCTCGACCTCCCCGAACGCCACCTCCCCCCACACCTGCACACAGAGGCGCAGACCGACGACGAATGCCTCACCGCCCTGCTCACCTACGCCGGCCGCGCCCTCGGCATCGCCACCACCAGCGACCTCGCCGACTACCTCCGCATCCCCACCCGCGCCGCCACGCGGCTCCTCCCACATAGCCCCTTGCTCCCTGTCACCGTCTCTGGCTGGACCAAGGCAACCTGGGCACATCCCGACGTCCTGACAGACCCCGGCAGAGCGGATGGCCCGGCCGTCTTCCTGGGACCGTTCGACAACCTGATCTGGTACAGACCCCGTACCCAGCGGCTCTTCGGTTTCACTCACACCCTGGAGGCATACAAACCCGCCCACCACCGCGCCCACGGCTACTACGTCTGCCCCCTCCTCGCCCATGACCAGCTGATCGCCCGGGCAGACCTCACCCGCACCGAACACAGCCTCACCATCCACCGCATGACCACAGAGCCCGATCATCCTCCCGAAGCACCCCAGCTACTCGATGAGGCATACGCCCGCATGACCACTGCAGTCGGGTGCTCCTGACCGGCGTACAGCCCAACGTGCCCCAGGTGGCAGGGCTGGGGCGGCACGGTTTGCAGCGGTGCATCCCCGCCCCGATACCTTGAGCACCTTCGATGGCCTTGGCGTTGGCCTGCAGACTAAAGCCTTCCTCCCGCAGCAGGCTGGCGACCGTGTCGGCAGAGACGCGATGGCCCTGCCGGGTCAGAGCCGCTGCCAACTTTCGGGTCGACTTCGTCGTCCACCACAGTGGCGCCATCGGGTCACCGCGCTCGTCGGGCTCGACCAAGGCAAGCAGAGCCGGTCGCAACCCGGATCAATGCCCTCCTCCTCGGACACCACGTCGAAAACGTCCAGCAGCAGCATCAACCTCCAAGCACCGCGACCTGACGTACTGCCGCGCCCGCTTCGTCAAAGGGCAGTTTCAGGAGAGAGCGGTCGGCTTGCGGGGCGGCGGGACGGCCCGCAGCAGCTCCCACAGAGGGCGTGAGCCGGACGCCCACGCTCCGAGGGTGTGGCGGTCGATCACGTGGAGGCGTTGCTGTTTCGCGAAGGCCACGGCCGGTGCGGTCACCCGGCCGTTCGTCACGATCACCGCGATGTCGGCTCCGTGGACCTGGCGGGCTGTGCCGTTGAGTACCTGGAGGTCGGGTGTCCCGACGGCGGACCCGGCCAGGCCGTTGCGCCTGTGTTTGCACTGGATCACCCAGCGCCGCCCATAAGGGTCGGTGGCCTTCACATCGGCGCCCAGGTCTCCGCCGCCCCCGACGCGGACCGCGTTCTGGCAGCCGTCGCGGTGCATCAGGTCCCGCACCGCGTCCTCGAACTGGGAATGGTGTAGGGCGTCCAGTTGGGGAAGCTCGTAGCGCAGTCCCTGCGCGCGGACCGCTTCCCACCGTGCCTGCTGTTGCTTCTGGTAGAGCCAGCCACCGCCGGCCAGTACCGCGAGCGCACCGAGGACGATCAAAACCCACCAGTGGACCAGCAGCCAGTGGACGACGGCCACGGCCAGGGCGACGGCCAGGACTATGGCTACGAGGAATCCGATCAGCCGGTCATCCGTCCGCCGCTTGCTGGGCCTGCGGGTCCGCTGCCGCACCAGTGGGCGGCGCCTGCCAACTGCCGGGCGGCCTTTGCGTGCGCGGGGACTCATCGGCCCGCCTGAGTGACGCCGCTCGCAAGTTGGCCGAGGAAGTCCATGATTCCGTGGCCCAGCGGTGTCGGGGCGATGAGAACCCCGAGCGCCAGGACGATGACGACGGTGAACTTCTCGTCGAGCCGGCTCCGGGCATGCGTACGCCGACGCAACCGGATGACGACGATGACAGCGAGCAGCACTGCCACGTTGATGGTCAGCAACCCTCAGACCTCCCCCACAACCGGCCTCACCACGCAGGGTAAGCAGGGCGCTACCCGCAGCCTTCTGTGTAGCCGGGCCACAGTGATGTTGGAGGCGGATCGCTGACGAATGGCACAAAGCCATCGGGCCTGGCTGAATACCGGGCGGCAGTTCAGTCCTGGACGCGCACGGCCACGTACATATCCCCGGGCGCACCGCCGTACTTGCCAGGACTGCCGAGCTCGCGGAGCCGGACCTTCTGGCCGTCCCGGATGCCTGCGGGGATGCCGACCTGTAGGTGCGCTGCTGGATGAGCCGGCCTTCCCCCTCGCCGGTCGTGCAGGACCGTGCCGCCTTCTCGTCTGTCCTGGCGGCGCAGGCGGGACAGGGCTTGTGCGTGGTGATCCGCAGGGGATTGACCGATCCGTCGGTGGCTTCCGCCGGGGTGACGTCGATGTCGTGCGTAAGGTCCCGGCCACGGCTGGGCGGTGCGGTCCGAAATGCCGGTCGTTGATCTCGTTGAGGACGTCCCGGACTTTCCCGGCAGAGGCCGGCCGCTGAGCCGGGTCCTTGGCCAGGAGCTGGGTGACGAGCCGCTCCAGCTCCTCGGGCGCGTCCGGGCGCAGGGTGTGCAGTGGGACCCGGGGCAGAAAGATCCGCCTCGCCCGGGAACTCGCCATCCGTCGTCACCTCACGGAATGCGCGCTGGGTGACTGTGCCTGCGGGCATGGGGCAGATCCGGTCGGCGCCGGCCCGGCAGGCCGCGGCCAGCGGGACAACGTGGTCGATGTCGAGCTGGCCGGCGACGGTGAAGGTCCTGCCGTCGTACTCGCTGTACCAGATGCCCTCCACAGCCCGGCACTTGTCGTCCCTGACGACGTCCTGCCCGTCGCGCTGGAGAACGACCTCGCGGGTGTCGCACTGCCCATGCTGCGTGGCCCAGTGCGGTTCGCCCGGCGGTAACCAGTCATCGCATGTGGCGCCTCGACAAGCAGTTCACCGAGCTCACCACGGGCAACACCGACAGGCGGAGGCTCGGGCATCGTCCGCAAGCCGCTCGGTCAGGCGTCGGCGGTCTTTCCGCTGGTCAGGCGGAGAACAGGAAGACGGGCAGGAGAAGAATAGGTGCGACGAATTTACGCACGAGATTTCCGTGGGGATTGCGGTGACCGGGCAGGGGGACGCGTGGCCGCGTGACGCTCGGGTTCCCCTGCCCCGGTGCAAGGGTGAATGGGGCGCGGGGCATCGCGAGCGGTGCCCGGACGAGGGGGGGCACGCGCGATACGGGTGCGGATTTCACACCCGTATCGCGTGGTGCCCGGTCAGCGCGGCAGGTGGTGCTTCTTCCTGCGGCGCCGCTCACCGAGAGAGGTGACCCAGAAAATGGCCCCGATCACCGCTGCGAAGGGGAGCGTTCCCAGGAGGTCTCCGGTCGCGATGACTTCCACCAGGTAGAAGATCGCCCCGACGACCAGTCCCATACCCAGAGGGTGGCGTGCAGCCCACTTGCGGGTGTGGACACGGGGGTCACGGAACATGCGAAGCCTTCCCTTCGGTTAGTAGTGGGGCCAGACATGCGTGTAGCGGCCTCGCCACCAATGCCTCGCGGATCGCCATACGGTTCTCGCGCGGCGGGTGTAGTGAGCTGTGCGGCCGGCGCCGTAGCCGTACAGCCCGTCGCGGGCTCCGCGCCAGCTGCTGGCCCAGTATCCACCGATATGACGGCTCCGGCGCTTGTGACCGTAGCGATAGGAGATCCATCCCGTCACGGCTCCCGCACCTGCCGCGCAGGCGGGAGCTCCCCAGTCTTCGGTTGCGAAGGAGCACGCTCCCGCGAGGGCGTAGGAGACCAGTGTCTGATGGTGGGCGACGAACCGGCCCGCCCTGCGGACCAGTCTACGGAAATGCCACCATCTTCCATCGAGGTCGAATCGGTCGACCGGGTCGCCGTTGCAGTATTCGTACGCGTTGGCGTTGCCGCCGAGGACCGGGTCGGTGGAGAGGAAGCGACCGGCGGTCGGGTCGTAGAGGCGCACTCCCATGAGGGTGGCCCCGGTGACCGTTTCGCTGGAGCGTTGTTTGCTGCCGAGCCAGCCGTAGCGGGTGGCGGACGCGGATTCGGGATTGCCGTACTCGTCGTACGAGGTGGCGGTCGGGGCCTTTGTCGTATCCAGCGGCAGCTGGACAACCGTGTCCCCGTGGATATCCGACAGCTGCAGGACGGTGTCGCCCGTGGCGCTGGTGACCGCGTCCAGGTCACCGCCACTGCCCTGCACATTGCGGCTGCGGATGCCGCCGGTGTTCTCGGCGGTCCAGTCGGGGCTGTCGGTGTCGTTGCCGTAGTGGTTGGTCTTGGCGCCGGTCTGGGTCCAGGTGCCGGCGCTGTTGGTTTCGGTGGTCCAGGTGGCGAGGCGGCCGGCCGCGTCCAGGTTCCAGGTCTGCCGGTTGGTGCCGAAGGTCTGTTGCTGGACGAGGTCGTTGGCGTAGTAGCCGATGGTGGCGCCGGACGTCTGGGTGATGGTGCGGCCGAAGGCGTCGTAGGTGGTGCCGGTGGCTATCAGGCGGTCGGCGCTGTCGTAAGTGTTGCTTGTGCTGGTCGCGCCGGTGGAGGTGCAGGCCGCGTCGGCGGCACTGGTGGCCGTGGCCAGGGCCGTGCGGTTGGTGTTGTTGTCGAAGGTGTAGCTCCTGCGGGTGCAGGTGCCGTCGGGAGCGGTGTCGTCGGTCTGGGTGAGGCGGCCGAGCTTGTCGTACCTGTAGCCGCGGACATAGGCCTCACCTGCGGCGTTGGTGTCAGCGACGGTCTGGTCGTGGATGGAGTGGTCGGCGGTGTCGGAGGCGACGACTTGGCCGTCGCTGTCTCGGGTGTAGACACGGGAGGTCTCCGTGCCGGTCTCGTCCTGGCTGGTGGCCAGGGTGTAGCCGCCGGGGAGCTGCTCGGTGGTCAGATCGCCGTCCGCGTCGTAGGCGGCGGCGAAGGTGCCGGCGACCGAGTCGGTACGGGAGGTTTCCAGGCCGCGCGGGTCCTTGGCGGTGTCGTAGGTGTAAGTGGTGGTCGACGGGGCCGAGTCGGAGACCTTGGCCGGTCGGTCCAGGTTGTCGTACTCGGTGGTGGCGGTGTTGCCCGCCCCGTCGTTGTAGGCGATCTCCCGGCCGAGCAGGTCGGTGGTGTGGGTGATCGTCTTGCCGTTCGAGGTAACCGTGGCGATGTCACCGCTGGCCGGGTCGTAGGCGGTGGTGGAGTCCGGCACCGCCGCGCCCACTCCGCCGGTGACGGCGACCTTGGTGGGCCGACCGGCACTGTCCGCGGTGGTGGTCGTGGTCCGTGTCACGGAGTTGGCGGTCTCGGTCACCTTCGCTGTGTTGCCCCACCGGTCGTACTCGATGGTCTTGGTGGGCAGCTGGGTGGGGTTGGCGCCTCCGCCGGTGATTGCGCCGGCTGGGCCGGTGGAGCAGACCAGGTCGGCCCATTCGGGTCGGCCGTTGCAGGCGCCAGTGCCGGTCGCCGCGTAGTACGTGGTGAGTGTCGCGCCGGCGTCGGTGCCGGACGATTTGGGCAGGGTGGTCTTGGTGACCCGGCCCTGGCTGTCGTACGTGGTGGTTTTGGTGAGGCTGAGCCCCATGGGGTCGTCGGTGGTGGAGGTGGGCAGTCCCTTGATCCAGTCGTAGCCGGTCTTGGAGCTGCGGGTATCGGCGTCCGTCGGGTAGCCGTCGACGTGTGCGCCGATCGTGACGGTGGTGGGCCGGTCGGCGACTGTGGCGCTGCCGTCGGTCGGCCTGCCCTCGTCGTAGGCGGTCACCGTGTGCTGGCGGGCGGGGATCTCACTGCCTGAGGGCAGGTCTGTGCCGCCAGCTCCGGCCTTCAGGACGCCGGTCAGGGTGGTCAGGTGCAGCGGGCCTTCGGACTCCAGTTCGCGCAGTCCGTCGGCCGAGAACAGATGGGTAGTGGACAGTTGCTCGGCGCGTTCTGGGGTGGATGAGCCGTTGATACCGAGCAGGGTCAGCTTTTGCAGGTCCGGCCCGCCAGTGGCGAGCGCCAGCTCACGGTTGCCAGCGGACAGTTCGCGCACCGTGTTGCCAAGGTGGTCGTACTCCGTGGTGGACAGGTGACCACCGGGGGTGGCGGTGTTGACTTCGCGCCCAGAGGCGTCCGCGTAGGAGATTGCGGCGCGTGCGTAGGAGGTGGCGCTCAGGGCGGCGCCGTCGTGCGCAGCTGGTACGGCGTCTGCGGGAAAGACCGCGGTGGCATCCGTCGGTGCATCGCTCTGACCCCAGGCCGCGACGCTCGACGCGCTCATGGAGGCGGGCGCCTTCGTCCCGCTCAGCGGCACGTCATAGACCACCGAGGTGGTGGCGCTGCCGCCGTCGGTCTGCGACTGCGAACCGTGCTGCAGAGTGGGCCGGGAGGCCGCCAGCAGCATGCCCGCGCCCGCAGTGGCCGCGTTACCGGCGGTGCCGTAGGAGAACGTCCACGGCACCTCGCCGGGCGGCGTCAGGGTGGCGATCCGGCCCGCGCTGTCGTAGGCGTAAGCGGTGATCAGCGACGGGGTGATCTGGGGGTTCCAGGCCTTGCGCAGGCGCCCGGCATCGTCGTACTGGTACGTCTGTACGGCCTTGTACGTTGCCGCGGACGCACCGGCGTCGGTGGACCAGAGGCGCAGTTCCTTGACCTGGCCGGTGAAGTCACCGGTGGTGGCGGTGGTGGCGGTGGTGGCGGTGGAGTAGATGAACTCCAGCATCCGGCAGCCCTTGGTGGAGGGTGTCGTCTGGCAGGTCGAGGCCGTGGCCGCCGAGGTGGGCGCGATGATGTACTTCGGACGGGCCAGTGTCTTGGCGCCCGAGACAACCTTTTCTGAGATCACGGTCGTGGTGGAGTTGCTGGTGGGTAGAAAGGTGGCCGACACCTGCCAGGTGGTCGCCGCCGGGTCCACCTTGGTGAACGTGGTTGTCGTGCCCTCGTTGTCCTTCAGCGTGAACGAGCCGCTCAGGCTTCCCGTGAGCGTGAGGTCCTCGGAGCCGGGTTCTGCCTTCCAGCCTCCGCTGGCGGTGGCGGTGAAGCCGATTCCGTCTCCGCCGACGTCTACCAGGGCCACAGAGGTGTCCGACGTCTTGCGGATGTAGCCCCATTCGGAATCGGTCAGCTCAGCGCTGGTGCCCGAGGTCCACTGCGGCCCGAAGATGGCCGCCTGGCCCTCCGCGTCCGCACCCGCGGCCGGCTTCCGGGAAGAGGCCGTGCGCGAGACGCTCATATCGAACGCGGACGTATCCGTGGCAGACAGGGTGTAGTCACCGGTCAGGTCGTTCACCGAGCCCGGGCCGACCTCATCGGATGGAGCAGTTCCCGCGTTGCGGTCCACAGTGATGGTGCTTACCGGGGAATAGCCGGTGGTAGTTCCGTCAGTGAAGGCGGCACGCACATCGACCGGCCCGTCCTCGGCCAGGCTGGTGGTGATGTTCCATGCCAGGGCCGGCGGGGCGCCGTTGGGGGCGGCCAGCGGCCACGCGGCGATGGCCGAGCCGTCGGCGTTCTTGGTGACATCCGACACGGGCACGTTCGTCCACGCGTCGGTCTCGCCGCGCCGGTACTGATAGGTGACACCGGTGTAGGTGGGCTTGCCGGTGGACGAGAGTGCCACGCGGCGGGCGGGACGGTCGCCGTCACCCGGGCTGAGCAGCGCGGCGCCGTCGGCGCCGACACCGAAGGAGTACTGGGTGGTGGCCGCGGACAGGTTGCCGCCGGAGTCGATGGTCTTGGCGTACAGCGTGTGCCAGCCGTCGCCCGGGGTGATGCTGATGGTCAGCGGGTCACCGTCGGTGCCATTGACGGTGTCGTCGATGCGCTTGGCCATTGCCGGGTCGTCCAGGCCCCACTTGTAGCCCTGTCCGTCGGTCGAGGTGGTGTCCAGGGTGCAGGAGACCGCGCCGGAAGCCTTCGCCGACCAGGTGCTCAGCGGGTAGTCCGGGCACGAGATGCTCGGCGCGGCGGGCAGCCCGGTGTTCATCACGAACGTCGAGTAGCCCGACCAGGTGCCGTAGTCCGTGCCGTCATAGCCGCGCACCCGGTAGCGCAGATGCGAGCCGACCGGGAAAGCATTTGCCGACGGCACTGCCAGAGTGGAAGTGGAGCCCGAGCTTACCGACTTCCCCAGCGCGGTATAGCTGTAGGCGGCGTCGGTGTAGGCCGGGTCGGTGGTGACCTCGAACTGAGCCTGCGCGTTGCCGCCGTCCGCGTCGGTGACCTTCGCCGACAGTGTCGGGGTCAGCGAGGTGACGTAGCGGTGGCCGTTGTAGGCGTTGAGCTGCGACGGCGAGACCGCCGGGGCCGAGTTGGTGGCGTAGGAGTTGTAGGTGACCGTCAGATGGGGCTCTGCCGAGTTGTCACCGGAGATGTAGTTGGCCGAGCGGAAGCGCCGCCAGGTGTACGGGTCCGTCTCGTCCGCGCCGGCGATCCGCAGGCCGTAGTTGGCCGAGCCGGAGGCCCAGGCGGCCACGATGGCGTCGATGTCGAAGTTCATCGTGCCGCCAGGGCAGGAGGAGTCGTAGCCCAGCGCCGCCTTGTTGACCACCGCGCCGGTGGCCGTGGTGACCGGCTGCGCGCCCCAGGTGATTGCCGCGGAGTCCCAGCTGCCGGTGATCCGCCGCACCTCGGTGCCCGCACCCGTCGTGGCGCAGGTCGAGGAGTAGAACGAATACAGCGCCAGGTTCGTATCGATGATGTGCTTGCCGGCGAACTTGGCCACGTCAAACTTCACATACGAGCGGGCCTTGTTCGTGCCCGTGTCATAAGTGCCCGACTTCAGCTCCGCCGAGCCCTGCTGAGAGTCCGGGTAATCCGGGGTCTGCACCCACGTGTCAGTCGTCGCCGCCAGCGTGGACGTCGGGTCCACCGTCACCGGGTACGTCAGATCCGTACGTGCCAGGAAGTCGGCATCCGGGGTCAGGACCAGCGTCTGACCGCCGTCCGTCCCCGTCTCGATCTTCGTGTCCACCGTCATGCGGTGGTCCGACTCGCCCGAGGCAGGGTTCTTCGACGCATCCCACATCATCGGCGCCGGCGCTTCGGCCACCAACTTCCCATCCGCGTCCTTGAGCAGCAGATGCCCGGACGCGGCCTGCGACAGCTTCAACCCGTCCAGTCTCAGCGGGATGCGGTAGGACACCGCGTCGGCGGGGGCAGCGGCGAGCGAGATGTTCTCTGAGAAGCCCTGCGCCAGTGCAGTCGCCTTCAGGGTCTGCCCGCCGCCCAGATCGTAAGCGGCCGTCGATCCCTTGATCGAAGGGGTCGGCAGCTTCTCGGCCCAGCCCAGACCGAAGGTGGTCTTGCCCTGACTCACCGAGGCCAGTGCAGTGTCGCCGCCGTCGGACATGGCCACCTCAGCAGCCGCGGCCTTCGGCTCCAGCTGCGCACCCGCATCAGTCAACGCCGTGTCGATGGGCAGCCAGTTCCCGTCCTGCTCTACACGGATCGGCCCGCTGAAAGCCTCAGTCTGCAGCGCACCGCTGGGAAGTGCCCACGTCGTGGAGTCCGCACCCCGCTCGGACAGCACCTCGATCCTGCGGTTCTGCAGACGGGCCATCAACACCGCCGAGGCCTCGTCCGCCGCCTCCGCCGCACCGTAGGCGGGCTGGGTCGCCGATGTGTCGGCCGCGGCGGGCTCTCCCACCGCCACCGCCGTGCCGGTCGACTCCACCAACAAGGCAGCTTCGGCCAACAACACCAGTGACACAACACCGGCGACCTGCCGCAAGCGTCCCGATACCCGTGGTATCCGGGAACGCGACGATCTCGGCCACGCTCTCAAGCGTGCACGACTCATCCAAGGCTCCTGCATGTGAAGAAGGGGATGCCCCCACCTGGGGGCCAGGAGATCTTCCACAACGCACAGCGGAGTCGCTTCCCAATCTTCGATGTAGGTCAAGCCTTGGTATGGAGATCTCATGGAGGGAGTAAGAAGCTCACGCGGACACGGCCGGGGCGCAGGCATCCAGAGGCTTGCGTGCTCATGAGGCAGGAGCGAAAAGCTGGTAAATGAAGGCTTTTTGGTGCTTTCTTCTGTCGTCGAGTGATATGTGGAGGACTTGACTAAGTCTTGGTGGAATATCCAATCGGAATGGCGCATTCCGGATACCGTGTTCTGTGCTTCTCGTGTGCTCTCCCGCCCGGGGAGTCGGGTCAGCCGCGCACGCCGCGGCCGGCCGCCAGGGAGGACACTGCGCAGCCGGAGCTCCGCGAGTCGGACCCCGCCACCTGAACCGTCCCGCGGGCTGCGGTCCGGATGGTCGGGCGTCATCGGCTGGTGCGCAGTGGAACGGGCGCCTTTGGGACCAAGGCAGCTTTCCGGACCCGTCGTCACCTCACGGAACGCGCGCCGGGTGACCTTGCCTGCGGGCATGGGGCAGATCCGGTCTGCGCCGTCGGGGCTGTGCTCAGGGGAGCACAGCCCCTGCTCTACTTGCAGGCCGGCTCAGAACGGATCATCGACAGATGGCAAGGGCCCCAGTCGGGGCCCGTCATGACGCGTATCGCCACGGCCCGTCCTCGCAGTCCACACGCACCCCGTTCTTGTAGAAGCAGAACTTGACCCGCAACACGTCCTCGGTGTGGGTCTCTGCCTTCCCCGAGTTGCCGGATCCGTTGTCGTCGATCTGGTCGGAGTAGGACAGGCTGTTCTTCCATTGAATGTAGGCGCCGATGGCACTTCCATCGGCATTGCCGTCGTACACCCACACCCATGACTGGTTGTTGGATTCGTTGGGACCGTTGTCGACCTGGATCTGATTGGCGTAGAAGTTCCATTCGCACTGCCACCCGCTGCAGCCATCAGCTGTGGCAGGGCTTGCCGGCAGCGCTACCAAACCGGTGACCGCCGCGGTCATTCCGAGGAAGCGCGCGATGTGCCTCGTTGTCTGGGCCATGCTGAGTGAGCGTAGTTCGAGCCCGGAGCCGAACCCAGTCCCATTCCGGCCGCGCGGACCGTGCAGATGGGGCAGGTGAAGGTGCAGGCGGGGACGGAGCGGGGAGGGAGGGTGTCTGAGCGAGCACATCAAGCGGTTCGGCAAGGACTTTGCCCATGGCCTCGGCATCACCCCCGACGACTACGACGCCGGCTTGGACGTCGACTTCAGCGTGCTCGGTGACGATGAGAAGGCGGCTGTTGGAGCTGATTGCCCCGCTGCCGACAACGCACGGCAAGTCTGGGACGGGGGCTGGCGGGGCGACCCCCTTGTGGGAGGCCCAGATGCTCCAGGCCCTCGTGCTGGAGCGCGTGGGCCGCGCCGACGAGGCGGCCCGGATCCTCGGCCAGGGCAGAGCCGCGCACCGCTACTTCGCTGAGCTTGTCGTTTATGGTCCTGCGTCGAACGGGCCTCGAACTTCGTCTGCCCGCCGTAAGGGGGCTCCTACTGAGGGACTACCGCTTCGGCGCCGAGCGCGATAGCGGCCAGGACGGCGGTGTGAAAGGTCTCCAGGCCATCGGCGGGGACGGCGGTGGGGCTGCCGGTGAGGGTGTACCGCTCTTCGGCACCGGTGTACTGGACGGTGACGCTGACGCGGTGGTCAGCGAGACGGGCGGTACGCACGGTGAGGTCGCCGGTGATGACGCCCGCCTCGTCGGTCATCGCCCCGCCGGGCCCGGCGGTGACCTGGCCCTGGCACACGGCCGGGCCGGGGCAAGGCATCAGATCTCGCAGGTGTCGAGCATCTCTTCCAGTGCGGTCTTCTCCGGTGCGGTGACGTTCAGGCTGTAGACGTGCTTCACGTCGATCCACGCTCGGGAGTAAGTGCACCAGTACGTTTTCAGCGGGGGCTTCCACAGGTCCGGCGTCTGGTCGCCCTTGGACCGGTTGGATGCAGCGGAAACCGCGATGAGCTGGGAGTGGACCAGGTCATTGGCAAGCGCCTTGCGCTTGTTGGTGTCCCATTCATCGGCGCCGGCCCGCCAGGCCGCGGCCAGCGGGACAACGTGGTCGATGTCGAGCTGGCCGGCGACGGTGAAGGTCCTGCCGTCGTACTCGCTGTACCAGATGCCCTCCACGGCCCGGCACTTGTCGTCCCTGACGACGTCCTGTCCGTCGCGCTGGAGAACGACCTCGCGGGTGTCGCACTGCCCATACTGTGTGGCCCAGTGCGGGAACTTCGCCCGGCTGTATCCAGTCATCGCATGTGGCGCCTCGACATGCAGCTCACCGAGCTCACCACGGGCAACACCGACAGGCGGAGGCTCGGGCATCGTCCGCGACGGAGCCTGCACGGACCGGGGCAAGGCGGCCGGTGCGGAAGCCGACGCCGGGGCCAGGGTGGCAGACACGCCGGCGAGTGTGACAGCAGCAGCTACCGCAGTGCGCAGCCATGAACGAGAAATGATCATGCGTCAGAGATAGCGGCACCCTATCCGCGTGGAGGGCATCGTCACTCATGCGTGGGCGTGCCGTACAGGATGCTGACCGGGGCGGCTCCTTCAGCGGCTCAGGGTGTAGCGGAGGAGACGTTGGCGGGCTTCGTGTTCGGGTAGTCCGAGGCCTGGGCCGATCGTGGATCTCTCCTGCCGGTCGGCCTCTGCGTGGAATGCTGCCGTGCGGGCGGCGTCGGCGACGACGCGTTCCAGGCGGCTGATCGCCCGCAGGGCCGCGAGGGGGGCGTCGTCGACCAGGGAGTCGAGGCGCTGTTCGACCTGGTCCAGGAGGGCGACCAGGTCCTCGGGGATCGGGATGGCGCGCGCTTCGACGTCCGCGACGTGCCGGTCCCAGTCCCCTTCGGGGCCGGAGGTGTCGAACAGATCCGGGTCGCGGCGGTCCACCAGGTTCCAGTCCAGCGGGTAACGGGGCTTGCCGCGCCATCCGCACGCACACGAGGCCCGCAGCTGGGTGGCCAGAGGTGCGCGCAGCGTCCCGTCGTAGATCCACCAGTCACTGCTTTCATGCACGTGACCGCCGCTGCCCGTATCGAAGTAGACCGGCTTCGGCTCCGACCCGTCATCCAGGACCACGCCCGGCCTGCCTTCATGCGCTGCGCCGAACTCCTCGGTCTGCCACATCGCACCCACCTCACTCCCCCGCCCGGATACAACGACGCTCCCGACGATGCCCCAGACGGACCCGTGGTGAGCAGTGAACACTCGAAGTAGTGAACGCCAGATCCTCTGACTGACCGCGGACGCCAGCAGGTGCCCTACCAGCGCCTGGGGCCGTGCTCCTTCGTGGGAGCAGAGTCGACTTCTGCAGAGCGAGTCCGGGTGTCCGGGGGCGTCCTTGTCGCTCGTACGGACGTAACCCTCCCAGCAGGCGCAACCCGGCAGCGGGCCGCTCGTCGTACTGGCATGGAACCCATCGATCCGCAGCATGTCCAAGACGGCCTGGTAGTCCTCGACATCACCGCCGCCGACGAAGCAACTGCCCGCCTGGTAATGGCCTCCCTCGAACAGCACTGGGCAACCTCAGGAATCACCGCCACCCGCCGCATGCCCGGCGAGCCCGGGGTACGGGCCCGGATCTACGCGGACACCCGGCGCCACGCCACCGAGCCCTAATGATCGCCGGCCCTGGCCGCTGGTCACCGTTGATGCCAACGGTGTTGCTGACCACCTCGCCGGCGGTGGATGCGATTCATGTGCTCGGAATCCTCGGCCCCATCAATGACCCGGTCGCGATGGTGCCGCCGACACCAGGCCCGGGCTCGCCGCTGTCACTACTCACGGCGCGGTCATCCGTTCGTGAGACAGGCCGGGCGAACCCGCCCCTCACCCGGCACCATCCAGCTAAAATCCCCACGGTCAAGCCGTTGACCAGGACATACACCGAAGTCCGGCTGGAGTACTAGTAGTCACCAGCGGAGGCTCTTCACCATGACGGCGTACAGCGGGGAATCGGCGAACGGCCGCTGTTCACCGGCCTTCACGTAGCCCCAGGCCTCGTACAGATCCTGGACCTTCGGGTGGGTTGCGTCGACCAGGAGGACGGCAAGACTCTCGTCGCGTTCCTTCAGGAGTGCTTCGTGCAGAAGGTCTGAGACACCCTGCTTGCGCCACTGCGGGCGCACCATGACCTCAGAGACGGCATAGGTCGAGGTGTAGCCGGTGTTCGGCTTGTACCCGGTGGAGCGCCACCATTCCCGACCCCGCTGAAGCGGGGCGCCGTAGGCGAAGCCGGTGGGCTCGTCGTTGTCGAAGGCGACGACGCAGGTGAAGCCCTCCATGCCCGACCAGTGGTCGACGAACCAGGGGAACTTCTGGTTGAACTCGTCGTCCATCGCCGCGGCGTAGGAGTCGGCGTGCACGTCGATCAGCATCTGCTTGAAGTCGTCGGGGAGGCTTCCGTGGACGTAGTGCCGCAGGTCGGTCACCCTGGTCACTTTTGACTCCATTCATCTCGCATGCGGTCTGCCCAGTCGCGGGCGTACCTGGTGGACGGTGCCAGCCGGAACAGGTCCCGGTGGAAGTCTCCGATGAGGGTGCGCATCCGTCCGGGCAACGGGGCTCCCTTCATGGTGGCGAACACTGTGGCTGCGGTGGTCGTGGCCTGTTCGGGCTCCCCTTGCCGTAGCTGGGCGAGCGCCAGCTCGCAGGTGACCATGGCGCGGTTGCGCTGGAACTCTGGGGGCAGCGTGGCCAGGGCGCGATGGGCCATTGCCTCTGCGGTGGCAGGGTCTCCTTGCCGGTTCAGGATTCCGGCCGAGAGGTGGTTGAGTTCCGCCGGCTGGTAGAAGTCGGTCCATCGTGGGCGTTCGTCCTCTGGCGCTTTGCGGAGACTGCTCTGCGCTGACTCCAGTGCCCTTCTGGCGGCCGCATGCTCTCCCAGTGAGGAGTACGCCAGGGCAACACGAACGCGTCCCATGGAGCCGAAGAGAGGATCTCTGCGGGCCGCGGGGGATGCGCTGGCGGCCTGGGCCGCTGCGAGTTCCTCCGGCCCGTTCTTCTTCTGGTAGGCGAGCATGGCCATGAGGACCCACACGCGCATACCCGTGGGCGGGTCCTGCGACAGACCGGCGAACGTTGACGACTCATGAAGGTGCTTCTGCGCCGACGTCAGGTCGCGCAGATCGATGTAGGACCAGACCGCGGCGTTGGTGTACTCGGCCGCGAGCGCGTAGACGGCGCGGCGGACCCGGTCGCTGGCGTTGCGCTGCTGGAGTTCCAGCAGCTTGGCTCGTTCGGTGAGGGCCCGGGCGGCCAGGGATGAGTGTCCGCCGGTGCGGTTGTCGGCATCCACCAGGGCGTCCATGGCGGCTGAGGCGCGGGCCACGTCCGACATCCCCACGGCCCGGCGTTGCTTCAGGACGGGGGCGGCCGCGGCCGCCCCGGTAGACAGGACGAATTGTCGACGCCGCACGGGGTCCTCCCGGGGGTGGTTCATGGAGCTGGGTGCGATGAGTCCTAGGTCCGCCACCGGGCAGCCGAACACACGCTCAAGTGCAGCGCAAGTGCGTCCGATTGGGCGGCGGCTGGACCCGTTGAGCAGGTTGCGGACAGTGCGCGACGACACTTCCCCCGGGCGCCCGGTGATGTCGTGCACGGCCTTGTTGAGCTGGTCCGCCAACTCGTCTTGGGTGAGGCCCAGTTGTTTCATCTGGCCTTTCAGGGCCAGGTTCGCATCCATCCACCGAAAGTAGCGCCGCCATCACGTTGGCGACAGGTGCCGTGTAAAGCAGACGCAAAGTCTTCCGGGTAGTGGGCGGGAACGAACGTGGAACTCTTCCTGTCGCCCTTCTCCCTTGGCTCGTTGACTGAGTAGCAGCCACCGAGTCGACTCCGGCGCGGCGGCCAAGAGGAGACCGGCCCTGTCACCCCCGTCGGGGCCGGTCGTTCTCTGACGGAGGGAGCGACCGTGGCCGCCGTGCAACCGATGGCGGCCGGTACTCCGGGTCATACCGCGGTGCTTTGAGGACCCACACATTGAAGGGCTCAGCATGATGATGACTGCGACTGCTGTACGGACCAGCGCCTGCCCTCGCGCTGTGCGTATCGGCCTCGACATGTCCATCGGGCGGGCGCCGACCGGCCACAGCGGTGGCCTCTCGGCAGCAGAAGCGCTCTGGCCGAGAAAGTTCCGGCGGATCATCGCAACGTCGCTGCGGGCGTGGCGCCACCCTCGCCTGGTGGAGACAGCCGAACTCCTGGTCAGTGAGCTCGTCACGAATGCCTTCCAGCATGGTCGGGGCGACATCCGCGTGCGCTTGTACTTCTCCGTCAGCCACTTCGTGATCGAAGTGCGCGACGGCAACCCGGCGGCCCCCGAACTGCGGAACACGGCCCTGGACGACGAGGACGGCCGCGGCTTACACCTCGTCGACGCCTTGTCCGACGCCTGGGGTACGAGCGACGACGGCACATCCACCTGGTGCTCGCTCCCTGCCCACCAGGGCTTCGCCAACGTCCCTCCACCGGCCGCCGTCACCGACAGCACGTCACAGCATCCTCGTGCTGCAGTGGCAGGGGTGAGGGCATGAGCACCTTCGTCCTTCCCCACATGCCTGCGGCCCGAGTGCCGGCCACCGACATGCAGGATCTCACCGCCCGCGTCCGCGCCATGTTCAGTCCGGCTATCAGGAGGCCAAGCGGTTCCTGGAAGCGATGACCGTGGCCTACCGCCGCGAGTTCAAAGTGAACACCGGGATCATCCGGCCCTTCAACGTCCACGGCCCCGGGATGCTGCCCTCCGAGCACAGCCACGCGACCGCACATCCAGCAGCCTCCCCGCGTTGCAGCGGGATGGCAGCCGCGCCCAGCCCGGAAGCACGCGCTACTCCAACAGCTCACTAGGAGGACGAGATGTTCCTTCCCTATCCCGTGATCGAACAGCTCGATGCCAGCCAGGTGACAACCTGGGAGAAGTACTTCGCCGGCGCCGGACACGAACGGCCCCGGGCGATCGAGGAGGGCATTTGGCGCCGGACGCAGGATCCGGCGAACACCGTCCAGTCCGGCTGGTCCGAGGACGAGCAGGGCCGCCGCCGCATCGTGCACTACCGATACCGGTACGACCTCGACTACACGTTCCCGGTGCCGCGACTCGTTCTCGCGGACCTGTACCTGTACACGTCGGTCCTCGCCCCAAGGGCCGAGATCAGCGAGTACCGCGCAAACGTCCGCTCCTGGCTCACCGAGGGCGGCTGGCGGCAGGTCGATGACACCATGTGGTCGAAGGGCGACCTGCGTGTCACTGTCACCCCGTACGACACGCACCCGCAGGACGAGCGAGCCTCGCGGGACACGCCGGCCGGGTTCTCCTCGCTCGACGTCGTGTTCGTCTCCGAGGACTTCGCGGTGACGCGCACCGTGCGCCAGATGCCGTGGAACGTGCTGGCGGGCGGCATCCGCATCAAGGACGAGCGTGGCAACCCGACCTACTCCGAGGACCTGAGCGCGCTGTCCAAGCACCTCCCGTTCCAGGTCGAGATCGGCTGCGGCACGAGCGTCGAGGCCGGCGTCCCGCCGCTGCACTTCCTGCACCAGGCGTACCGGGTCACCACCAGGACCGACAACGTCATGAAGGGCACGCATCCGTTCGTCCTGAGCCCGCAGAAGGACACGCTCGTGCGGGAGATGCTGCTCGACGCCACGGCGAAGGCCGACGAGCTGGTGACAATGTTCCGAGACAGCTTCCTCGCCGAACCGACGGCCGCCCACCACGCGCTCAAGGCGTTGCACGACGCCGGACACTTCGTCGGCCCCGTGCTCCAGCACAACTTCGACCTGCTCGCCGCACGGGCCGGCCTCGACGAGTGCTTCGTGCGCCGCTACGACCAGAAGATCCCGCCCGTGCCGTTCCACCCCGAGGCAAAGGCGCTCCTGGTCGTCGGCCTGCACGCCGACCGACGGTCGGTCGAGAAACGGGCCCGCGAGCGCGGCATGAAGGTCTTCTTCATCGACACCGAAGGTCTGGAGGAGTTCGGCAAGTACATGCCCTATCCGCTGGAGGGCCCGCAGCACGGCGACGTGATCGTGAAGGCCGAGGCCATCCCCACGCTCATCAAGCTGTGCTCCCAGCTCGGCGTGAACGTCCCTGCTGCCCGGCCTGTCGCCTGACCGGCGCGGCGCCCCCGGGGCCGCGCACCGCACTCGTGCGCGGCCCCATCCCCGCGAGCACACCCGAGAAGGGATTCCCCAGAGTGGACTCGTACACGCACAACCGTGAGCGGCTGCTGACGTCATCCCGGCCCATGCCGGACTTCGAAGTCGTGGGAGCACAGGGCCCCTGGCTGCACCTTGTCGGCGGCACCCGGATCTTCGACGGATCGAGCGGACTGCTCTGCACCAACGTGGGCCAGAGCAGCAGCAAGGTCCACGCCCGGATCGAGAAGCAGTTCTTCCGCTACTCCTTCGGCGGTGCCGCCGTCGTCCAGCCCCACATCCAGATGGAACTGATGGAGCGTCTGTGCCGCGCCGTGCGCCGCCCCGACGACTCCGTAGCGCTGACAACATGCGGAACGCTCGGGGTCGAGGTGGCCGTGGGCCTGGTGCGCAACATCACCCGGGTGCGTAACGGGAAGCGGCGCGGGGACATTCTGACCTCGACGTTGAGCTACCACGGGATGTCGGTGCTGACCCTCGCCCTGGCCGGCAACCACGCCCGCAGGCCACGCCCGGAGGACGCCCTCGACCTCGGCCCCGGCTTCCCAGCGCCCTACCCGCCGACGCACGCCCACGAAGACCGCGACTGCGACGTCTCGTGCGCCGACGAGATCGGACAGGAGATCGACCGCCGCGGTGCCGAAAACGTTGCCGCGGTGTTGATCGAGCCCATCAACGGGACCACCGGTGGCGCCTTCGTGCCGCCCGACGGATACCTCCGGCGGGTCTCGGAGATTTGCCAGGAGCGGGACGTCCTCGTGATCCACGATGAGGTCCTGACCGGGATGTGGCGCACCGGCACACCGCTCGCCAGCCACCACTGGGACGGCTGCGAGCCCGACATCGTGATCCTTTCCAAGGGGCTGGGCGCCGGATACACGAGCGTCGGCGCGGTGCTGGTGTCCCCCGAGGTGGCCAGGTGGATCCGGCATGAGGACGCCGATCCGCTGCCCGCGATGGGCACCATGGCCACCCATCCCCTCATGGCAGCCGCGTGCCTGGGCGTCCTCGACGAGCTGGAGGAGATGGACTTCACAGCCTTCGCAGCGCGCAGCCAACGCCTCGGGGAGGCCATGACGTCGCTGAACGGCGTCGGGCCTGTGAAGGACATCCGCGGGCGAGGCTTCCTCTACGGGGTGGAGGTCGCCCAGGGGCAGCTCTGGCCCGTGATGAAGGCCGCGGAGGAACGAGGCGTGTTCTTCTACCCGTTCACTGGCGCCGGGGACCCCAAGAGCGAAGGGCTCGTCGTCGCGCCCCCGCTGACGTCGACTGACGAGGAAATCGAGTTCCTGACGACCGTGCTGTCCGGCGCGCTGGACGCCGTGAACTGAACCGCCGGCCCGCCTCAAAGCTGGCGCCTCGACCGGATCCGCGGTCATCCGATCGAACACTCCAACGAACCTGCGAGCAACCCGTCTTGGGCCCTACTCGCCAACCGATAGCGTCGGGGGCACACCGAAGTCGGTGTGCCCCCGACCAGACAAGGACGACCTGCAATGCGCGTTTCCGTGATCGGCTGCGGTCACCTCGGCATCCCGCACGCTGCGGCGATGGCAGAGCTCGGCCACGAGGTCATCGGCGTGGACGTCGACCAGGCCAAGGTCGATCGACTCAACGCCGGCGAATGCCCCATCTACGAGACCGGCCTGCCCGAGCTACTCGCCCGCCACACGCAGAGCAGACGTCTGCGCTTCACCACCGACATTCGCGAGGCCGCCGAATTCGCCGAGCTGCACTTCATCGGCGTCGGCACCCCCATCGACGCAGACGGCCGCTCCTACGACACCGCACAGGTCTTCGGCGCGATCCGCCAGCTCGCCCCCCACCTCGACCGTGCGTCCACGATCGTCGGGAAGTCCACCGTCACCGTCGGCACCACCAGCCAGGTCACCGCCCTCGCGCAGCGCCTGGCCCCCGCCGGCAACCAGGTCGACGTCGTGTGGAACCCTGAGTTCCTGCGCGAGGGCCACGCAGTCGAGGACACCCTCCGCCCGGACCGGCTCATCGCCGGCGTCACCACCGCTGAGGGCGAGAAGGCGATCCGTGCGGTGTACGCCGGGATCATCGACACGGGCGTTCCGATCTTCGTCACCGACCCGCAGACCGCCGAGCTGGCCAAGGGCGCCGCGAACACCTTCCTCGGCCTGAAGATCAGCTACATCAACGCCGTCGCCGACATGTGCGAGGCTGCGGGCGGCGACGTCTCCCAGATTGTGGACATCCTCGGCATCGACCCCCGCATCGGCGCCGGCGGCATGCGGCCCGGCATTGGCTACGGAGGAGGCTGCCTCCCCAAGGACGTCCGCGCTTTCACTGCATCCGCCCTGCAGCTCGGCGCCGAACAGGCCGCGACCCTCCTGCGCGCCGCCGAGGAGATCAACGAGAACCGCACCGACGTCGCCCTCGGCCTCATCAGCCGTGCCCTGGGCGACCGCCCCATCAAGGACACCCGGATCACCGTGTGGGGCGCCGCGTTCAAGCCCGGCACCAACGACGTACGCGATTCCCCAGCCCTCGCGCTCTCCCAGGCCCTCCAGCAGGCCGGCGCCACCGTCACCGTCCACGACCCGCAGGCCGTGCCCACGGCGATGGTCCGCAACCCGGAGTTGGACTACACCGACGACCTGGAGGCCTCCGTCGACGGCGCGGAACTCGTCGTCCTGGCCACCGAATGGCCCGAGTACCGGCAGGCCGACCCCCACGCCCTGGTGGACCGCCCGGCCAACCCCCTCCTCGTCGACTGCCGCACCACCCTCGACCCCGAGCCCTGGCGCGCGACGGGCTGGACCGTCCACCAGCTCGGGCGTCCGGGGAAGTAGAACCGGCCCGCGCCATGAGCAGCGACGACGTTCTCCTCCGCCGGGCCCACGCCGCCGACGCACACGCTGCAGCCGATGTGTGGCTGCGCTCCTACGCCTCGGCTTTGCCAACCGTGCGCTGCGCACACGGCAAAGCCGAGGTGCGGGACTGGTTCGCCCGCGTGCTCGTGCCGCAGTACGACACCTGGGTGGCCGTCACCGGGAACAGCGTGGTGGGGCTCCTGGTGCTCAAAGGCGACGAGCTGAAGCAGCTCTACCTCGAATCGGAATGGCGCGGACGGGGCCTCGGCGACCGGTTCATGTCCCTGGCCAAGCGACAGCAGCCGGACGGCCTGTTGCTGTGGACGTTCCAGGTCAACGGCCCGGCCCGGCGCTTCTACCAACGGCACGGCTTCACCGAGGCCGAGCGCACCGATGGGCAGCGCAACGACGAGCGCGAGCCCGACGTCCGCTACGTCTGGCAGCCACAGGCGTAGTCGCCCGGGCTGCCAGGCATGCTGACGGCAGAGGCGGTCACACCCGAACACCGGGGTGACCGCCTTCGCCGTGGGGCCCACGGGGCTACGGTTACGCAGATGACAATTCTGATCGTCGGCGGCAGCGGTTTTCTGGGATCCGAGCTGGTCCGGCAGGCGACAACGGCAGGGATCACGACGGTCGCGACGTACGCGACCGAGCCGGGCGACGCCTCCCCGACCGCATGGTGCCCCCTCGATCTACGGGACGCGGGAAACTTGGACGCCGTCATGGCCGAGGTGAACCCGCACGTTGTCATCAACGCATCGAGCGGCCGGGCCGACTGGGCGATCACCGCGGAAGGACCACTCCAGCTCGCGATAGTCGCTGCGAAGCACGGAACGCGCATGGTGCACGTCTCCACCGACGCGGTGTTCTCCGGAGCCGGCCGAGTCCACTACGACGAGGCGTGTCTCCCGGACCCCGTCACCCCGTACGGCGCAGCGAAGGCCGCGGCGGAGACCGGGGTCCTCGTCGTGCACCCGAAGGCCGTTGTCGCCCGTACGTCGCTGATCATCGGCCACGGACAATCCGTGCACGAGCGCCTGGTGCACCAACTCGCCGCCGACACAGTTGATTGCGCCCTGTTCACCGACGACATCCGCTGCCCGGTCCATGTCTCGGACCTGGCTGCCGCGCTGCTGGAACTGACGTCGAGCGACGCAGCAGGTATCCACCATCTCGCCGGGACCGACGCCCTGAGCCGCCACGAACTCGGCGTCCTCATTGCCAGGCGCGATGGTCTCGACGCCTCCCGTCTGCGCGCCGGCCTGCGGGCAGAGAGCACGGTTCCCGGGGCTCTCGACGTACGCCTCGACAGCCAGACGACCCAGCGGCAATTGCGCACCACGCTGCGCGGTGCCCGCGAGTTCCTGCAGGGCTGAGCGACAGCAGACCAACGACGAGTGCCTGTTTGTAGAATCTGACGTGAGCGCGTGTTACTCGGCAACCGCGGCGGACGGCCTCCGGCCTTCAACCACCGGTCAGGTCAGGAGCGCGCGCAGGTGTGTGCACCTGGCCGATCAGCTCGCGATGTGGCTGATCGGCCGTGCGCGAATGTGAGCTTCCTGGCTGGCTCCGGAGCGTCGCCGCCCTGGGGTTACTGGCTCGTGTGCGCTCGGCTGCCCCCGAGTCGCCCGTGCGGCGACGGTTGACGGGGAGCATCTGAGGCTTCCCCAGGCTTCATGAACCGCATTCACCGGGTAGAACCCTGCACGGCAGCCGGGACGTTTCAACGGAGGGCGCGCTCGTAGGTTGCGTCCGTGTGGGTGACGGTCCGCCAGCGGTCGTTCTGATAGCCGCGATCCGTCTGCCAGCACCGTGAAGCCATTACGAGACGGCGCCAGGCTTCCTTCAGCTGGTGCTGCAGCTGAAGCTTGTCGTCTGTGATCGCTGGTTCGTCGACCTCCAGCGCGAGGCTCGCATCCAACACCGAGTCGCTCACCAGTGCACCAAGCGCCCTCGCAGTCCGACCCTCCGGGCTTTCCGCCGGATACTGCTCGACCTGCAGGTGGATGCGTTCTCCTACGAACCGCTCAATCGCCTCAACGTCGGACCAGGTGATGTCGACGGTGTAGGTGATCGCGCTCAAGCGCTCTCCCCTTGTCTCTCCGATTCGGAGTCGGCACGCTAACCGGGCCCGACGGGCGTCGCGCAGCTGGATTGGCGGAGAGCACCCTCCTGGCTGACACCGGTCTTCCCAGCTTGAACGGCACAGAGGCCGCCTCGCCAAGCGCCGTGCCCCGGTTGCTTCCTGAGGGGTCGCTCCCCGGAGTGGGGGGGCTGGTGTGCAGGACTTGAGCGTGATGGTCACCCAACCTTGCACTTCGCTTCCGCAACGATATAGTTCCCATGCGCAAAGATGATCGAAGGAAGAGAACCATGCCGCCGCAATTAGATGGGGAATCTGTATGTCTCGGGCGCCGTCAACCATTCACGCACGGGAACGTCTTGCGACGCGCGAGCCGAGCAGTCAATCGGCCGGCACTCCCCCGCGCCGGTCGATCTGCCCACCATGGCCGCCCGGCATACACAGCACCGTCCGGCACCACACGCTCGTTCGACTCACCGGGAAATTCGACGACGAAGCCCTGCAGGCCGTCCAAACGATCTATCCCTGGCGGCATGTAACCCGCTGCGGGTCCGAGATCGTTGTCTGGCCGCTCGGCACCACGGGCGTCTCCCATGAGCCCGAAGCGGTCGTCATCCGAGGCCGCTTCGACGCGCGGGACCACAGCGCCGTCCAAGCCGCGCACCCCGGACGAACCGTCAGCCACGACGGAGACCTGATCACCGTCTGGCCTGCACGGCTCACCCCGCCCAGGCGGTAGCCCTAGATCTTCGCAGGCCATCAGCATCGAGTCGTCCGGACAGCAGTTGGCCCCGCGTACGTGCGAAGTGACCGCGGGGCCAACTCAGAGAATGCCGTCCTGTCAGGGCACCCACACCGACCGTATGGCGAAACAAGCCTGACCGCTCGTCGTGGACAGCTCGCCCAACGTGTTGGACACGCGGGTGCCTCTGCGGATACGTGGAGGCAGAGCCCCGTCAGCCGGCGGCGGGGGTGATTGTCAGTGCCCTCCGGCAGAGTGCCGCTCATGATCAACGAACTGGACAGGATCGACTGGTCGTCGATGAGTCACGCCTATGGCCCGGCCGTCGAAGTCCCTACGTGGCTGCGGGCGATGGCCTCCCCTGACCCAGAAGTCCGGGACAAGGCATTCAACGACTTCTACAGCGCGGCCCACCACCAAGGTGACGTGTATCCCTGTACAGCGGCCAGCCTGCCGTTCCTCTTTGCCATGGCCGACGGCGCCGCGACCCCCGACCGTGCCTCCATCGTGCAGCTGCTGCTCAGCATCGGCCGCGAATCCGCCGACCGAAGCGACGGCCTGTACTACTCACCTGACGGCACCGAGTCGACAGCAGGCGCAGACAGCCTGGCCCTCATACGTGAGCGCGCCGACATCTTCATTTCCCACTCCAACGACCCCGACCCCTTCGTACGCCAGCCGGCGATCGAGGGCCTCGGCCACTTCCTGGAAGACGCCGACCAAGCCGTCGCACTCCTCCGCGACCGGCTGTCCGCAGAACGCGGGATTGTCGAGCGACTGCTGGTCATCCGGACGATGGCAGACCTGGCGCTGCGGCTGCCGGCAGCCCGTTCCTCCGCCACAGCGTGGCTCGACGCCCTGGCCCGGCAAGCCACAGCAGATCCCGACATCCGCCTGGCCGCCCTCGTCCACCAGTCACGGTGCTCCCCCGCGAGCATCGGCGCCGACACCGTCCCCACGGCGATCAGCCTGCTCCGACAGCTCACGCCCGCACCCAAGCCCGAACCACGAGGCAAGAAGTGCGAGGCCGGCCCCGACGCCTGCGCCTGTGCTGCCGAGCCGGCAACCACAACGGCGCAGGACGTGCCGCCGCAGCTAGCTGCCGCATTCAACGACCTCGAACGGCACAACCGTGTCCACGCACCCACCACAGATCTCCTGCGCCGCTTCCACGCGACGCTCGACGCCCGCCTGCCCGAGCGCACCGCGCTGCTCACCGAACAGCTCCGCAGCCCGGACCCCGCCACCCGGTACGACGCAATCCGTATGGCCAAGAACCTCATCACCTCCTGGAGGGGCGAGCACACCGACCTCGTCATGCTCCTCACGGAATGCCTGGCACCCGAGGACCCGTACACCGCCGCCGCGGCCGCCGAAACTCTTGGATCCCTGACTTTCGTCTCCGAACCGGCCCGCGAAGCCCTCGCCGCCTACATCGACGCCAACCGCGCTACACACGGACACGACGTGTGGGCGACTCCCCATCCGTTGCGGCGCCGTGCGCATCAGGAAGCCGTCATGGCGCTGGCACGCCTCGGCGACGTACGGGCCCTGCCCTGCCTGTTGACCGCGCTGGACACAGGGTGCGACGCGTGGCGTGCCATACAGGTCGCCGGGCACCTGAGCTCGGCCGCCGAGGAACTCGTGCCGAGACTGGCCCGGCTCCTTGCCGAGGCCGACCTCTCAAAGAAGTGGCCCGAAACGAACACCGGCGCCCTCATATCCGCCCTGGCCGCACTGCGTCACCCTGCGGGCCTACCCGCACTCACCCATGCCGTCAGCGCCGCGGCCCGGCATGAGCAGTGGTCCACCGCCACCTCCGCCGTGAACGCCCTCGCGTCCTTCGGGCCCGGAGCCGCACCGGCCCTGATGGTCATCCGCCCGCTGGCCGACGCCGAAGACGTGAATCTCCGCGCGGCCGCCGCGGCCGCAGTGTGGGAACTCGGGCGCAACGCCGCCGAGTCCGTGCCGAGATTGGAGGTACTGCTCGACAGCCACTGCAACCGCAATGCCGCCGATACCCTCGGCCGGATCGGCCCGCCGGCCCAGACCGCGCTGCCCCGACTGCGCGAACTGCTGGACGCCGGGTACGAGTGGACCCGGGTCCACGCCGCAGCCGCGCTCTGGGACATCGGAGGCGAGGCCGAAGCCGACGTCGTCGTGCAGACGCTGCTGGCCGCCTGGGAGAAGAACGACGCGACAGCCAACCACGTCCTGGCCTGCCTCGACCGGATGGGCCCGGCTGCGGCAACAGCCCTCCCCCGCATCCAGGCCGAGCTCGCACTGCCCCGACGCGGGGGGCGATTCAAGAGCGTCAGCAACGACGCGGAGGTACAGCGCCTCTGCCGCGACATCCTGGCTCGCCTCAGCTGCCCATAGTGTGGCCGCCACCGATCTGCCAAAGGCGGAGGCAACCACTCACCATGAGCACTCACCAAGCCGTGGTGAGCCCGCGCGGAACTCACCAGGCGAACTCACCACGAGAACTCACCACGGCTTGGTGCGTGCCGGCCGCGCTCCAGCCCTGATGGGCCTGTAGGCACGAGGTCAGAGTGGCCGGTCCTTGACCATGACCGAAACGCAGGACCGGTCATGACCGGTGACCGATGCAGGTCAGATCGGTCACCGGTCACGGACTTCGGATCGGTCACCGTGGTCGTCGGCCGCTGGTCACCGGTCACGGACTCCGGATCGGTCACCGTGCTCGTCGGTCACTGGTCACCGGTCACGGACTCCGGATCGGTCACCGTGCTCGTCGGTCACTGGTCACCGGTCACGGACTCCGGATCGGTCACCGTGCTCGTCGGCCACCGGCCGCCGGTCACGGACTCCGGACCGGTCACCGGCCACAGCATCGGTCGCGCCCCGACTGGTCTGCGGCGTCAACGAAGGCTCCGTCGAGCAGGGAATCACAGCCCTAGCTGCCCAGGTCAAGACTGGGCAGGAGCACGAAGGCCAATGGGCGGAGCGTGGTCGCTCTGGTCGACAACTCAGATCGTGCGCTGAGAGGGTGACCGTTCCGACCAGAGGGTGACCGACTAGCTGGCATCGGTCTGGCTGGAGACCGGTCACCGGCCATCGGCCAGAGAATCGGTCACGCGGTGATCAGCCGCCCTGGCAGTTCGGGGCCGGACATAGCTGTGGCCGATGACCAAGAACAGTCACCGGCCACGCGCGAGGGCTGGTTCGGTCAGCGGTTGACCGATCGCAGATGCGCGCGGCCCTGCTGCCGCCGTTGCTCTTCGAGGCGCTCGGCCGCGGCATTCACGCGCCGCTGACCCGTCTTCGGCGACAGGCCCAGCCGACGGGCGACCTCGGCACCCGTGAGCCGGCCACCGGACTCCTCCGCCTCGACCAACCACCTGACCACGGTCACGAGCTGCTGCTCAACCGGGTCCAATTCGGGCTCGACGCTCTGCTGCGCGGGCACCAGCGCAGCAGCAACTCCCGTGCTGGTGCCGGCGGCCTCCCAGACACCTGGCTTGCCAACGGGTGCTTCAGGCGCTCTCGGTGCCGGAAGATCGAGCTGGATCTGCTGCGGTGTCCCTCCACCGTGGTCGGCCTCGTTCATCAGCGAGACCGGCTCCAGAGTCGGCTGGCCTTCTTGCTGGGAGGCCGCCTTCGGGTCCGGAGAAGACGACATGGCCACGGACCGACCGGCCTCGGACGCACTAACCGCCGCAGCGTCAGGTTCTCCGTCGACGTGCTCAGCATCGTCGGCCGGTACGGACGCTCCCTCGTCGGCACCGCCTGGAGCTTCAGCCGCTTCGGGATCACCGGCCTGATACTGCGTCGCCTTGAAGTCCTGGAGGACGGGCCTCAGGAGTCCCTCCGGAAGTACGCCGCCCGTGACGGGGTCGACGACTCCGTACTGCGCGAGGAACAGCCCGAACTGCCGGGCGTTCGGGAGCTGCCCGAACTGGTTGCGATAGCCCAGTACTGCGTCGTTGTAGTCGACCTCAGGCAGCGCCGGCTGCTCTCCTTCGCCAACGTGACCGGTGTTCTGACTGGGCTCCGTGCGCACCGGTGCCACGAGCTGAGCAGCGGCTTCATTCGCCTCTCCTGCAGCCAGAACATGTTGCGGGGCCCCCACGAGCTCGGGCTGCGGGGCCGTCTCCACGGCGGCGGCAGCCTGGGCCATCGCCTGGGCGGGGGCCGGCGGCAGCAGGGCCGGTTCGATGCTGGCTGCGGCGAGTCCGGCGGGGCCGGTGTCGGCGAGTGGGACGCCGTACTTGGCGAGGCGCAGCGGCATCAGGGATTCGACGGGGGCCTTGCGGCGCCAGCTGCGGCCGAAGCGTGCTTGGAGGCGGGCCTGGTAGATCAGCCGGTCCTGTTCGAGCTTGATGACCTGCTCGTAGGAGCGCAACTCCCACAGCTTCATCCGCCGCCACAGCCGGAACGTCGGCACGGGGGAGAGCAGCCAGCGAGTGAGGCGGACACCCTCCATGTGTTTGTCGGCCGTGATGTCCGCGATCCGGCCCACCGCGTGGCGGGCGGCCTCGACGGAGACGACGAACAGGACGGGGATCACGGCGTGCATGCCGACACCGAGCGGGTCGGGCCAGGCGGCTGCGCCGTTGAACGCGATCGTGGCGGCGGTGAGCAGCCAGGCGGTCTGGCGCAGCAGCGGGAACGGGATGCGCAGCCAGGTCAGCAGCAGGTCCAGCGAGAGCAGGACGCAGATGCCGGCATCGATGCCGATCGGGAAGACGACGGAGAAACCGCCGAAGCCCTTCTGCTCGGCGAGCTCGCGCACGGCCGCGTATGAGCCCGCGAATCCGATTGCTGCGATGAGCACCGCACCGGCGACCACGAGCCCGATGAGTATCCGGTGCGTACGCGTCAGCTGCATCATCTGCTCACACTCTCACGATGGGTTATGAGCACTACGTGTTCGAGGACGCCCATCGTGGATCGTCAGCGAATAGTGATTACAGGGTGGTTCGCGCTGGTCTGGAGTCCGGCCGCCTGGCTTGGAGCGTTGCGGACAGCGGCCTTCCAGAGCTGGAGTTTTTACGCCGTAAAACTCCGGACCGTCTTGTGAGGGTCTCGGCCGGGCGGCAGCACTTGTCTGACCGCCCTCGCGCCAGCCCGAGGCGCCTCCTGGAGACCAGATCACCACCGGGGGAGTGGCACGAACGGCGCCGTTCAAGATCACGAGTTTTTACGCCGTAAAACTCCGGACCGTCTTGTGAGGGTCTCGGCCGGGCGGCAGCACTTGTCTGACCGCCCTCGCGCCAGCCCGAGGCGCCTCGTGGAAACCAGATCACCACCGGGGGAGTGGCACGAACGGCGCCGTTCAAGATCACGAGTTTTTACGCCGTAAAACTCCGGACCGTCTTGTGAGGGTCTCGGCCGGGCGGCAGCACTTGTCTGACCGCCCTCGCGCCAGCCCGAGGCGCCTCGTGGAAACCAGATCACCACCGGGGGAGTGGCACGAACGGCGCCGTTCAAGATCACGAGTTTTTACGCCGTAAAACTCCGGACCGTCTTGTGAGGGTCTCGGCCGGGCGGCAGCACTTGTCTGACCGCCCTCGCGCCAGCCCGAGGCGCCTCGTGGAAACCAGATCACCACCGGGGGAGTGGCACGAACGGCGCCGTTCAAGATCACGAGTTTTTACGCCGTAAAACTCGCGGCCCTCCACTACAGGGTGTTGGTAAGGCTTTGGGCGATCTTTTGTACGACCTCAGGGGTGCAGCGCTCGAGGATGGCCGTCGTGACTGACTCAGGGTTCGTCCAGTCGATCGGGCCTTGACGGTCTGTGGGTGACGCTGCTTCAAGGCGCGGTTCCGGCACGCTCTGCGCTGGAGTCAGCGTGGTCGTGGCAGCGGGCGATACGGACTCGTGGGCTGCTGCGGTCTCGGTGGGTTCGGGGGAGGGGTGCTGCAGCTGCCGCTTCTCCGCAGCCGCGGCGCGACCTCTCACTGCCTTTGGCTTCTGGTCCTGCTGGACCTTCCGCTCGGCCATCTTGGTCTCGACATACGCAGTCTGGTCTTCCGCGCTCTTCAGACTGCCGGCCTTGCGCGCGATCTCAATCGGCACCTGCTTTTCGGCAACGCGTTGCTGGATGTCTTCGGGCAGGTTGAGGAGAGCGCGGCGGGTGGAAATCCAGGAGGCGTTGACGGCGCCCCCCAGGATCGACACGACCGCGGATGCGCTGCCGTGGAACTGCACGAGTGCCTCGATGGCTTCGGCTTCCTCGATCGGCGTGAGGTCCTTGCGGAAATGGTTGGCGGAGAGCGCTGCGGCGAGGAGGTCCTCACGGGTGCCGGCCGAGGAATCGTCGACGGTGATCCGGAAGTCGATTCCCGCTTCGCGTGCCGCACGGAGTCGGCAGTGACCGTCGATGACGACGTACTCGTGGTCCGGAGGGATGGCGTCCTTGTGCTCGGGGTGCGAGACGAGGAACGCCAGTCGGCTCATGACCGTGGCGGTCTGGACCTGCCCGACCTCTCGCATGTTCTGCGCGAGCTGCGTGATGTAGTCCTTGTCGAACTCCTGCCGTGGGTTACCGGGGTTCTCGGCAACGCGGTCCACGGAGATCAGTGTTGGAGCAGCTCCCACGACGGACTCGATGATCTGACCACGGGTACTACGCGTTTGGGCTGCTCCGAAGGCGGCGCTGGCGCCTGTCCGGTCAGCGGCGCGCTGTCGAGGGTTGGGGCTCACGAGATCTCCTTGAGGATCTGACGCATGACGCGGGACTGCTCGCAGGACGGGTCGTAGGCGAGCAGCGGGCGCCGTACCCGAGCTGCTTCGCGCTGCTCTTTTCGCCGGGGGATGACTCCTATGACGCGGGGCTCTCCGAGTGCCCGCCACTCCGCGAGGGAGCTGGTGACGACGTGTCCGTCTCGGGCGTCGTAGAGATTGACCACGAGTCCGAGGTAGGAGGCGTTGATGCGCCAGTCCGTCATTCCGTCGTCGATCTGCTCGACGAGCATGGTGTAGGCGTCTGCCGACGAGTCTTCTGCCTGAACCACAATCAGGATGCCGGAGTCGCCCTCGCGCTCGCCGTCGCGATGGCGGCTGTAGTAGATCGCCGCGTCCATCGCCATTCCCAGGCTGGGTGGGCAGTCAATGATGATGACGTCGTAGTGCTGCTCAAGGGGTTCAAGGGCGTGCTCGAGCGTGGCCTGCCGGTTGCGGGCCGTTGAGATCATCACGTCCAGCAGGAAGGCGTCCTGGCAGGAGGGCAGCAGGTCGAGCCGGCCGCCGAATCGGTCGTCCTCTACGGGGACGATGAGATCCCGGATGTCTCCTGTGGCCTGGCGGGCCATGAACTTTGCGAGGCTGGGGCCGGTCGCGGGGAGCTGTTTGAAGCCGAGCTGCTTGGACAGGTGGCCCTGAGGGTCGTAGTCGACGAGCAGGACGCGGAGTTCAGGGGCGTCATAGGTGTCGTCTGCCTCGACAGGGGTCTCGCCGTCGGGGGTGGGGAGCGATTCCTCCCTGCTCGTCAGGAGAGCGTTCAGGCCCGTGACTTCTGCGCCTCCTGCGAGGCGGGCCAGCTCGCGGTCCTCTGCGAATGCACCCCCGAGGCCTCCGGTGACGGCGGTTTTCCCTACGCCGCCTTTCTGGTTGCAGACGATGATGCGTCGGGTGGTGCTTTCCGGCGGGCGATGGCGGGGGGAGGGGTGTGTGGTGAGCCAGAGGGAGACTGACTGGGCGAGGCCCTGAACGTAGGGGATTCCTCGGGCGCTGCACTCTGCCTTGAACTGAGTGGTCATCGCGTCGGTCAGCCAGGTCGCGAAGGGCGGCGATCCGGCTGTGTCGACGACTGAGGACTCGTCCTTGGGGGCGGATCCCCACTCGGTCATCGCTACGGCAACCGCGTCTTGAATGTCGACGCCGAGTTCCGCTGAACGGATCTTCAGATCGGCCTTCAGCGACGCAGGGAGCTTGAAGGTAACCTTCTGTCGGTCATCTTGCTTGTCTTGGGGCGGCATGAGGCGAGCTTACTTACCTGGCAACGCCAAATGGAAGTCGACGCGCCGCTGTACGCCTTCCTGACGGCCTGTGAGCCCTGCGAACTCCCTCTCGTACCGGCGGGTGTGAGATCGTTCGCGCACGGCCCCGTTCTGGGCTTCGCTTTTGAGTGGAATGTGCTGTTCGTTCTCACAGAAGCCGGCTCCCGTCTCATCCAATCCAGTCGGGGTACTCATGGGTGGCGATCGCGAGGGGGACGCGCTGAGCAGGTGTGCTCAGGAGAGTTGAGTACGCGACCGGATCACCACACACGGGGCGGTGCGCTGGGATGAGGACATGAACCCCGCTCCGCAGCCCGCCGCAGCGCGCGTCGTCACCAAATGGTCCGTCGCCGGACTCGTCCTGCTCGTGCCGACGGTCGTCGTCGCGTCGATCGCCGTACTCACCTCCCATCGCGGCAGCCTCTGCCTGACGTACGGAGAGCAGTGCTCGACGGTCCCGGGCGAGGCCCTTTAAGGCTGCTTCTGGGGCGCCCTCGCGGCCGGTCTCCTGGCACTGGTGTGGCCCCGGGTCAGGTGGACGGGCGCCAGGGTGGGGGTCGTCTTGCTGCAGTGGGGTGCTCAGATCACGCTGGGCGAGCTGATTCTCAGTGGCATGTGACGCGTCCCCCTCCGCAGGCCACGCCGATCGCCCGCGTGCTCTCACTGAAACCAGTCGGCGTGGCCCAACTCGTGTCGACTCGATCGGATGAGACCGCGACTAACTTCGTTGAGAACAGGCATGCGCGTTTCAACACAATCTCGACGACGCTGATGCCCGTGCCACCGAACTTGTCCTGCCCCGGCCGCAACGGCCGCGCAGGACAAAGGACCGTCAGTCGCTGGTCAAGCCGTCCCTCAGCCGTGTGATGGCGTCGTCCCTGTCGTTCCTGAGTGCTGCTGGCCCGTGCCCGGTTGCGCGCCCCGCGCCGGCCGCGTCATGGAGGTCACCGTTCAGAGCTGGGAGGGTGTGACCCTCGACGTCGATGGTCTGACCCGCGCCGTCGTCCCCGGCGACCTCGGCGGACAGCATTTCGAGAAGGTGCGCCGCGCCAGTGATGGCGGTGGTGCCCTCTGCGGACTCCAGGGTGAACTGGTTCGTCCAGCCGACTGAGTGCTTGGTACCGAGTTCGTGATGGGCGGGCTGGAATCGCAGGTAGGTGCCGGGGGAGAGGTAGTAGGTGGCGGTGCCGTCCTCGTACCCGCGCCACAGGTCACGGCTCTTCAGGTAGCCCTTGCTCTCCGTGTCGCCCACTGTCCAGCGGAACGATGCCGTGAACGCGGCGTCGTTGCACGCTGATCGTGCGACCTCGGCGCGCACATCCCCGCTGACTTCGGACGGGCGGCGCGGGGTGTCGATCTTGCGGCGCAGCGGTGTCACCAATCCATTGATCAGGCCGTCGGCCAGGAGGGCTGCGGTGAGTCCGACGACGGTTGCGGCGGAGAGCCGTGCGGTGGGGCTGTGGAGGTCGCTGGTGCGCTGGTGAGCCCACCGGCCGGCCGCCGTGCCGGCTGCGATGCCGCCGATGCTGGTGAGGGTGTCGATGAGGGTGTTCGCACCGACGGTACGCATGGTTTGGACGATGGGGGCCTGGAACTTGGTCATGAGGGTTCCCTTCCATGGGGGAGGTCTGGGCGGGTGCCCGTGCTGCCCGGTGTGAAGCCGGGACGGCTGGTGAGGTGTCGGGTGTTGCCGCCGGTGTTCGGCTGTGGACGCGGTGGTGGTCGTGGTCGCTTGTGGGGGTGGGGACGCGGTCAGTTCACGCTCTGGTCGGGCGGGAGGGCTCGGTCGCGCCGGGGAACTCAACGGGTCCTGCGCCGTCGGCGATCTTGCAGGCGGTCGAGCAGTATGGGCGGGCCGAGTAGTGCGGGGCGCCGCACAGGGCGCACTCGTTGGGCTGGTCGTCGATCTCTTTCGACCAGTCGATGAGCACGTTCGGGTTGATGCAGGCGGTGCATCGGCTGTCTGTTTGGTCGGTGACTCCGCTGCAGCCGTCGCCGCAGATGTTCCAGCTGATGGCCGAGCAGCCGCAGTTGGTGCACACAACGGTCGGGGCTGGGGCTGGAGGGTGAGGCGTCGGACGGGTCGTTGCGTGGGTGAGGACGTCCCACAGCCGGGTGCTCGGACCGAAATCAGGGTCGATGATGGTCAATTGGTGAGCGTCGGCCACGAGGCTGAGAGCGTTCGGGAAGCCGCGCCACATTACTTTGAGGTCCCCGGGCCGGAGTGCGCGGCCGACGGCGGTGTGAGGTTCACCGTTCTTGAGGGTGACGGGGATGCCGTTCTTGGTGTGGTGATCGGCATCGTTCAGGGCGACGTCCAGGCCGGCCTGGACGGCAGTGTCGATCAGACGCTGGAGAACGACGGGGTCGGATACGAATCCCTCGACTGCTGCGCGTTGGCGCCATTGGGTGCCGTCGGCGCCGGTGTGGAGACGGCCGGGCTGTGAGGCGGTGGTGACGTATCCGCCGCGGTTGGCGGTGGCAAGGACCGGTACATGCGGCACGGTTTCGTTGTCCGGTCCGAAGCGCGGCTGCCAGGCGGGATGGCTCTGCACCCTTCCTTCGAGCCATGCGGCGGTGAGTTCGCCGAGGTCATCAAGGGTGGATGCGGCCCGCCACAGTTGGCGTTCCGCGCGGCTCATCCATGGCAGTCGGATCTTCATGGTCTGTCTCTTCCTTCGCAGATGGGGTGTGCAGATGAACAGACGAGGGTCGGGGCGGCTGGGTCTGGAGGCCGGAGCTGCCCCGAGCCGTACGTGGGTCGGGGCAGCTGCGCGGCAGGCGTCCGGAACGGGGTGGCGGACCTGGATCGGGGGGAGGACGTTGCCTCTACGGAACCTGGGACCGGTCACCGATTCGCTCACCACGACGACCCGTTAGGAATCACAGTTCGGCGACGTCGGACCTGGTGAGTCCGTCGCGGTGTGGTGACTGCTCGGTTCTGCTGGCCCGGTCCCGGTTGCAGCCGGCGCCTCACTGCGGCCCGTCGGTGTGCTCCCAGACGCATCCCGGCGACGTACAGGCCCGATGGACGACGAAGCCGCTGTCGGCCGCGTCGTCGGCGCACGGCGTCCAGAGCTGCTCGACGGGGTGCGGGGTGCCGTCGTCACCCTCGCTGGTCTCGATCTCCTACGGGCCTTGGTGGTCATGCGCTCGCTCCGGTACTGGCGCCGGCCGCCTTGAGGATGCGCGGCAGATGGACGTGGAGGTGTTCGACGTCGACCTGGCGGCCGCGGGCGCGAAGTTCGCGAGCAAGCAGTTCGGTGAGACCAGATGCCCTTTTCCGGACTAGCGGATCTTGACCGTCGCCAGGTCCGCTCGCCTCTGGTGCGCAGCGTCTTGATCAGTGATGGGGTGGAGTGCGGTGACCGGCGGCAGCCACAGGTGGGTGCAGTGCCGGCAGTGGTGGTAGTGGCTCCATCCGGTGTGGTCGGGCCCCTTGGTGAAGCGGGTCGAGCGGCTGATGCGGGTGCAGGCCGGGCACCTGGATGGGATCGCTATGTCCTCCCGCTCCAGCCACTCGATGGCGATGAAGGTGGCGGGCTGGGCGGTGGGGGCGTCGGGGTCGGCATCGTCGACGTACCAGGGACAGTCGTCGTCCCTGCCCGCTCTGACGGCCTGGATGTGGGTGCGCCTGGTGCCGATGGTGAGCATGTCGGCGAGTTCGTTGGTGGGCATGATGAGCTCTCCGAGCACCCGCCGGTGGTAGGCGCTGGTGACGGCCAGGACCGTGCGGTCGGTGAGGTGGCTCAGGGCCAGGAGGCGATCGCCTTCCTCGCCCAGGGCGGCGGCCGGGATGCCGTGCAGGCGGTCGAAGCCCGGCTCGGTGCCGGATAGGACGAACAGTTCGTCGGGGGCGGCGTCGGTGAAGATGGTCACGAAGGTCTCCTCAAGTTGAGGGGGTGGCATTCGGGGCGGCCGGGCTCGTGGCCGGCGGCCGCCCCGGGCCGGACATGGGTGAAGCGGCCCACCACCGCACCTCTCGGTGGGGTGGTTAGTGGGTGGTGGTGTCGGTGACCAGGAGGAGCTGGTTGGTGGCGAGGTCCATCACGAGGTGGGCGTCGCGGCCCTGGTCGCGCTGGGCGGCGGCGTATTCGGCGGCGGGCCAGGAGCCGCGGGGGTGGCCGGCGGCGAGTCGCTCCAGGAGGGTGCGCTGCGCGGGGAGTGCGGCCGTCATCGCAGGCCGTCCTCTTTCTCGAAAGCGCCGATCAGGTCGAGGATCACGTCGGAACTGGCAGCCTCGCCGACCCACTTCCCGTCCACGGTGAACACCGGCACGGCCTCGTGGTCAGCATCGAACACGGCCGCATAACCGCCCCAGCGCTCCAGGACCAGGTCGTAGAGGATCGGGGTGAGGGCAGCCTTGAGGACTTCCATGGCGCCGACGGTGAGCAGGGCCGGGTCGGTTGGGCCGTCGGGCTGGACGGCGGTGCCGGTGACGCGCAGGAGGTCGCCGGGCTGGATCTCGTTCAGCAGGGCGTGGGCGATACGCGGGTCCCGGTGGTGCAGGCGTACACGGTGTCCGGGGTGTCGGGCGCGATCCGGCCCGCGTGGTTGGGGGAGTGGATCAGGTCGAACGTCGCAGTGCCCCAGTTTGAGCCGGGGGCCGGGATGGCGTCGACGTAGCCGTCTATGGCGAAGTTGTCTGAGAGGTCATGAGCGGGCCTCCGCCCGGGTCTTGGTGGTGCGCGGGGAGCGGGGTCGGGAGGTGTGCTGCGCGCGGAGCAGAAGCTCGCAGTTGCGACGCTGTTGCTCCGGGGTGAGTGGCCGGGGCTTCGGACCCTGCGGTGCCAGAGCGGGGAGGCGGGCGGCTCGGGGTAGGCGAGGGTGTGTTCGACGTCGTGCGGAGGGGTGCTGTTCACGGGGGCCTCCAGGTGGAGGAGCTCAGGCGTGGTTGTCGTCGCGCCGGCGTTTGGGCTGGACGTCGGAGGCGAACCTGCCGAGGCGGGCCTCGGTGGGGTGTTCGGAGATCCAGTTCTCAGCGCACTTCCCTGTCAAGTCCTTCTGTTCAGATCAGCAGCCGCCGTCGGAGCCTAACCTCGGCTTTTCAGTTGGTGCTGCTGGTCGGCTGTGCAAGGTTGTTTGAGGCCGCGTCGGCCGGGGGCATGGGGAGGGCCCGACGCGGGGTCGGGTTCTCCAAGGTCCTTGAGTCGAGGTGGGCGGGGACGACGAGTCAGCTGGCGGGGCGAGGCAGTGCGGCCAGGCGGCGGAATGCGGCCGCGAGCTCATGTCGTCAGGGCAAAGTCGCTGATATGCGCAGGTGGAGGCGGCGGCCGCCCCGGGTGATCCGGGCGGCGACGTGCAAGAGCCGGTAGCGGAGTTTCTTGGGTTCGGCAGCCGCGAGTTCGCCGTCCAGCAGGAGGACGCGGGTCAAGGCCCCTCGCCCCCTGACCCCACCTCAGGAAGTCCTTCGGCCGGTGTACTGAAAGAGCCCGGTGCCGGCGCCCTCCCGAGTCGTCCTCCAGGAGAACAGTCGCTTCCCGATCTCGGTGATCTGGCCATCACGGAGGTATCGAGTATCTATCGTCGAACCGCGTTGCTGATCGAGGTGCCAAAGGGCCGGAGGCGGAGGGTGGTGGCGTCGGGCGTGGAGCAAGCGGGGGGCGTGAGCGAACCGCGGCACGTGGTGCTGTCGCTGGGGATCGCGTTGACGCGTACTGAGGAAGGTGACTCGCCGCGGTTCGGTCTGGACGTCCTGGAGGACGCCCCCGTTCATGCTGCCAGGGTCGCAAAGATCCTGGAGGAGTTCCGGTACACGCAGCGCCCGACCGCAGCGCCGGAGGGACAGGCCGACCACGGGAAGCTGGTCGAGGCTGCGGTCGAGGCCGAGGACGCCGACGTGCTGATCGTGCACATCGTCGGGCACGGTGAGCTGGCCGACGGCAGCAGCGAGAAGCTGTACATCCTGGGCAGCGACGGGGATCGCCTGGGCAGGCCGGTGGGCGGGTGGATCGACCTGATCGAAGACCACCCCCGGCGGCATCGACCGATGACACTGTTCGTCCTGGACGTCTGCTACGCCGGGCAGGCCGCAGTGACCGCCTGGCACTCGCGGATGGACGTGGACAAGCGCCGGGCCTGGGTGCTGGCCGCGACCGGACCGGACAAGCAGGCGTTCGGCTACCGCCTGAGCCAGGCCCTGGTACGGGTGCTGGCGAGGTACCGCGACCTGGAGGTCCGCTTCGATCCCTCCTTGCGGTACATCCCGCCCGGCACGGTCTGGCGGGACATCGACAGCACCGTCAGCGAACTGGCCGATCGGGCCGACGGGCTGCCGCAGACGATCCTGACCAGTCTCGTTCCCGGCCACGCCGACCTGTCCCATCTACCATTCTTCCCCAACCCCTCCTACACCCCCCAAAGCACCACACCGGCACCGGGACTGCCCCCGGAAATCGCCCGCCTGGCCGACTGGGCCGCGGACCCCCAGCACTTCATGCGCCGCGCCGGGGGCGGCGAACCGGTGGACCGCGACTGGGACGAGGGCTACTTCAGCGGCCGCACCGCACAGCTCGACACCCTCACCGCGTGGCTCGACGACGACACGGCCGCCCCAGGGCTGCGCGTGGTCACCGGCAAAGCAGGCGCCGGCAAGTCCGCGCTCCTGGGCATTCTCCTGTGCGCCGCCCATCCGGCACTGCGCCGCCACACTCGCCCCCTGTGGTCCGGACTCGACGACCACGTACCGGGCGAGAACAACCGGATCGCGGCCGTCCACGCACGACGCCTCGGCCTCGACGACATCACCGCCTCCCTGACCCGCCAACTACGCCACATCACCACCCCCGACAGCCCAATGCCATCGGACGAGGAAACCCAGGACACGGCCGGAAACCCGGCACAGCACCTGCTGAACCTGCTGCCCCCCGGCAGTCCCCCGGTCACCATCGTCATCGACGCCCTCGATGAAGCCCTGAAACCCCAGGACATCACCACTGCCCTGCTGCTCCCCCTCGCCCGACACGCGCAGACGGCGGCCGGCCGGCTGCGGCTGCTGGTCGCCACCCGCGAGGACAGCCGGTTCGACCAACTCCTCGGCCTGGCGCGGGACGCCGGAGCGTGCACGGACCTGAGCACCATTGCACCGCACGAGGTCCGCCGGGATGTGGCCGTCTATGCCAAACGACTCCTGACCGCCGACGGCCCCTACACCCGCGGTGGCCTGCGGAGTATGCGGGACACCCTGGCAGAAACGATCGCCGAAACCCTCACCACCGACGCCCCGACCGGCCGCGAGGGCCACGACGCCGAATCCCTTGAGTGGGGCGAGTTCCTCACCGCGGGACTCTACATCCACCATCTTCTGGCCAGCCTGCCCGCCGACACGCCCGAGGAGGCCGTACGGCTGGGCCGGGCCGTGCCCCGCCGCCTGCCCGATCTCCTCGAACTCGACCTGCAGCGCCACGCCGACCGGATTCACCTGCGTCCGGTGCTCACGGTCCTCGCCTTCGCCCAGGGCCGGGGCATGCCCGAAAGTGTCCTGGTCCACGCCGCCGCAGCCTTCACCGTCGACGGCGACCCTCCCCTGTCCCTACGGGACCTGTTCGTCCTCCTGGACGGGGAGGCACGCTTCTATCTGCGCCGCGACATCGACACAGACGGCACCACCCTGTACCGGCTCTTCCACGAAGGCCTCGCCGACTGGCTCCGCCGGCCCACCAGCTCGCCGTCCGCCGAGGCCCCCCCGATGACCGCGAACCCCCTGCCAGGTCAGGCAGAGCGCCTGTTCGAGCGGCTCCTGGACTGCGTCCCCCGGGATGCGGCCGGCGGCATGCTGTGGCAGCACGCTGCCGGCTATCTACTGCGGCACACCGCCCAGCACGCGGTCGATGCCGGGCGCATCGATGAACTCCTCGACGACGCCGGCTACCTCCAGCACGCTGACCCCCACACCCTCGCCGGCGCCCTGTTTTACGCCCGCTCCGACCAGGCCAGGCTCAATGCCGCCGTCTACCGCGCCTCCTGGGGCCTCCACCACACGCTGCCACCTGCGGCACGCCGCCAGTTCCTCGCGCTGGACGCCGCACGCTTCCGCGACACGCCGCTCCAGGATGAGCTGCCCGGCGACGCCGACTGGACTGTGCGATGGGCAACGGGCGGCCAGGTCTCACCATTCCTGGTCCGCACCCTCACCGGCCACACCTACGGGGTGAGGGCGGTGGCGGTGGCGCTGCTGGGGGACCGCCCGCACGCCGTCACCGGCGGCTACGAGGGGTCGGTGCGGGTGTGGGACCTGACCACCGGCACCCCGGTCCGCACCCTGACCGGCCACACCGGCGGGGTGAGGGCGGTGGCGGTGGCGCTGCTGGACGGCCGCCCGCACGCCGTCACCGGCGGCTACGAGGGGTCGGTGCGGGTGTGGGACCTGACCACCGGCACCCCGGTCCGCACCCTCCCCGGCCACACCAGCGGAGTGAGCGCGGTGGAGGTGACGCTGCTGGACGGCCGCCCGCACGCCGTCACCGGCGGCTACGACGGGTCGGTGCGGGTGTGGGACCTGACCACCGGCACCCTGGTCCGCACCCTGACCGGCCACGCCGACGAGGTGAGGGCGGTGGCGGTGGCGCTGCTGGGGGGCCACCCGCACGCCGTCACTGGCAGCTACCGGTCAGTGCGGGTGTGGGACCTGACCACCGGCACCCCGGTCCGTGAACTGACCGGCCACACCGGCGAGGTGACGGCGGTGGAGGTGACGCTGCTGGACGGCCGCCCGCACGCCGTCACCGGCGGCTACGACGGGGCGGTGCGGGTGTGGGACCTGACCACCGGCACCCCGGTCCGTGAACTGACCGGCCACACCTACGGGGTGAGGGCGGTGGAGGTGGCGCTGCTGGACGGCCGCCCGCACGCCGTCACCGGCGACCGCGACGGGTCGGTGCGGGTGTGGGACCTGACCACCGGCACCCCGGTCCGTGAACTGACCGGCCACACCTACGGGGTGAGGGCGGTGGCGGTGGCGCTGCTGGGGGACCGCCCGCACGCCGTCACCGGCGGCTACGAGGGGTCGGTGCGGGTGTGGGACCTGACCACCGGCACCCCAGTCCACGACCTGACCGGCCACGCCGACGAGGTGAGGGCGGTGGCGGTGGCGCTGCTGGGGGACCGCCCGCACGCCGTCACCGGCGGCTACGAGGGGTCGGTGCGGGTGTGGGACCTGACCACCGGCACCCTGGTCCGCGAGCTGGCCGGCGGCGGGGTGACGGCGGTGGCGGTGGCGCTGCTGGAGGATCGCCCGCACGCCGTCACCGGCGGCGGCGACGGGTCGGTGCGGGTGTGGGACCTGACCACCGGCACCCCGGTCCGCGACCTGACCGGCCACGCCGACGAGGTGACGGCGGTGGCGGTGGCGCTGCTGGGGGACCGCCCGCACGCCGTCACCGGCGGCTACGAGGGGTCGGTGCGGGTGTGGGACCTGACCACCGGCACCCTGGTCCGCGAGCTGGCCGGCGGCGGGGTGACGGCGGTGGCGGTGGCGCTGCTGGAGGATCGCCCGCACGCCGTCACCGGCGGCGGCGACGGGTCGGTGCGGGTGTGGGACCTGACCACCGGCACCCCGGTCCGCGACCTGACCGGCCACACCGGCGCGGTGAGGGCGGTGGCGGTGGCGCTGCTGGAGGATCGCCCGCACGCCGTCACCGGCGGCTACGAGGGGTCGGTGCGGGTGTGGGACCTGACCACCGGCACCCCGGTCCGTGAACTGACCGGCCACACCGGCGCGGTGAGGGCGGTGGCGGTGGCGCTGCTGGAGGATCGCCCGCACGCCGTCACCGGTGACCGCGATGGGGCGGTGCGGGTGTGGGACCTGACCACCGGCACCTGCCTCACCACATTTCACTTCCCGGATGCGGTGAGAGCTGTGACCCTCACCGCGGACGGCACCGTTGTGGCCGGCTTCGGCCACGAAGTGGCCGCCCTCAGCCTTGAACCCCTCGTCAGGAGGCTCCGTTGAGCAGTATCGCGACTCCGCGGCTTCGAGTCGTCGCCGTACACGGCATCTACAACAGCTTCGGCACCGGAATCTCCGACGCACGCAAGGAGGAACTTCGCGCCCTCAAAGCCGCCGCCTGGGCACGGGACCTGCAAAGCGGCCTCGGTATCTCCCCGGACCGGCTCGACGTCGACTTCGCCTACTACGCGGACAGGCTCCGCCCCGGGCCGGCAGCCCAGGGGGAGCAGGAGAGCGACTTCCTCAACGACCCGCTGGCGCAGGAGATGCTTGATGCGTGGGCGCGAGAGCTGGGGCTGCCGGACGAGGTGGCGCAGGGGCACGCCGCGGTGCCGCTGCGCGCTCTGACGTCGTGGATGGCGCGCAGGTTCAACCTGGCCGAGGGGCCGCTGGGGGTCTTCATCCGGCTGCTGTGCAGTGAGGTTACCGCGTACCTGCGCTCTGCGGACGCCCCGGAACGCATAGCGGCGCGCGAGGAAGTTGCCGCGCGAATCGCCCAGTACCGGCCGCGCGTCGTCGTCGCACACTCGCTGGGCTCGGTCGTCGCCTACGAGGCCCTACACGCGCACCCGGAGCTGCAGCCTGAGCTGTTCCTCACGCTGGGCTCGCCGCTGGCGCTGCCCCGCGTGGTCTTCGAGCGCCTCATCCCCGCACCCCGGCCCGCCGACGGCCCGCAGCTGCGGGGTGCGGGCCTGCCCGGGAGGACGCGCTGGGTGAACATCGCCGACCCCGGTGACCCCGTCGCCGTCCCGCCCCAGATAAGCAGGTTCTTCGACGGGATCGCCCTGGACCACACCACCGCCGTCAGTGCTCTCTTCCGTTTCCATCACGCCGAGAATTACCTGCGGTGCGCGACCACCGCAGCCACCATCGCCCCCTACCTCGGCATCTGACTCGGCCTGGACCGCCGGCCGCTCTCACGCTGCCATTGGAAGAGCCTCTGGATACCTGACTCCCACCAGGGCGGTATCCCGTAGAGGCACAAAGGCCAGGCGCAGGGACAGTGCCCCGGTGCCCCGGCGAGGCGACCGCCAGGTCCCACCCGAACCTGTTCACTCCCCCTGGCAGGGCTCAAGTGGTGCTTGGGAACGAGGAGGGCTGCCCGGCATGACGAGAGCCGGGACGGCCCTGCGGGCGGGAGGTTCAGCTGCTTGGCGGGCGGAGGGGAGGTCCTGTACTCCCAGGACACCTTCAGCCGGCAGCGACCCCCACCGCTCCGATTCGGCACCCGCACCACATCCCACACGTTCAACACACACCTCTACTGACGACTGAGAACACACTCGATCATCAGGGAAGCGCACACTTTGTGAGCGGGCTCCCCGGAGTGGGAGCGCAGCGGTGTGGGCTGTTCGCACAGCGCGCAGGGGCGGTCCTGCCAGTGGTCGTAGTGCTGGCTGTCGCGCCAGTCGAGAAGGCCGCCGGGAGCCGGAACGCAGCCCGGCTCGAACGGTGGCTTCTTGTCTCGCTTGCGGGTCACGGCCGGAAGTCGGGCAGTTGCTGGAGCGCCTGCTCCACCAGGTCCGGCGTCGGCTTCCAGGGTCCGAGCTGCCCGTCGACGGGGACGGGCAGCGGCAGCTCCTGGACGTCCTGGAGGACCAGGTGCCAGGCGCCGGCCTGCGCCCACGGCGTGCAGGGCGGGGATCCGTCGGGGTCCTGGTGGCAGTCGACCAGGCGAGCGACGCCGATCACGGCCCCGGCGGTCAGCTCCCGATTGAGGATCGTGCGGGCGACCAGCGGTTCCCGTAGCACGGCGTGCTCCGGCTTGGCCTTCCCTGCATGGAGAAGGACCCAGCCTCGCCAGCTCCACGGGCGCGGCCTGTTCTCTGGGCTCTTGCCCGCGAGGATGCAGGTCGCCCAGGGCTGGCGGACCGTGATGCCGCGGATCCAGTCGCCTTGAGGCAGAGAGGCGATGCTCATGCGGCTCGCCCCCACACGGCCGTGCCCGGACGCCCGGCGCGGCGTCCGTTTATGGACGGCGTGGTGGCATGGGCGGCGGTGGCGAGGTGGGCGCGGCCGGTGTGTTTCCCGTCGTAGAGCGCTGCGTCGGCGGCCCTCTGTAACGCGGTCAAGTCGCGGGTGCCGAGCACGTCCGGGGACGCGGCGCCGACCGACGCGGCAACGTCGACGGTGCGGCCGTCGTCCAGGACGACTGGTGTGTGCAGCATCCGGACCAGCTGTTCCAGGCGGTGCGCGCGGCGGCCGGGGGCCAGCTTGAGAACGACTGCGAACTCGTCGCCTCCGAGGCGGCCTACGGCAGCGTGCGGGCCCGCCCAGGCCGTGAGCCGAGCGCCGATCGATGTGAGGACGGTGTCACCCGCCGCGTGCCCGAGGCCATCGTTGATGGCCTTGAAGTGGTCGGCATCGGAAGCGCGCGGGTTCCCGGAATCCTGAACGTTGGTAAGCCGGAACCTGCATGCCAGCTGATGGCTGCGGCGGTCCCACGCGCGGGTTCCGGGCTAGCTGACGGGACATGGTGAGCGAAGCCCGGTTCTGCCAGGAGGATCGGGAAGACCACAGCTGATCTGAAAGACGCATTTCGCCTGGGACTTCGGCTTCGACGACGGCGACGAACTCACCTGGCGACTGCCCTGACAGGCTGCTCTGTACGATCACCGAATACTGGGCGCTGGTCCGCCTGTCCTGTGCGGAGATCAGCAAGGGGTACCCTGTCCGGATAGTTGAGGGAGTTGGCGGGTGTCCGCTTTGGACTTCTACGCTCACCTCGCCGTTTGCGGTGAGGTCCTGGGAGTTGGCCTCGGTGCCGACCCGGAAGCCTGGGAAGCCGCCCTGGGGGCGACATGCCTCGATGTTCCCGGTGGTGGCCTACTGCGGCGGGACTACGGGCTCGTGGAAATCAACTTCTCGCCGGACCAGCCAGGGCGACAAGGGCAGATGTCGTGCTTCGGCTTCGGCGTGAAGATCCAACGACTGCTGTACGACCAGTCCCCGAGCACCGTGCCGTCCCCGCTCTCGCGGGCGTACGGGGAATTTGCACCCAGAGTCCCCTTCAAGGAACTGCAGACCGCCATCCTGGCCCTGGGCCACACGATCGAACTCGACAAGCACAACACGTCGAGTGACATGGACTGCTTTCGCGTATCCGCGTCCGCCGCCCGCATCCACGTCGTCGCTGACCCTGACCCGTACGGGTCAGGCGACCCAGATCCAGACGGACATCAGAGGGGCGACGTCTGGTCCGTCGACGTGTGGTGACCAGCTGGCGACCTCCCAGCAGTGTCCGTGATATCTCTTCGCTACGAGGAGCGCCGGGCAACGATCACCTGCGCGGCGGGCAACGATCTGAAGAGCCCACCACCCAGCTGATCAGCCACACTCAAGCCCCCCGTGCCGCATCCAACCGGCTAGCCCGCAGGCACATGTGGGTTCGGCGTGCCGTCATCGCTCATGTGCGCCCGTCGCCAGATTTCGTTCCAGTGGAACGGGGTCTCCGGCACGAACCGGTGCCGCTGCCCGCACGGACATGGCGCCAGCGCCCGCGCGCACCCACGGCACAGCTCGACCCAACCGTGCCCGGTCGAGCTCAGCACTCGTGGTCCCTCATCCCCACAAGCCGGGCAGCCGGCGGATCAGCACCGTCCAAAATCGCGTTCTGCCGCCGGACGTACTCGGACAGACGCAGCGACGGGTGGCGAAACGGGTCTTCGAACCAGGCCCGGTCGGGGCTTTCCCACCAACTCTGCAGCCACCACGGCCGAGGGTTCGGTACAGCCCGCCGCCCAGCCTGCTTCTCCGCCCGGCGCTGCGCTGTGTACTCGTCTGCCCGCACGAGCCACAGCACCCGCGCCTCGTGCAGTTCCTCCACCGCCCGCGCCAGCGCGTCCGGGTCCGCCTCCAACCGACGGGGGATCGCGGCGCTGAGCGTGAGGTGGTGGTATGTCGCCCGCAAGCCGTAAGGAGCAAAAACGGTGAGGCAAGTGCGCAACGCGCTGTGCCGCCGGTGGAGGGGGAACCGGGCGTCGTGCACGCGCGCTCGGTGGGTCAGGAAGCTGGTCATGGTGTGGGCGCCAGGTCCAGTGCCCGTGCCAGGGCGGCAGTGACGGCGGCGGCGTGTGCCGGCAGGTGTTGTTCAGCCCAGGTTTCGGCAAGGCTGAGGAAGTCCTGCAAATCCTGCTGGGCGCCGGTGACGAGCGTGCCTATCTGGTCTACCGACAGCTCGATCACCGGGCTGCTGTCCGTCTCGTGGGCGTCGAGCGTCAGCCGGACGATGTCGCCAAGACGTTCAGCCGTCGAGAACGGATCGTGGCCGAAGTAGGCGCACCCGGTGCCGTTGAGCACCTCCAGCCAGTCGCGCCAGGTCTCCAAGCCGTTGCAGCAGCCCGGCTCGACGAAGACGATGTCGGTGGCGTTGTCGGTCACCCGGAAGCCGCCGGCGGCGAACAAGTCAGGCATGGTGAGCAAGCCGTGCAGGAAGGCGCCGAGCGGGTCGGTCGGGCACGGCCCGTGCTCCTCCTCCGGCTCGAAGTCGTTGCAGTCGGCGATCTGCATAACCGCCGTGCCGACCTCCGCCGGAGTGAGCTCCCCGTTCAGCACGAGGTAGCCATATGACTCGTGCTCGCGAACAGGCCAGAGCGCGAAGTCGTCGGCTGCGGAGATCTCCAGAACGGGTTGCATCACAATCACATGGGGATGATGCCGGACCCACTGCTACACCGCCACGGGCTTTCAGCTGGCATCGGGCTCGGAGCAGGCCCACTACCTGGGCAGTTGGGTCTGCCGCACGATCGGGTGACATCTGAACTGGCTTGCCCTGTGGGGTAGGTGGGAAGGATGTCGTTGTGCCCAAGCCTTATCCGGAGGAGTTCCGTCAGGACGTCGTGCGGGTCGCGAGGAACCGCGACTCCGGCGTGACCATCGAGCAGGTGGGCTCCGATTTCGGGGTCCACCCGATGACGCTGTGGAAATGGATGCGTCGCGCGGATATCGACAAGGGCGCCAAGCCCGGGGTGAGCAGTTCCGAGAGTGCGGAACTGCGGGAAGCGCGTCGGCGGATCAAGTTGCTGGAACAGGAGAACGAGGTGCTGCGCCGGGCCGCGGCCTATCTGTCGCAGGCGAATCTGCCGGGAAAAGGATCTACCCGCTCGTGAAGGAGCTGGCCGTGGACGGGGTGCCCGTCACGTTGACGTGCCGGGTGCTCAAGCTCGCCAGACAGCCCTACTACCGCTGGCTCGACAAGCCGGTGGGTGACGCCGTGCTCGAGGAGGCGTATCGCGCGAACGCGTTGTTCGACGCCCACCGGGACGATCCGGAATTCGGCTACCGCTTCCTGGCCGACGAGGCCCGAGGCATGGGTGCCGGTATGGCCGACCGGACCGCGTGGCGGATCTGCCGGGACAACCGCTGGTGGAGCGTGTTCGGCAAGAAGCGCGGCCGGGGCAAGAAGGCCGGCCCGCCGGTCCACGACGACCTCGTGAACCGCACCTTCAGCGCGGACGGCCCGAACCGGCTGTGGCTCACCGACATCACCGAACACGCCACCGGAGAGGGGAAGTTGTACCTCTGCGCGATCAAGGACGTCTTCAGCAACAGGATCGTGGGCTACTCCATCGACGCAAGAATGAAGTCCCGCCTGGCCGTGACCGCTCTGAACAACGCCGTGGCCCGGCGCGGCCCGGTCGACGGCTGCATCCTGCACAGCGACCGCGGATCCCAAGGCGGATTCAAGCGGTCGTCGCAACACCTCGTGACCAGCGAGGTGTGGGATGGTTCGTCGTCAGCAGGCAGCCGATCGGTCGGTGCGCCCGAAGTTGAGGTCTCCGGGACATCCGAAGTACCAGCGTCACATCGAGGCGGCGTTCTGGGACGCGATCGCCGATGGTCTTCTCGCTGAGGAAGCGGCTGGGGCTATCGGCGTGGCGCCGGCGGAGGCAAACCGCTGGTATCGACAGTGTGGCGGCATGCGACCATTCGATCCGAAGCCGCATTCGGGCAGATATCTGTCGTTCGCTGAGCGGGAGGAGATCGCCCTCCTGAAAGCCCAGGGAAAGGGCGTACGCGAAATCGCCCGGCACGTCGGGCGAGATCCGGGGACGATTTCCGGGGCCAGGACGGTCGGTACCTCGGGATCAGCAGCGGCCTTCATCCGCACCGCCGGATCCGGGTGCGTCACCCGCTGCTCCGCCATCAGCACGGGCGGTGGCTCCTGCACCGCGACGGGCGGTTTCTCACTCTCGCCGACGATCCGCCGGATCTTCGGTTCCAGGTCCTGCGCCAGGATCTCCAGCACCCCGGCAGGGATACGGCGCTTGTACTCGAAGAGCATCACCGCGTACACGAACCGGACCCGTGGTTCCGGATCCCGCGCGAGCCGGGCCAGCACGTCGACGTCCGCCGTCGCGTTCTCCGTCACGTCCAGCCGGTGCTGGATCTGCGGCGAAGCCACCAGCAGCTCCGTCGCTGCGGCATCCAAGGTCCTGTACTTGAGCCAGAAGCAACTTCTCGTGGACCCGGCCCAGATGCCTCGCCTCGAGCAGATCCACGCCAATCTCATCGACCGCCTCCAGGAGGCCAAGGAACAGGGCTGGCTCGGCGAGGTCGCCGCCATCGAGACCACCAAGGCCGCCGCCGCGCAGAAGCTGGAGGCCATGCGCGACCGTGCAGGACAGCCCTCCACCGTTCACCTCGGCATGCCCGACTTCCGCCGCGATGCCGGACGAAGCAGCACGGACTCCGAGGACTGAGCGCTGACGGGATTCTGATCACCGGACAGCGAAGCGCAGGGCCGCCTTCTGCCGCCTGGCTGACCTCCTCGGGGAGTCGGGCCTGGCAGGAAAAGCTGAACAATCCAGCGGCTTCAACCTGCCGCAACCTACTTCTATCCACGTCGATGGATTGAGGCTCGCCCGACCTTCGGCTCGCGAAGCGCGGTCGGCGCGCCGCTGGATACTCACCGCTGCGGGGCGTTCGGGTGGCGGCTGTTCCTCGGCTCGGTTCTGCCCGCCGAGGTGTTGAGCAAGGCGGTCACCAGGGTGCGCAGCGAATCGGCGAGGCGCTGGCCGTCGCCCTGCTCCAGCAGGCGCAGGATCGGGTCGCTGTGCAGGGTGGCGAGCAGGATATGGGCTAGGAGTTCGGCGTCCAGGTCCGAACGCTCCTGGCTGATCAGCGAGGTGATGTGGTCGTGCCAGAACTGGTAGACGGGGTGCGCGCTGCGCGGATCCTCTTCGGGCTTGTGTGCTGTCGTCACGGCGTGGCCGAGCGCGGCCAGGAGTCCCTTGTTGCGGGCTACCACGTCAACGACGGCGTCGAGGAAGGCGAGGAGGCGCTCTCGTGACGGGGCGCCTGGGCCCAGAGGCGGTGGGCCTGTCGTGACGGCTTCGTGCAGGGCAAGGGCCCGTTCTGCCATCAGCGCCCGCATAAGGCCCATGCGGTTGCCGAAGCGGTGGAAGACCGTGCCCTTGCCGACGCCGGCTGCGGCGGCGACTTGTTCCATCGAGATCTGCTCGGGCCGGTGCCGTGCCAGGAGTTCCTCGGTCGCCAGCAGGATCGCGTGCCGATTTCGTGCCGCGTCGGCACGTTCGCGGCGGCCTTCTGTCATCGAGTCCTCACCCCGCATGGACAACTGGACTGACGGTCCAGTACGGTCGCCGAAGCTGACCGGAAGTCCACTTTAGCTGTCGGCGGTGGCACCCCTTGCCCGTTGGCCCCTCAGGAGAGTCCATCATGCGACGAGTCCGCTACTACGAATACGGCGATCCGGACGTCCTCACGATCGAGGAGGCCGAAATCCCCACGCCGGGGCCGGGCCAGGTGCTCATCCGGGCCGAGGCGATCGGGGCAAACTTCGTCGACACCAAGTTCCGGCGCGGGCCGTCCAGCGGGGCGATCTTCCAGCGCCCTCTGCCCGGCAAACTCACCGGCGACGTGGTGGGCACCGTCGAAGCCGCCGGACTCGGCGTCGACACACAGCAGGTCGGCCGACGAGTCGCAGGGCTGGCCGAGGACGCGTTCGCCGACTACATCGTCGCCGACGCGCAATGGCTCGCCCCGATACCCGACGGACTCGACCTCGGTGCAGCCAGCATGCTGCCCATGGGCGCCCCGGTTGCACTCCGGACCTTGCGCACCGGCCGGCTTGCGCCGGGTGAGACGGTACTGATCCACGCCGCGGCCGGCGGCATCGGCCACCTGTCCGTACAACTCGCTAAACTGCTCGGCGCCGGCACGGTCATCGCCACCGCCGGCTCACCGGCCAAACTCGACTTCGCCCGCAAGTGCGGCGCCGACATCGCCATCGACTACACAGACAGCGACTGGCCCGACCAGGTCCGCAAGGCCGCACCGCGAGGCGTGGACGTCGTTCTCGACTCCGTCGGCGGCGAGACCCTGCAGCGGAGCTTCGACGTACTGGCTCCGTTCGGCCGGATCGTCATCTACGGAGCTGCGAGCGGCGAGCTGACCGGCCTGCCTGTCACCAACCTCTTCGCCCTGAAGTCCGTGGCCGGGTTCTCGCTCATCGCATGGCGCGCGGCCGACCCCGAGCAGGCCCGCCGAGAAATGACCGAGGTCGCCGAATACTCGACTGCCGGGCAACTGCACACCGCCGTGCACGCCCGCCTCCCGCTCGCCGAGGCAGCCGCAGCACACCGGCTACTCGAAGACCGGTCTCAGCTTGGCCGCGTCCTCCTCCTGCCCTAAAAGCACGCGACACGCCGTACCTCACATCATCACGAGAATCTCTATGGTCACCTTCAGTCAACGGGCAGCGGCCGCGATGCGAGGAAGCCGCTTCAAGATCAGTTCGGTTAAGCCTGCATCAGATGTCCCATGCTTTCGGTCAACCCGACGATGTTGCCCCGGCTGGACGAGTTGGAGGACGACCTGGTCACCCGCCGCCAGCACGCGATCGCCCAGGGCTGGAAGGGCGAGGTCGAAGGCATCGAGCTGACCCTGACGTTCCTGCGCTCCAAGCGGGCCCAAGTCCACCGGTCGCAGCAGCTGCCCCCCGTGAACCTGGGCATCCCCTCGTTCCCTCACAGCCGGCCCACAACCGAATGATCAGCAGCGTGGACCAGAAGCGCGCTGTCTCCACAGAGAGGACTACGAACACGAGATCCAAGCAGTCCGACAGCCACCTCAAGATCATTCCCACTCGTCTCAGGTCGCGGCACGCTAGAGTGCCCGTCGCACCGCGGGAGGGGAACATGACGGAGCAGAGTTGGCAGCTCAGGCAAGGTGAGCGACTGGTCGGAACATTGACCCTTGAAAGCGGCGATATGTTCTGGTCTGACTGTCGATTTAGACCAGGTCCGGCGTGGGAAGAGCTTGCTCCCCTCTTCGCCTCGTCCCGTGATGCCTGGCGCCGCGGTGACGAGGATGCTGCCTTGGCCGCAGACGAGACGATCTACGCTCAAGACCTGGCCCTCGTTCCGGAGGGCAGCGGAGCCCCGATCACGGAGTTCCTGATTCGAATCGAGGGGGAAGTCGCCCGATTCCGGCACTGATCCGACGTGCCACGCTCGGTCGGATGTCTAGCGCCGACGTTGGTGCAGAGAAGGTCCAGCTCCATCAACGCCGTGCCGGGACCGGAGACGTTCTGAACCGGCTCGGGGTACGCGGTGCCCTCGCCGCCCTGCTTGCGTACGACCGTGGCGTGCTTGATGTAGCCGGTCTTGCCGGTCTTCTCGGCAAGTGTCGGTAGGTTCGGATATTCGGGCGTGCGGAATAGGGCAGCCGGGACCGATGTCTTCAGCTCGACCGGTCGTGGTGCTGCGGGAAGCGCAAAGGGCCGGGGGCCGGGGTCCCTGGCCCACTGGGTAGCGTCTCCATGGTGAATCTCAACCTCTTCAACGATGTGCCCGACGGCCTGACCCGACGAGCCCGATCGTTCGTTCAAGCACACGGCGTCAAGGTCGATGTCCGGCCCATCGCTGAGCACAGGCAGTGGTGGCTTGAGCGAGACATCCCGGCGGCGGTCCTCGACCGGATGGTGGCTTATGAAGAGCGCTGGGGAGGTCTGGTTCTACCACCCGCATCGCAGTACGACGGCGGCCCGCGGTACCTCGAAGCGGACTCCCCCGAAGGCTCTGCGTCAGAAGGATGGTGGTTCGAAGCAGGGATGCAGCGGACCGCAGTTCCCTATTCGTTCATGATCGGACCGTCTGGCGAGTTCGGCATTCACGCAGATCAGTGGGTGCCCCTCCATGCCACCGTCGAGGGCTGGGTGGAGTCGCTCGCGCTGACGGACCACGCGTCCACGTGCGCGAAGCAGATCGTCAGGGTCACCGGTGACGATGTCAATGGCATCGTGCTGGACGGGTACGAGCAGGTGCGCGAGGTGATGGGTGTTGCCGACACCTGGTGGCGAGGAGCCGACTCACTTGTGGCGGTATATACAGGGGAGGCCGAGGCTTTCTCCTTTCCGCGAGGCCGCACCGCGTTGATCTACTCCGGCCTGGATGAATGGGGCCTGCGAGGAGGTGTCAAGGACAGCGACAACTGAGAGCGTCATCCGTGGCAGGCACGGCAGTCGTCCTGGAGATCCAGCGGCCCCCGGCCACGTGCACCACATAAGAACGAGCGCAGCCGAACGTGCCGTTGGTGCAGAGAAGGTACAGCTCCATCAGCGCCGTGCCGTGACCGGAGACGTCCTGCACCGGCTCGGGGTACGCGGTGCCCTCGCCACCCTGCTTGCGTACGACCGTGGCGTGGTCGATGTAGCCGGACTTGCCCGCCTTCTCGGCAAGTGTCGGTAGGTTCCGATGTTCGATCGTGCGGCATAGGCGGCTGGGCAGCGGGTTCAGTTCAAGTGCGCCGCAGGAGAGGCAGAGCGGCCCAGCGCCCCGAGCAGGCCACGCCGAATCCTGTAGCAACGCCCGCGTTCGCCCCTTACAGTCACCGAATGGCCACCGAGGACGAGAGCCCTAGCCAGCCCGACATCGCCGCGATGCTCACCGACCAGACCCGTGCCTGCAAGGCAGCACGCGAGGCCATCGCCGCCGGCGGCCAGGTGATGGTCTGGGACAACGAGGTGCCCCATTGGATGGTCGCCGGCATCGCTGCGACGAGGCTGAGGCGGTCGTTGAAAATCGGCCTGACGACCCTCGGCCTCGACGAGACCGTCGAGATCCTGGCTCAGCACCGCGACAAGCAGTTGCGTACCGGCATCATCGACGCAGCAGACCGGTCGTGGCACTTCACGTTGTACTTCGACGCCACGGGGACCGAGCTCTTGGCGTGCAGCGGCGTCAAACGCGAGTCGCCTTCGAAGGCGGGTGGTCAGAAGCTCCAGCTGTAGAGGCCGCCACCGGTGTTCACCGCACTCACCGCGAGGCGGGCAACTCCCTGCAGGACCGCCAGTAGGTCATCGTCGGTCATGTCGTCCCCGTCCTCAGACCAGAGCCGCGTGGTCCAGCGGCCTGCGAGCTCTTCAAGTTCGGTAGAGCTTGCGTTGGCCAGCGCTCGGGTCAGCCGTTTCGGCAGAGCGAACACCTCTACTCCATCGTTCAAGGGAGCGGTGACCCACTCCGGCCACGCCCAACCGAGAAGCTGCTCAATCGGCGGGGCCTCGGCCGAAGGCTCCTCGAAGTACATGTCCCATTCGGCGATGGCACTGTCCGGCTCAATAAAACGGCAGGTCACAGACTCAAAGGCCTCCCCCGGTCCCCGCAGGCGCGTCGCAGCCGCGGTCTCGTCATCGGGGGCGAGAAAGAACACTATGTCGTGGGCCACCCGAGCATGATGGCAGGCCGCCGAGCAGATTCGGGTGCTGCGTAATCGGTCTCAGCCGCCTGATCGGCGGGCCACCTCGGCTGCGTAGGCGGCTCTGACGGCTCCTGCTGCCCATCGGTCGGCAGCGGCGGGGCTGATGCCGAGGAGGCGTTCGAGGACGCCCGCCGGCATCGTGGTGCAGATGTCGAGCAGGGCCGCGCAACGGCCGGACTCGGAGGGAAGCCCGATCTTCCGGAGTCGGGCGAGGAGCTGGCCGCTGGTCAGGTGCTTTCCCGGCTGCTGGGTCGGGAAGAGCCAGGGTGTGTTGGACTCGTTCGCCGTCACAGTGTGCTGGTGATCTTCGGCGATGTCGACGAGTCGGAGGACCAGGGTGTCCAGGGGCGGCGGCAGCCTCAATGGGATCTCGTGGAGTTGAAGGGCGACGCCCTTGTCGTCCTGGATGACGTGTGCGGTGGTCAGTCGGCAGGTTCGGGCGGGGGTCTGGCCATAGAGCAGGACCATCAGCCCGGCGACGCGGTCTTTCGTCTCGATCGAGTCGTCGTTGAGGAGCCGACGGGCAATGCTCCAGCGTGTGTCGGCGTCCAGCGGGAGGTGGGAGACGCGCCGGGGGCGGGAGGGGATGTTGATGTTGGAGGCGAACTTGCTGCGGACTGCCCAGGTGACGAACGGTGCGGCGGTGTAGGGGCCTTGGTGGTCTTCGGAGGTGAGCCAGAGGTCGATGTGTGCTTGCCGGCAGGTGGCCAGAGTTTCGCCCTGGTCCTTGATCCAGTCGAGCAAGGCGATGGCCTTAACGATCTGGGTCTGGATGATGTCGGCCGCTTGGGCGGATATCGGCTTGCCGCGGGATCGTCGCCTCAGGCGTGCGATGCGGTCCCAACGAGCGAAGGCGGTGATCAGCCTGCGGTCCTCGGTGTCATCGATCGTGTCGAGCTTCCGGTCGATCCACTGCTCCAGCCGGGCCATGTATTCGTCGCGGACGGGCAGGATGCCTGCGGAGACGAGGACGGCGCGGAAGTAGTCGAGGGCCATGTCCCTCTGCCCGGTCCTGCGGGCATCGAAGGCCTCGTGGGTGAGCTCGCAGTTTCCGGAGGCGAGGTCGGTGACCAGGCGGGTGGCGGTCGCCGACTCCCGCAGATAGAGCAGTGTCCGTCGCGAGTTGAAGTTCAGCAGCGCGTCCACGATCTTGTCGAGTTCGGGCCGGGTGGTGCCGTCCGGGGAGGTCAGCAGGTGCCGCAGGTGGCGTTCACCGGCGCATCGGCGGCAGAGGCCGTGGTGGAAGAGCTTCTCGACGGCGCCGCACTGCTGACACGGCTTGCGGGCCTCTGGAGCGATCTCCCAGCAGTTCTCGCAGAACGGCCCCCGAGGTGTCCGGGCGACCACGCGCAAGGTGCGCCCGCAGTCGGTGCAGGGCTCCAGTGTGATCAGGCAGGCCCGGCAGCGCGGGGTGCCGGCGGCGGAATGGAAGCAGGGGCGGACCTTACCGCAGCTGCCGCACTGCATCGTGGGCGGCTTGCGGCAGGTTTTGCAGAGCGGCCCGTTCTCGGTGCGGGCCGAAACGGCCCGATGACGGCCGCAGCCGACGCATTCCTCCTGGCAGGTGGCGTCCTTGTCGCGGCAGTCGCTGCAGATGGGCGAGCCGTCGGGTGTGCGTCCGGCGACGGGCCGGGAGCGACCGCAGTGCGTGCAGGACTGGGCGGTCGAGCGGTTGTAGCAGGTGCCGCAGACCCGGAGCCGCTTGATGGAGTGGCTGAGCCGGACGGTGCGGTCGCAGTGCGGGCACCTCGGCGCCGGGACACCGTCAGCGCCGGCCTGGTGCAGTCGCTCGGCCAGAAGCAGGGTCCGGGGCCCGTGGTGGTGGGCCTGCCCGGCCAGCAGGCCCGGCTGATCCTGAACGTCCCAGAGCAGGCGCCGGGTGATGGAGCTGCTGCCCTTGGTGACCTCGGCGATCACCTCCTGAAGCACGGACTCGCCGAGCCCCAGGGCAAGGCCGTTGAGATGGTTCAGGAGGTCGGCGCCCGGGTCCTCGGTGCACTCGATCTGGTAGCAGGACCGGCAGACTTCACGACCGGAGCGGTCCAGCCCGTAGCGCGGGGTCTTGCTGTTGCCGCAGCCGCCGCACGCCCATCGCGTGTCGGCGCGTCTCCCGCCGCATGAGGCACAGGTCCGCAGGCCAGAGCCGTTGGTGTTCGTCAGTGGCCCCAGCCTGCCGCAGCGCGAGCAGGGCGGCCGGACGACGTTGACGGCGCCGGCCTGGACGAGAAGACGGATCAAGCGCTCAACCGAAGCCGGGCCTTCGGCCCGGCCCGAGGTCAGCAGCCCCGGATCACGCTCCAGCGTCCGGGCCAGAAGGACAGCACGCGGCTTGGCATGTACGGCCTGGGAGATCGCGTGCTGGACCGTCTGCGGCGGCAAGTGGGGATCGACCGCGGCGACGAGGTCGACGATCACCGTGTTCGGATCCGTCTCGGCCCTCGGGATGGTGGTCACGACGGCCCGACGATCCGGGCCCGCTTGGGCCGGAAAGCGCCGACGCCGGTGGTCTCGGTGCCGTCCGCGGCCTTGTTCGCCCGGGGCCTGCCCGCGGCGACCGGCTCGATCAGGTCGTCCATCGAGCAGCCGAGGATGTCGAGCAGAGCCATCAGCACCTTGAGGTTGAGCCGTTCCGGCGTCTCGACCACCAGGCGGTAGACCTGGCTGGCCGACAGGTCGATGCCCCGCTCGGCCAGCAGCGGCCGCAGGTCGGTGGTGGAGAACATGCCCCTGGTCGCCATGACCTCGCGCAGATGCCACTTGTAGTCGAGCTTGACCGTCATAGTCATCCGTTCCGTTCCCGGCCCGTGAGGTCGGAGTCGTTGCCGAAGGCCAGGTCGATGGCCTTGAGCATCATCGTGTTCGCGAAGTCGTCGCTGACCGCGGTGTAGAGGGCGGTCGTGGACGCGTAGAGGTGGCCGACCTGTTCCTGGATGAACCTGGGGTCGACGCCGTCCTCGATGTTGTGCGTCACGTAGGAGTGCCGCAGGCAGTGCGGCACGAGCTCCTTGGGGAGCTCCAGCTCGTCGCGGTAGAGGGCGAACCGGTCCTCGATCTCGCGGACCCGCAGCCGGCCGCCGCGTTCGGTCAACCAGAGGGCCGGGTGGCTGGGGAAGCCGTAGCGGGGCCGGAGGTTGACGACGTAGTCCTCCAGGGCCTCGACCGCCCACGGCTTGATGCTGGCGACGTTCCGCCGCCGGGGTCCCGAGCCCTTGGTGCCCTTGGCCTTGCGGACGTGCACCATGCCGTACCGGCCGAACTGCGGAGCCTTCGCGTTGCGGTAGAGGTCAACGACGTCCAGGCCGGACGCCTCCGAGGCTCTCAGCCCCCATCCGTAGATCGTCTTGAACAGCGTGGAGTCGCGATAGGCAGTCAAAGCCCCCTTGCGGCCGCGCTTGATGGCCTTCTCGACCCGCTCGTCGATGTGGTCGAAGAACAGCTGGCACTCTTCCCGCGTCATCGGCCGGCGGTCTTCATCGCCCTCGTAGTCCACGAGGTGCTCGCGCCGGTTGCCGTCGTGGAGGATCGGCGTCGGGTGCGTACCGAACCTCTCCAGACAGACCTCCACCCACCCGTAGACCGGGTTCAGCAGGTAGTCCATGAACACGCCCACGGCCCCCTGGTAGGTGCGGAGCGTCGTCTTGGCCCGGTCGTGACGCATCACCAGGTCGGCCATCCACTCGTCGATGTCCGCGGCCGTCCACTTCCACGGGTACTCGTTGGTGAAGTCCCTGAACTGCTCGACGATCTTGCGACGGTCGTGGACCGTCTTCTTCAAAAGGCCACGGCCGCCGATCTGCTGGCGTGCCCATCCCGCCAGCATCGCCTCCAGCACCGCGTCCTCGGGGTGCAGCAGATGCACCCCCGAGACCAGCTCCAGCCGCGCCGAGCCAGCGACTTCACGCGTACCTTCGGACACTCCCCGCCCCCTCTCGGTAGAGGGCAGAATCATGCATCTAATGACTGATCGCTGACAAACCGCCAGGTCAGAGCTTCGATCACATCGACGTGCCTGACACGGCGAGGACGCTAGACTTCCCGCAGCCCAGCGGCATGGGCCTTGTAGGGATCACGCATCCGATGCAACTCCCCGGGGTTCCACAGCAGCGGGTCGCGCCTGTCCAGGATTCCGTGGGTGATCGCGTTGATCGCGGCGCCGGTGAGGAGCGCGGCCGCGGGGACGCGGTAGCCGACGGTGCGGGTGAGGGCGAGCGTCGAAGCGAGCTGCACGGCGGAGTAGCTGGCAACGTGTCGGCTTACCGAGCGGCGGCCGTACGCGCTGGCGGTGCAGGTGCGGCCCTCCTTGCCGTGGCGCCACGGGTTCTCCTCCACCGGGGAGCCGTCGTTCTTGTAGACCAGGTGGGAGCCGTGCATGCCCTTGGTCGAAGCGTCGTGCGAGTTCTGCACGAACTGGTCCCCGAAGCTGTGGACTCCGTCGAAGACGGCGGTCAGGGCGGCGGCCAGGGCGAGGCCCTCGATGGCGCGTAGGCGATCAGTCATGCTGGGTGTGCTCCTCATCTCGGTGTTCGGGGTGGGGTGTGTGGGGCGGCCGGCCTCTTGCCGATGCTGCGGTCGCCCCGTGATGCGCTTTCGCCCCCGGCCGGATCCCGGCCGGGGGCGGTGGTGTTCAGAAGGGCGGCTCGTCCAAGGCCGGAACGGGCAGGAGCCGGATGCGGATCTCGCGCCGTTCGGACCAGCAGCCGCACGCCTCCATCTCGGGGAAGGCGCCACCGGTCCACCAGCCGCCCTCGCCGTGGCAGCGCGGACAGCCCGGACGGGGCTGGGCGGTGATCTCGATGCGGTGCCGGTCGGCATACAGCTTGAGGCGGCCGGCCCTGAGCACGGCGACGGCCGTCGCGGCGACGAGCGGGACTGCGGCAGCGATCAGCAGGGCGCCGCGCAGGTGGCGGGCGGTCACTTCAGCGGGATGGTGCGGCAGGTGGCGGCGTGGCTGTTGGCCTCCGGCCTAATGCAGAACAGGAAGTCCTCCTCGGACCGGTCGGAGGAGTCTCCGCAGCCGTGGCAGATCCAGCGGTACTTGTCGGAGTGCTCGCCGGGGCCGGTGACGTCCACGTACGAGCCGCCGACCGTGATGAACCTGATCAGCAGGTTCTTGGGGCGGTCCGGCTCGGTGAAGGCGGCGAGGGTGGCGGTGCTCATGGTCTGGTGTCCTCTCAGGTCAGGAGGCAGGTAATGGAGGAGAGTGCGGCGGGCGCGCCGGCCTGGCGCGCGTTCAGCGCTGGGTGCAGGCCGGGTATCCAGCATTGGCGCGGTATCGGGGCTATGCGGCCAGCCGATGCGTGGCGAGGACTGCGCCCCGTCGGCGGAAGGTCCGTCGGCGTGGCGTGGGGTGTGGCGGGTGGCCGGGCGGCCTGTCCGGTCCTCGCCCGCGCGGAGCGGGCGAGGACCAGGCAGGGCGACGGGTCAGTACTTCTGGAGCGGGTGCAGGTTGTTCGGGGTAGGCGCGTGTTCCTGAGCGCCACCGTCTCTCCGAGCGTTTCCGCCCCCGCTGGTGCAACCGGGGATCCGCTGCGGGGTCAGGCTCCGCCGTCTCTCCGAGCAGCGTCCGCGATCTCCTGCGTCAGGCGTTCGCTGGCGCGCTGCTGCTCCTCGGCTGCCTTGCGCAGCTGCTCCTGGAGATCGTCGTTCTCGGCCATGAGGTGGTCCTTTCTCGGTGCACACCCATCCTGCTGTAAACGTGTTTCGCATGTCAACAAGTTTCGCCACGAAAGATGTTGACAGGTGGTGGCAGGGGCTTGATCCTCGGAGGCATGACGAACACACCACCTCCCACCACTCACGTCGGTGTCACAGAGATCGGAGAAATGCTGGTCGTCAGCCGCCAGCGGGCCAACAAGCTCGTGAACCGGGCCGACTTTCCCGCCCCGGTCGTGCAGACGAAGGCCGGCCGGGTATGGGAGCGGGCCGCGGTCGCCCAGTGGGAAAAGAGCTGGGACCGCACGAACGTCGGTGGCCGCCCCCGGAACAGCAAGGACACTGACCAGCAGTAGAAGCAGACCCCTCTCAACGCCAGGTGCGCCGCACGGTTCCGTGCGGCGCACCTGGTGTTTCCAGTCGGCTCCGCCACGACCAGGAGCCGGGCGCCGCAATCGGCCCTTGACCGGGGCCACCGCCTCCCGGTCTTCGTGACGCGCCCCCTGCAGGAGCGCGCTCCGGCCTCAGGCAGTACTGCCGGCGCAGTACAGGCCGCCGGTGTCGCCGCCGTGTGCGCTGCGCCCGCCAGCGGTGCGCAGTTCCTCCAGGACCTCCAGGAGGTCACTCTCGTCGTCGAGCCGCGTGGCGGTGTATCCCCGCCCGCAGACGCAGGGGACGACCAGCGTGAGGACGTCGCGGTAGTCGGCGTCGTGGGTGATGGTGTGGTGCAGCCACAGGCCGTTGTCCAGGTAGGCCATCGCGCTCGGCTCGATCGCGTGGTCCCGCAGGGCGGGGTAGCCAGTCCATGCGTCGTGCTCCAGGACTCGGCCGAAGGTGTCGGGGTACGCGCCGTAGACGTGGTCGGCGGCCGCGGTTTCGGCGCTGTCGCACTCCTCTTCCCGGTTGAGGCGGGCGGTGGTGGCGACGATGTCGAACAGGGCGGCGAGCGGAGAGCCGTTGGTCAGGCCGGTGAGGGGCGGCATGAGGGTCTCGGTCATGGTGTGTGCTCCTTCGGGGAGTTCATCGATCAGGCGGCCAGCCGGTGCGTGGCCGGGGGTGCGGTGTAGCTGCTCGGGTCGGCCGGGGTGCCGTCGTGGCATTCCAGGCAGCACCCGAGCTTTTTCGAGAGGCAGAAGTGGAAACGGCGCCCGCAGTCGCCGCAGGTCTGTCGAGCTGCCATTGCTTGGTCCAGGGCCAGTTCCTGAGCGAGCGTCGGAACGCGCTTGGGTACAGCCAGATCGACGTGGAGCAGGAAGCCTCTGGTGGGGTGGCGGCACGACCACTGCGGGCGGGTGGCGCACAGTCGGCACCGCAGGATCGCGACCGGGCCCTCGTTGTCCCCGGGGCTCAGTCCCATGTCCCGCAACGTGCGCCTGGTGACGAGGCCCTCGGGTACGGCGCCACGGTCGTACTCGGGCAGCATCGCGTCGCTGCGCGCTACGCGGTTCGCCTCGCGGCGGCGCTTCTTCCTGCGTCGGGTCATCACTTGCCCCACGCGCTGTGGACTCGGGCGGGACGGTCCGGGTAGCGGGGGCCGGGGCGGAGGGGGCGGGGCCGGCCGATCCGGCGGCGCGGGCGGGACCTGAGCACGATGGGTCCTCCGGGAGATCGCAGTGGCAGGCGCCGCACCAGCTGGACTGGTACGTGGCCCGTAGGGGTGAGGGGTGCACCGGGGCGGCTGGGCTCGTGGCCGGCAGCCGCCCCGGGCGTTCAGTAGCCCGCCTGGTGGGCCGCCGCGGTGGCACGCGCGGCATCGGCAAGCAGCACGGTGAGCTCGTGGCCGGCGTCAACGGCGGCGGCCAGGCGCTCGATCAGTTCGGGGTCCAGGTGTCGGCTGCGGGCGCCGATGAGGAGGCCCTCCAGGTAGTGAACGTCCGCGAGAATGCGGCACCGGGTGTCCATGAGGCCGGGCTGAACGTGCAGGGCGTCGATGTTCATCTCGCCGGCCAGGGCCGCGTGGTCGGCAGCCTGACGGTTGGCCGTCGCGGGCTGCGCAGCGAGCAGGATGTCGAGCTGGACGGGGTCGGTGCAGACACGGGACCAGGCCCTGCTGGCTGCGGTGGCTTTGCTCCATACACGGCGGATGACGGACACGGCTCTCCCCTGGGTTGATGGTGGGCAGTGCTGCGCCCCGCCGTCGGAAGGTCCGTCGGCGGGCGTTGGGTGTGGCGCGTGGCCGGGCGGCCTGTACGGTCCTCGCCCGCACGGGGTGGGCGAGGACCAGGCAGGGCGACGGGGCAGCGGGTCAGCGCTTCTGGAGCGGGTGCACGTTGTCCGGGGTGCTGTAGGTGGGCGGTGCGGCCGGGGCGGGTACGTGGATCTGGGGGCGGATGTCGATGCCGGGGACCGCGTTGTGGATGAACAGCGACGGGCGCAGGGTCAGGCCGCGCAGCGCGATGGCGGAGGCTGCGGTCCAGGCGAGGACGGCGAGACCGGTGGCGATGGTGCGGCCGTCGGCGGGTGCGGCGCTGTAGACCATGGCGATGCTGGCCGCGGCCCAGGCCGTCCAGGTGAGGCGGGCGCCGCTGCTGCGGAAGAAGCCGCCGATCAGGCCGAAGAGGCCGGTGATCTGCCAGAGGGTGTAGACGGTGGAGGCGCTGATCTGCAGTGAGTCGGCATGGGTCGCGATGTACGAGCGGATCGGCTGGTCGACGACGGCGAAGATGCCGGTGGAGGTGTCGGTGCCGACCTGGACGTGCGGGGCTGCGGTGAGCAGGCGGTGGATCGCGTCGGCCAGGACTTCGGTCGCGGTGTCCAGCAGGATGATGACCGTGCAGATCCCGGCGAGTGCGATCGCTGCTTTCATCCAGTTCGCCATGGAGTGCCAGCCGAGCTTCGGGGCTTGGCGCAGGTCCTCCCAGCGGTCGTGGAGGAAGCCGCCGTCGTCCCAGGCGTCGTCCCACCACGCATGCAGGGCCGCCAGCCGCGGCTCCTTCTCCTCAGGTGACGGCGCGGGCGGTGGCGGGACGTTGAGGTCCTGTCCGTTGGTGGCCGGGGGCTCCTGGCGCTGGCCGGGGATGTTCGGGGTGCGGTCGTTGTGGTCAGCCACGGGATGGTGCTCCCTGTTCGAGGTGGGGTGGTTGGTGCCGGCCGGGCGGCCTGGCCCGCACCCGACCGTGTGGTGGTTCGGGTGCGAGGCGGGTGGTCCGGATCAGATACCGCGGGCGCCGGCGAGGTCTGCGGCCTGGCCGAGCATTCGTAGGGGGACGTGTCCGTCGGTGCCGCGGAACGAGTCGTTGAACTTGGGGACGGATTCGAAGCGGTCGCCGAACTGGGCTCGGATCGCGTCCAGCAGCACCGCCATGGCGCTCATCTCCAGGCGCAGGTTGCGGTGGGACTCGGTGCGGACCGCGCCGAACAGGCAGAGAGCGCCGTCCTCGTCCTGGAAGGTTCCGGCGCACCAGCCGTTGGTCAGGAGGCGGTGGTGCGCGCGTTGGAGCAGTGCGGTGACGGGTGTGGGGGAGGGGGCTGTGGGCTGGAGGGTCGGGGTGAGGGGGAGGGTGACGAGGTCGTTCAGGTCGACGGGCGTGGTGGGGATGTGTGCGGTGTTGACCTCGTAGGCGACGGCGGCTTCCTCCAGCCGCACGGTCATCGCCGTGTTGATGAACGCCAGGCGTTCCTCAAGAGACAGGACTGCCGGCGGCGTGGCGGCTCGGGTGGTCTGGGTGGTGGAGAGCGTGTTGTGGGGCATCGGGGCTCCAGGCAGGGCATGGCACGGGCGCCACGGCGGAAGGGCATGCCGGTGGCGCCCGTTGAGCGGGCAGGGAGATGACGTGGGCGGTGTGCGGGCACTCGTGCAACTCGCCCGGGAGTAGGTGCTGTTGCCGTCACATGCCGGGGGCGGGTACTCAGGCAGGCTGGACACGGGAGGGCCGGGGGATGAACTTCGTTCGTGTGCGGGTGATGCGACGAGGAACAGCCCGTGGACGCCCGCCGACTGATTCACAGGCTGGAGAGCGGTCCGGCGATCAAGGTGAGGCCGGGAGAGGGTCAGGCGTTGTTGAGGCTCTTGATGGCCTCCAAGGCCTGGCGGGGCGAGGTGACCTGGGACTCGCGGCTGCTGGACTTGGTGCCCCGCTTGCCGCCCCCGCCCTTTCCGCCACCGCCGCGACGGCGGGAGCCGCCGTCCTCGTCGCCGTCGTCCTCGGGCTCGGGCTCGGGCCAGAATTCGCCGGGCCGCACGGGCTCGTTCCAGTCGAACCACAGGCCGCGCATTTCCAGCTCGCTGATCTCGTGGTCGGTGAGGTGGTTGACGTCGTCGGGGAACAGCTCGGCAAGGTCGGTGTCGAAGTCCGCGTACAGCGACCGCATCAGCACGGCGCGGCCGTTGTCCATGACCATGACGGCGACGCCGCCCGTGCTCACCCCGTTCTCCGGGTCGGCCTCCCCCTTCATGGCCCGCTCGATCGCGGAACCTTCCTGCTGGGCGTAGCGGGCCGGGATTGTCGGCACGTCGTAGGCGTTCTCCATCGTGCCCTCCGCTGCCTTTCGGGTGGCGCCGGGCGAGCCCATGTTGAAGATGGTCGGGCGGGAGTTCTGTCTCAGGTTGTCCTTCATCTCGGTGGAGAACCCGTTGTGTGCGAACGGGGACTGGCCGGCCGGGTTGAAACCGATGCCGTACTTCAGGCCGGTGACCGTGAGGTCGTCTCCGTCGGTCTGGATGAACTCGCCGAAGTCTCCGTCCTGTGCTGCGGTCATGAACTCGTCCGCGTAGACGTTCAGCTGCCGGTAGGGGCAGCGGGAGTCGCCCGGCTTGTAGTCGTGCGGCTGGCCGTCGTGCGGCCAGGGCATGTCCGCCCGGATCTCGCACAGTGCCTTTGCCGTGCGCAGGGAGCGGGCCATCCACAGGGCGTTCGAGCCCTGCCGGTCGATGTACCGGCCGAGCGTGGACGTCTTCTCGTCCTTGCGGACGGTGGAGAGCCACACGACCTGGCCGTCCAGGGACTGGGCGGCCATGTTGATCGCGAAGAACTGCGTCTTCCCTGACCGGGACACTCCGAGGATGAGGCCGTGGGCCGCGGCGTTCTTGTCGTGCTGGAACACCATGTTCTTCACCGGCTGACCGGTGATGGTGTACCCGCACACGTACATGCCCTTGGCGTCCGGGGTGAGCAGCTCCCGGGTGGCGGGGAAGATCGCGGACAGCGGGGGCTTGTCGAACGCGCTGATGAGGAACTCGGTGCCGTCGATGAGGACGAACACGCAGGAGTCGTCCTCGGGCAGGCCGAGACCGCGGCAGACCCTGGCCAGGTCGATGCGCGGGGTGACGGTGGCATCCGCCATCTTCGCCCGGTAGAACGTGACCCCGCGAACCTCGTCGCGGGTGCGGTGGACCAGCTCGGAGCCGGGAGCTCCGCCCTTGGAGCCGCCGACCCTGTCGGTCCAGCGCTCCTGAGGAGTCGGCTTAGTGCGGCGGCGTTGGTTGGCGTCGGGGGTGATGCGAGCCTCCAGCCAGCCCGGCCCTCCCTGCCGACCGGGCTGGATCGCAACGTCCGCAAGGAAGACGTCGGCAGCTGACACACCGAACGGGGCAGCAACCACCTCTTCGGACAGGCCGGTGATGGGCCGTCCGGTCTCCGAGGCGCGCAGCAGGATCGTCATGTCGTGCTGCATTCCGGGATGCCGGGTGGCCTTGACGATGTGGGTGCGGGCGGGCATCCCGGCCTGCTCCCACAGCATCCTCGCGTCGCGGGTGAGGCGGTCGGCTCCGTCGTCCGGCCGCGCGGGGGACGACTGTGCGGCTTCGGCGAGTGCCGGCTGCGGTGCCGGAGTGGCGAGGGCGGGGCGGTGACGGCTTCGGGCGAGCCGGGCAAACGGCAGTACCACGTAGCCGGCGCCCGCCCATGCGGCGGCAAGGATGCCGTCCAGCCCGTAGGGGCCCCAGCCGGCGGTGTGGCCGGCGACGGTGTCAATGGCGGCGGCCAGGACCACTGGGGCCCAGCGCAGGATCTTGCGTCCGGCACCGTTCTCCTCGCTCTTGGCCGCCAGGAACATCCCGCCGACCCCTGCGACGCCGGCCAGCTGCACGACCTGGTTCACGGGGCTGCCGGGGTAGAGATTCGGGGCCACGGCGAGCACAGGCGCGGCAAGGGTGTAGGCGAGGCGTTCGAGCGCGACACTGCGCGGCGTGGACACCGGATTTCTCCTTCACGAAACGGGCTCGGGCGGCCCCGCAGGTGTGCGGGGCCGCCCGAGCCGGGGAGGGGGGTGGGGAGGGATCAGCGGTTGAAGAAGCCCGGCCTGGGGGTCTTCTCGCGCCGGTTGGAGCGAATGTCGTCCAGCGAGCCATACAGCTTGGAGTGCGTGCGTTTGGCCCGGTAGGTCTGGTCGACGATCTCCTCCGCGGTGGCGCTGAGCTTCTTCACCTCAACGGCAGCGCCGCCCAGAGCGACAGACACCTCGTTCGTGACCGCCACGAACTTCGGGTCCAGTTCCGCGTGCTCAGTGTCTGCGGCCACGTCCTGGGTGTGGGCGGCGTTTGCCTTCATGTCGCGGACCAGCCCCTCCAGTTCGAGGGCGGCGTCGTCCATCGACTTGCCGAGCTTGCCCAGCTTGGCCTGGACAGCCTTGTACCGGTTGTCGTCGTCTGCCACGACGGGCGCCGTGCTGCTGCGGGGCGCGAGATCGCTGCTCATCAGCGGGATACCTCCGGGTCTAGTCGTGGTGGGCGGCGGCCGACGTGTGCTTGAGATCCGCGTCTTCCTTGGCGGCCATGTCCTCGCCGTAGATGCGGGCGACCATGACGGCGGCGAGCTTGGCGGCCTCCTTCGCGATGCCGCACTGGTCGGCACACCGCCGTGCCTGGAGCTTCATGCGGCCTGCGGCGCCGGCCAGGTCCGTGATCTGGTCGGTGACGCGAGTGTCGATGTTGTGGTCGTCGACCAGGTCGGCCGCCATGTCTCGCAGGGCATCAGCGACCCTTCCGAGCGCCTCCGCGATGGCTTCGGCGCGCTCCTGGTGGGAGGCGGCCAGAATGGCGATGTTCGCCATCTCCATCAGGAACTCATCGAACGTGATGTCCGTGCGGTGCTGGGCGGCCATGTTGCCCTTCCGGCCCCCGCTGTTCTTGGCCCTGCTGCTCACGCTGCTCCCTTCCGTGCTCGTTGGTCGGCTGGTGCCGGGCCGCTCGGCATGCGGCTCCGAAGCGGCCGGCAGGCCCTTGACGCCGACCGTCACGGCCGCAGGTGGGTCGGGGACGATGTCCGCGTCGACGATGTCGTCCTCGGTCTTGTTGGCGGGCTTCGGCGGACCGCTGGGGTGATCGGGCCACTCCACCGTCGGGGTGGGCTCCGGCCCGAAGCGGTTGTCCGACGACCGCCCGCGCCCGCGTGGGCCGGCCCGCCGTGCACGGCCAGTGCTCCCCGTTCTGCGAGTGCGGCCCCGTCGTCCGGCCCGGCCCGAGCCGCTGGTGCGACGGCGGGACCGGCGGCTCTTCTTCGAGCCGACAGGCGCCCCGTCAGCGGCCTTTTTGCCCTTGCCTGCCTCACCGGCTGCCGACGTGTCCTTCGCGGTGCTGGAGGCACCGTCCGGGGCCTCCTTGACGGTCTCCTCTTCCTTGCCGCCAGCACCCTCAGCCTTGCCGCCCTTGTCGTCCTTGGTCAGGTTCACCTTCTCTGCGCCGGCCTTGTCGGCCTTCGCGTCGACGCGGCGCTTGTCCCAGCGGCGCTGGACTTCCTCTGTGAGAGCCCCGCCCAGCGTGGTGCGACCGGAGTCGGCCGACCCCGCAGCTTCCCGCTTCGCCTTCCGTACCGTGTCCCGCTCCGCCCGCTTCGCCCGGCGGTCCTCCCATTCCTTCTGCCGGTTGGCGCGGGCCTGCTCCCGGTTCTTGCTCCGGTCGGCGACACCGGCGGTGTGCCCGGCACTGCGCCGCTCCTGACGTCCCGCCTGACGATTCCCCGCCCGCTCCGCACGGCCACGAGCCCGCTCCGCACGGGCGTTGGACGCCGGCCCGTGCTGGCCCCGACCGCCGTCTTCCTTGCGGCCGCCGCCCTTGCCGGAGCTGCCAGAGCCTGCCTGAGAGTTCTTCGGCCCCCCACTGGGCCCGGTGCGCCCGGAACCGGTTGCGCGTCCGCCAGAGGACCGGTCAGAGCCCTTCGAGGCACCCTTGCCACCGCCGCCGGTCGATCCGTTCCGGGAACGCCCGGCGGGGCCGCCGGAGTTGCCGTTGCGCTGCACCGCCCCGGGCCGGTTGGCTCCCGGCCCGGAGTTGTTGCGGGACGAACCGCTGCCGCTCCCGCCGCGCGGGGACCCGCCACCAGCCCCGGCCTTCGAGCGGCCCTTGTCCGCTCCCAGGCCGGAACTGGGCGACTTCATACGCTCCGCGTCGGCCTTTCCGCGCGCCGTCGCCTTGTCGCCCTTCGCTTTCATCATCGCGGTGTGGAGCTTTCCATTCTGCTCCATCATCGCGACTTCCTGCGCAGTACGACCCTCCAGCAGTGCAGCCTTCCGCGCAATTTCAGCTTCACGGAAAGGCGCTTCGCTTTCATGGTTGGCCCGCGCCATTTCCAGCCGGAATTCCAGCCAGTCACCGAGCCTGTCAGCGAGCGAACGAGGCTGTTCGTATTCGCCTTCCTCGTATTCGTCGCCATCTTCGCCGGCTTCCGGTGTCGTAATCCCTTCGGAGCGCAGCGCGGTCGCCGGGTTCGGAGCAGTCGGAATCGGCGGCAGTTCCATCGTGGTCTCCTCCGGGGTTTCCGGGGGAGGCTCCGGAATTTCTTCCGGCGGTGGAATGGTGTCGATGAAATCCGGGATCGGTGGCAGCGGGTATGTGGAATCACCGCTCCAGGGACCGTGGACCAGCGTTCCGCCGCCGGTGTCATCGGACTCGTCGGACACGGTTCACCCCCTTCAGGGGACTTGACAGACAGTGGGGTCTCGTGTGCACGCGCGTGCACGTGCACGTGTGCACGCTTTACGCGCGCGAGGCCCCGCCAGCGTCCGGCGGGGCCTTCGTGGGTGACGCTCAGTTACGCGGTCCGTGCTGCTTGAGGACGGTGTCCGCGTACTGCATCAGGTGGTCGAACAGTCGCGGATCGCCCGCTTGCCGCTTCTCCAGCACCATCCTGAAGAGGCGACAGACCAGCGTGAATGCCGTAATAACATCGGCGCGACCGGATTTGACTTCCTTCGTGATTTCGGACCGAGTGACGCGGAGCCAGAATTCCATCCGGCCGATATCGCCGCGGCTTTCGATCGCCTTGCGCTCTTCTTCCTGCAGCCAGCCGTTTCGTCCTTGAATGGAGCGTTCGGCACTGCTGAGGGGGCGCGTCACGCCGACTCCCTGTCACCCAGGTCGTAAATCGACGTGGGACCACCATAGTCGGAATCCTGGTTGTGTGCGCCCTGATCCGGCAGATGCTTCGGGGCGGCCTGCAGGGGCGGGGCATTCTTGCGCTTCTTTTCCAGCGCCTTTTCCTTCCTTTTCTTGGCGGTATTCAAGACCGCCTCATCGTGGGCGCGACGCCTGAATGCGCTCTTTTCCAGGCCTTTCGTAACACCCTCGACGTGCTTGAGCACGCCCTTGAGGGCCTTTTCCACGGGCTGAGCACGCATCCAGGCGTCGAAGAACCGGTCGCCTTCGACGTGGGTGTCGCGGCAGTGCACGCGGGTCTCCGCAGCCAGGGCCTCCAGGTTCCTGCCGATATCCAGCAGGACCCGCTGAACATCGGCCAGGTACCGGGCGGTTGCCTCCGGGTTCTGCGCCACATCGCGCAGAGGTGCGTGATTCGGGTCGTTGCTGTTCACGGCGGGTTTCCTCCTGCTGTACTTGAGGGGCTGTCGACTGTCTTCCGGCAGTCGCAGCGAGGGCCAGCCCACTTCCGATGGGCTGGCCCTCACTGGTGTGTGCCGGACGGCGGATCACGTCAGGTGTTTGTCCGCGTCCTCGGGGCGCAGCAGGCCGGCCTTGGAGAGCAGGCGTACTGCGCGGTTGTTGTTGACGGAGAGCTTGTTGCGGGCCTGGTAGAGGGTGACGAAGCCGTCCGGGTCACGCGGCAGTTCCTGTACGAGCGGCAGGAGTTCCTCGTCCGTCCGTACAGGCGTACCGGGACGGTCCGCGCCCGGCGCACGGCCCGTTCCGGTTGCACGAGAGGACGCGGCGGCCGTACCTGTACGGGCACCCGGAACACCGTCCCTGCCGGTCTGTGTACGGACGCTGACCGTCCCTGCGCGCGCCTGTACGGCCGAACTGGCCGTACCTGTACGCCCCACACCCGCTGCACCTGTACGCGCCGTACTTTCGGGGGTGGTGTGTACGCCGCCTGTACGGTCGCTGTACGCCCTGGTCACGGCCGCTTCGGCCCCGCCGTCGTGCGGCGGGTGCGAGGCGGGGCGTACAGAATCCGTACCGTCCCATCCAGCGCCCCTGCCGTCCGGCCGAACCGCGTTGTGCCCGGCGTACGGGTCAGAGTTCGCGGCCCCTGTACGGCTGGACGACGCAGTGTCCGAGCCGTCGGTACGCCGGTGCGTACCTGTACGGGCAGGCATTCCGTTTGTGCCGTCTGTTCCTGTACGGGCGTCCGCGGCAGCCGTACTGCCGTGCCCGTCCGTACTGTCGTCGTGCATGAGCGTGTGGACGCGCCAGATGACGGCCACGAAGATCAGGACGACGAACGTCGTCAGCAGCCACGGAGCCGACTGGCCGTCCTGGACGATGTGAGCCTGCTCGGACAGGTGGAAGGTCACGTTCGCCGACGCCATCAGCAGCAGCGCGTAGGGGATGTCCTGCTTGGCCCGGAACGCGGTGACGCAGTAGACGTCGATGCTGACCGGCAGCAGCGGCGCGACGTACTGGTTGATGCCGACCATGCGGGCCAGCTCGTACTCGCCGGAGGCGGCGAGACCGACGCCGGCGGCGAGCGCGATCCACGGTGCGGTCTTCCACGCCTTGCGGCTGAGGTTCTGCTGCCAGCCGCGCCAGCGCGAGTTGGCTCGCTTCGCCTGACGGGCCTCATCCAGCAGCCGGCGGGCGCGGGCCTCATCGGCCTGCGCCCGGTCGGTGACGCCCTTCGCCTTGCGCTCCGCCTCGGTGGTGATGCGGTCGGCCTCCCTCTGGGAGGCCTCCCGCAACTGCACTGCGACAGTCCTGGCGTCCTCCCGTAGCCGCTCGCGCTGCGTGTCGCACGCCTGCTTGAGGCCGGCGAGTTCGTCGGCGAGGGCCTTGCGCTTGGTAGCGGCCTCCGCGTCGAACCGGTCGGTGAGCTCGCGCAGCTTCGTCCGCAACTCGGTCCGGGCCGTCTCCGCCTCGATGTGCGCGGCAGCAACGCGCTCGCCGGCCTCGCGACGCCGGTCATCCGCGGCCCTGACCGCGTCCGCATACAGCGTCTCTGCCTCCGCACGGCGGCCGTCGTACTGGTCAGCCGCCGTCGCCGCGAGCTGAGCGAACCGCTCGCGGGCCTGATCGACCTCCCGCTGCGCCACAGTCACCAGCGCGTCGGCCTGCTCCCGGGCGCGGGCCAGAATCTGGCCGGCCTCGGCTCGGCGCTGGTCGACCATGGCACTGATCTCAATGAGGTCGGTCTCCGCCAGACGGCGCAGCTCCGCGATCGCCTTTCCGGTCGCGTCGCGGTCGGTAGCCGCCAACTCGGTGAGGTCGGTGACCTGCGCACGGGCCTGTGCCACCAGGTTCTCGGCACGGTCGCGGGCCTCGGCCAGAAGGCGGTCGGCCTCGCCGCGCGCTGCCTCCATGTCCCTTGCCGCGGCCGCGCGCTGGGCCGCGACCTCCTGCTCAGCGTCCGCGGTGATGCCCGCGGCGCGGTTCTGCGCCTCGGCCAACAACACGGCGACCCGCTCGTCGGCCGCAGACACGGTGCGCCCGGCCGCAGTCTCGGCTGCCGCCTGAAGGTCCGCAGCCTCCTGACGCGCGATGTCGATGACGTCGGCGGCCCTGTCCCGGGCGTCCGCAATGCGGGGCAGCGCCTCGCTGTCCGCCTCCACCTCCACCTCCGTCTCCGTAGTCCCGGCCGGAGCCAGGGAAGCGTCGGGGGTGATGGAGGCGGTGGGCTGCGTAACCGCGGATGCGGCCACCTTCTTGCTGACGGTGGACCTCTTACGAGTTCGTGCGGCGGCCACGCCGCCTCCTTCCAGGTCGATGCCGCCCGAGGGGCGGCGGTTCACGGATGGTTCGGTCAGTCGCCCCCGGGGGCGGGCAGCTCCGGCCGCTGGCTGGCGGTCGGAACTGCCCGGATCAGTCAGCGACGGCAGCCGCGGGGCCGGCAGCACCGCTGGTGCTCAAGGGGTGTCGACGGCAGGCGTGCGCGACGCCAGCAGGGGGCTGCAGTCAGTCCGTCGGCGGGTAGAAGCCCGTGCGGAATACGACGGTTCCGCGTGCCCGGTCGTCCGGCTTCGGTTCCGGCTTCGCCGTTGCCGGCGTATCCGCCGGGGCGGTCTGCTGCGCGGGGGCGATACGGGGCAACTTGATGGTCGAGCGCTTCTTCATCATCGGTCTCCGATCCGTACTGGTCCGGGCTGTCCGGCTCCCCTTCACCGCGAAGCACCCCCGACCGTGGTGCTGGTCAGGGGTGCTTCGCGGATCAGGCAGCCGTCAGAGTCAGACCTCGTCGAGCGGTATACGGATGGTGGTCTCCTCGTCGCCGGACTGCTGCGCGACCGTGGCGGTGATGAACATGAAGTGGTCCCTTCGATACTTCGGGTGGGTTAGTGGAGCAGGGCTGAGCCCAGCGCTCCCCGCAGTGCCGCCGGACGGACAGCGGCACGACAGGCAACGCAGGGACCTGGGTTCACCAGCCGTTGAGGACCGATTCGTAGTGCGGGTAGCCCCACCGTGCGGCGGCCGCGAGCTCGCGGGACTCCCGGGCCCTGCGCAGCCAGATGCCCGCCGCTGTCGCGTGCCCGTCGGCAGCCAGCCGGTCGGCGACCGACTGCTGCCGGTCGACGGAGCGCTGGTGATCGGCTGCGAGGGTCTGCATCTCCGCGTAGCTATAGGGGAGCGGAGCTGGCGGGGCGATGTCGCCGATGACGAGGTAGCTCTCGATGTCGGCGGGCATCCAGGTGGCCGGATCGCCGTGGTCGTCGCGGTACTGAAGAAGGGTGAGCATCATCGGTCTCCGATCGGGTCAGGTGCGGCGGCGGTTCAGGTAGGCGTCCTGTAAGCGTTCGAAGCGCTCGGCGAGCAATGCGCCGGCCTTGCAGAAGGCGCCGGGCTGGCAGGTGGTGCAGGCCGCTCGGTGGGTGCGCCAGGTCTCGGTGGCGTCCATGTAGCGGGCGTGCAGGTCATCAGCCATCGGGGGTAGTGCCTCTCAGTGGTGCGGGGGTGGGTGTCGGCGACGGGGTGGCCTGCGTCCCACGCCCTGGCGGCCGCCGTTGCGGCGGCCGCCAGGAGGGCGAGGGTGATCGGGTGAGCCAACCCGAGCGCGGCGATGGCCCGTACCGTTTGGCGCTGAGCGGTACGGGCGCGATGTATCCGACTCAGCGCCCGATGGCCTTACAGGCGTCGCAGGTCCACCCGATGCCGGGCGCGAAACCGAACCTTCCCCCGCACTGGTCGCACTGCAGGGTGTTCTGCGTGACCGGCAACAGGCCGGGCTCGTGGGCCGCAGTGCCGCAGCGGCACGTCCAGTAGCCGCACAGCACGCACGCGTCGCCCGCCGACCGGAAGGTGAGTGGGCGGGTGAGGACGAGCACCGGCTGCCGCTCGTAGCCGGGGTCCATCTCAGCGAGGGTGCGCCGCGCCTGACGGCCTGCGGCCCGGGCCCGGTCGTCGCCGTCGCCCACGAGGTGCCAGAGGACCTGGTGGAACTGGTCGGTCTCGTCACGCTCGTAGCCGCGGGCGTCGTCGTCGCGGCTCATGTCGTCAGCGATCCCGGCGCGAGGGATGAGGGTGGTGGCGCTCATGCCGCGACCCCCCCAGCCGATACGGGCCCGGCGGGCCGAACGGACGTCGCCGATCCGGGCGGTGAGCATCTGCACCAGCTGATTCTGCTCGGCCTGGACCTGAGAGGCCGGCAGCCGCCTCCCGTCCTTCTGGCGGTCCAGAGAGGAAGTGACCTCCTTCTGAACCAGCACCGTCAGGTTGCGCAGTTCGCGCTGCTCGGTGTCCTGGTCGGCGTCGCCCGCGGCCGCCAGGCTCTCAGCCTGGGCCGCACGCATGGCCGCGAGTTCCTGGCCCGTCCGACCCCCACGGACCAGATCGTCGGCATCCGCGTCACCGTCGCCGTTACGCAGGGCAAGTTCCTCGCAGGCGGCCTTTACCGGGCAGCCGGCGCAGAAGCGGACTGCCTCCGCGCGGCGGGCCTGCCATTCGATGTACGGCTCACGGTCGGCACGGAACCAGTTGTCCGGATCGGCGCCGAAGCAGCGGGCGCCAGTGTCCAGCGCGGACTGGAGTACGGCCCGGCGCGTATGCCGAGCCTGAGTGGATGTCATCCTGTGCATGCGTAGATCCCCTTCTACAGAGGGTGAGCTGCGAAGACGAACCCCCGGGGGTGCAACCCCGGGGGTTCGTCGCGTTCAGGGCCAGTGCCCCTGTGACTGCTGTACGAGCAGCCACGGCCGCCGCCATCCCGATCACCTCGGGTATGGCGGCGGCCGTGGTCGTTCGTCGCGGTATTCGGATCAGGTAGTGATACGAAGGTGCCTGAGCGGGACGTGGGGACCGCGGAACTCGGAGAGTGCGCCCACGGGCCGGATCCGGCACACGTTGTTGAACTCCTCGGCTGCCGTCCCCGCCTTCTTGGCCAGCTCGTTCGCCTTGACCTTCGTTTCGGCCTGCTTGGCCCACTCAGCCGCTCGGTTCTTCGCTGCATGCGCAACGTAGAGCCGGTCGAAGCGCGCCCGCTCCCGAGCGAAAGCTGCACGGATCTGCTGACGCCGCGGCTCCTGCCGCACCACACGGACATAGGTCTCGGCCAGCCGCCGCCCTTCGGCGCAGCGGGTCTGACCGGTGCAGGCGCCGCACCCCTTGGTGTGGGCGCGGTACGCCTTACGGGTCGTCTCGGCTGTGATCGGGGGTGGCGTCATCTGCGACATTGCCGGGGCCAGGGCCGTCTTCGGCTTACGCAGGACGTTGGTCGCGCGCCGGGACGACGTCTCCTTGATGGCGTCGGCCAGCAGCTGGTGCCACTGCGGGATCGTCAGGTCGAGTAACACCCGGCGGTTACTCCCGCTGCACCGGCGCGCCTCGGAAGTGCCGGCGGGGTTGGTGTGGTGGGGGACGAGCTTCGGGGTGGCGCTGTTCTGCCCGGTGATGGGGCACCAGGTCTCGCAGTCCGGGCAGACCAGGCTCTCGGTTCCGGGCAGCAGGTCGATCAGGTTCGGGAGCATCTGCGAGACGACGATCGCGGGGCGGCTGCTGACCCGCTTCGTCCGGGTCCTGGTCTTCCGCCGTTTGGCAGTCGGCGTCGTGGTGATGGTCATGGTCTCTCCTTGCTCGCTGCGGGGAGTGGTTGCGTCGCGGTGCTCTCTCCGCCCGCCAGGTCGCACGGGAGATCCGGCGTCCTGGAGGACGGACAGCGCATGCGCTGCGACGTGCTGCAAGTGAGTTGAGAAGTCCGGGGGATTTGGTGTTGCCATCACCCCGGCCGCCCCGAAGGGCGAACAACTCCTGCGGTGGTTCGACTACTCGGTGTCCCGAGAGGGTCACCGGCGCCTTACTTACATCAGGTTGCCTCAGGTACCCTCAGGTGTCAAGCGGTATAGTGAGGCACCTAGACAGGAGAAGAAGGGGCGAGGCGACATGCCAGGGAAACCGAGGGCCGACAACCGGCCGCCATACGCGCGCATCGCAGGCCACTACCGCGACCTCATTGGCTCCGGGGAGCTCGCGCCAGGCGACCTGCTGCCGAGCATCCGGACTCTGGCGGATCAGTGGAAGGTCAGCACGGCAACGGCTGACCGCGCTATGAAGCTGCTGCGAGACGAGAACCTGGTCAATGGCATCCCGGGCGTCGGCACTGAAGTCATGGCGCGGCCCGTGTCGCTCGCCTCGGGGTCGGAGCGTCATGACCGCAGCAGCAAGACAAAGTCGTCGTGGGGTGCGGGCGAGAAGTCCTCCGGCCACACCGCTGGGATGGTGTCGGCCCCCAAAGACGTCGCCCATGTGCTCGGCATCGACCCTGGTGACGACGTTGTACGCCGAAGCCGCGTCTACCGGGATGCTCACGGGATCGTCTCCCACTCAACGTCCTGGATCCCGTCAGAGTTCGCGCAGCCCCATGTGCTGCCTGAGCTCGCACGGAGCGAACGCCTTAAAGGCGGGTTGTCGCTGGACCTCATCGCTGAAGCCACCGGGCGGCAGGTCGAGCAGCGCGTTGATGAGGAATCCGCTCGCATCGCCACGGAGGAGGACCTGGAACTGCTGGAGCTGGACGCCGAAACCGTCGCGGCGATCCTGGTGCTGACCGCCAGGTTCCTCGACGCTGATGGCCAACTCCTTGAATACGGCGTGGACCTGGGCGCTCCTGGCCGCACGCGGCGCACCACGTCCGAGATACGTCGGTGACCGCCGACGACGCCGTCCTCCTGGACGACACCCTCGTTCACTGCCTTGAGGGGCGCCTCGGCGAACTCTTGCAAGCAGAACGCAACGAGACCTCGACTCTGGAAGGACGATTCGAGATTAGCCGCATCTCCAAGGCCCTGGCCGGACGTCCGGGACCGGCGCCCCGCGCAATCCTCATGACTGGCCTGCAGGGTGCTGGCAAAACGACCCTCGCCCGCGCCTTGGAGAACACCGGCTTTCGGCGTCTTTGCCCTGATGAGGAGATGTTCCGCCGCTACGGACACTACGGTCGTGACTTCCCCCGTGGTGAGTTCCTTGTCCGGGAGGCACCCGTCCTCAAGGACATCGCCCTTGAGGTACAGCAGCTCCTGGCGGCTGGACACGAAGTCGTAGTCGACCACGGGTTCTGGACCCGGGAAGAGCGCACCTTGTGGGCAGCGACCGTCCTGGAGGCCGGCGGTGAGCCTGTACTGATCTACCTGCCTGCACCTCACGAGGTGCGCTGGGAAAGGATCCGAGAGCGCAACGCGAGGTCTCTGGTCGACGCCAACAGCATCTCGTTCAGTGAGGACGACCTGATTCGCCATGCGAACCGCTTCGAGGCGCCGACCGCTGACGAGCCGCACATCGCGTACGTCGGAGAGCCGGAAGATGTCCTGGCGAAACTTCGCCGCACACGTCCTTCCGATGGCGGCCCTCATTGACTCCCACCTCCCACCCGCAACTCCCGGCACTCAATGGACATGACCGTGCTTGGGCACTGCGACTGCGGAAAGTGACATCGGCCGGTGACATTCGGAATGTCACCGCCACTTGTCACCTCCTTGAGATCAAGGGTGCGTGCCATGCTCGCCCGCAGAAGGGCCGGCTTTTGCTCCGTGGGCATCCCCCTGTTGGGGCGCAGGCTGCGCCGCTGGACCGTACGGGGAAAGGGAACCGCGATGGATGAGCGTCCCGGCTGGGCACGTCGAATGGTCGAAGAGCGCGCAGCACGCGACTGGTCGCAGGTCGAGGCGGTCCGCGCCTTGATGGCCCGGCTTCCCGACGATCAGGAGGTCAGCGAGCAGGACCTTCTCCGCCAGTGGAAGCGTTGGGAGCGAGGCGACTCGCAGCCAACGAAGTACCGGTCGGTCATCGCCAGCACGTTCGGAACGACGACCGGCGCTTTTTTTCCCGAGCGAGGTCGTCGCGATGGGCGAACGGAAATCCTGCAAGTCAGCGGCATGGATACCGTGGACATCATTGCCCGGCTACGTGCGTCCGACGTTGACGTGGCCACATTGGACGCGCTGCGGATCACGGCGGACCGGCTGTGCTGCGAGTACGCGTACATGCCTGCTGACCAGCTGCTACTGGAGGGTAAAGCCTGGCTCGCACGGGTCGTCGGCCTCCAGCACCAGCGGGTCAGCCTCGCGCAGCATCGGGACATCATCGCACTCGCCGGGAAACTGTCGCTGCTGGTGGGCTGCGTGGAATACGACTCCGGCCGGCCGCGCGATGCCGAGGCGACACGGCAAGCCGCGCTGATGCTAGGTCAGGAGGCCGGCGAACTGAGCGTGCAAGGGTGGGCGCACGAGATGCGTGCGTGGTTCAGCCTGACCCGGGGCGACTACCGCGGCGTTATTGCAGCCTCGGAGGCTGGCATCGCCGTGGCTCCCACCGAGAGTGTCGCTGTGCAGTTGTACGCCCAAAAGGCGAAGGCGTGGGCGCGGTTGGGGGATAGGGCACAGACTGAAGTTGCGCTGGACCAGGGCCGTCAGCTCCTGGAGCGCATGCCGTATCCGGAAAACATTGAGGATCACTTCGTCGTCGACCCGGCCAAGTACGACTTCTACCGGATGGACGCGCTGCGCAAGGTGGGCGAGAACCGGCTCGCGGAGCAGCTGGCGCGCGAAGTGATCCGTGCGGGCACAGACTTCGACGGCACGGAGAGGTCGCCCATGCGGATCGCGGAGGCCCGGGTCACCTTGGGCGTGGTCGCGGCCCGCGAGGGGGACCTGGACTCCGCGCTCAGTTTCGGGGAGTGGGCTCTCTCTGGGAGTCGGCGGTCGCTGCCGTCGCTTGCGATGGTGTCCGCCGACCTCGGTCAAGCCCTCCAGTCCCACTACGCGCACGCGTCGGAAGCTCAGGCGTTCGTCGCCCATCTCCGCGAACTGCGGGGTGGTCAGTGACCTGGACTGGCGCGTTCTCATGGCAGGAGCGGAACAGCCACTGGAGAGCAGTGGGGAGCCGGATGGGTTCGGTCGGTAGCTCGTGCGGCAACACGCTCGATCTCGTAGGCGAAAGCCGTTCGAGCCATGTATGTTTTGGGGACTGTTTCTCTACGGTGGAGGTTCCGATGTCTGATCCGCTGAGGCGAATTGACGCCCTGGTGGAGGAGGACACCCTGCCCACGCTCAAGGTCCGGCAGCAGCTCCGGCTCGCCGCCGGCCTCACTCAAGCCGAAGTTGCAGAGGCCATTGGCGTCAAGCGTCTCGCGGTCGCGCAGTGGGAGTCGGGGCGCGCTCAGCCTCACCGGGGGAATCGCCGCGCGTACGCGCATCTTCTACGGAAGCTGGCTGCGAAGCACCCGGACGCTGCCATTGAGGGGGCGTCCGATGAGGGATGACTTCGCTGTTCCGACTGTTGCCGGGTTCGCCGACTCCGCCTGCGATGTCGAGGGGGTCGGGATGACCTAGGTCATCGGCCGCGCGTGCCAAAAGACTGGACTGGAATCCACTCTGGCCTCGCGCGGCCCGTCTCGCCGCCCTGGCTCATGAGCCAGGTCGGCTGCCCAGATCCGGTTGGCGCCGGTCCTGGGTTCCCAGCTCACTGAGCTGGTGCTTCACCTCTAGCAATACCCCGCCTTGGTAAGCGGGTCGCACCACTGGTCCGAGAGGGCCGAGCAGTACAGCGGTCGCTCCCCTGGCAGGGAGCTTCCGCAGAGTTCCACCAGCCCCTGGCAGGGCCAACGGAACAGAGCGCGTCCAGCCCGAGGGCTGTCCGCACCACCCGTCCGAATCGCCTCAAGGAAGCAAGGGAGCCGCCTCTGGTTCTTCGTCCGGTGCCCGCTCCTCACGGAGGGGGCGCCCATGCATCCACACGAACGGATAGGCCCAGCTCTGCTAGGGGCTCGGTCGGTCCACGCATATGGAAGTTGGTTCCTTCATCATGCCCGATCCCGTGTCCCTCTGTCAGCTCGGCTTCGCCCGTTTCACCCCGGTTCGGGGGTCGCGGGTATTCCGTGCGGCAGGGTTCCCGGAGGCGTTTTATCCGATTTACGCAGTTCATCCGTCATGTGCCTACAGCTCGAAAGGTTTCGGCGGGAGCGTCACGCGCGACCCGATTCTTCGACTTGTAGAAGGTGTGACCCCCTCCTTTCGTTCTGCCCGGTCCGCCCTCGCTGTCCACGCTCCCGCGGCTGTTCGCCGGACTCAGTCCACGGGGGAAGGCCCGGAAGCTTCCGGGGTGATCGTTCGTTCCTGGCTGCCCACGTCCGCGCTTCGCCCTGTCCCGGCGGTGGGTCGATGAACGCCGTGGCTGCGCCGACCGCCGTGGTGATCCCGTCCCCGCGCCCGTCCGGATCGCCGGTCGGCGGAGCGCTCGACGTGCTGCCTGGACTGTTCGTACCGGAGGCGAGCCAGTGGCTTTCGACATCGGCGGGCCGTGTCGCGCTTGAGGGCTATTCGTGGATGCAGGCGGTCCACTGGGTCGCGGGATCCGGTCTCTACAAGCCACGGCGGCACCGTTCGCACGGTCCTCGCTCGTTCGGCGTGACGACGGTGAAGGTCGCTCAGGAGCTTGCGCAGCTGTTCCCGTGCCGTCCGGGGATCGGGTACCTGGTGCGCCGGACCGGGCTGTCGGAGCGGTCGGTGGAGTACCACCTGGGGATGCTGCGGGAGGCCGGGCTGCTCGCGTATGTCGTGCGGGGGACCAGGGTGCGCGGTGCGTCGGCGCAGGCGTCGGAGTTCGCGCGGATGATCCCGGCCGAGTTCGATGCCGCGCTGGGGATTCGCACGGTGCTGCGGGACGAGGCGGCACCTGCGTACACGCGCTCGATGACGGGGATCGCTGAGGCCGGCCGGGAGCTGATGGCGAAGCTGGCTAGGAAGGCGTCGCGGAAGGTTCGCAAGCCGCGCTCGAAGACACCGGTGAAGGGCGCCCGGAGGGGTGCTGAGAAGGCGGTTGTGACTGCTGTTTCGGGTGAGGTCCGTTGCACCCCAATGCAGGTGGGTTCCTCCGGGCCTTCCTCTGCGGCTGGTACTTCCTCCCCCCCTGAGAGCAAGCTCGCAAGCGGGGAAGCGAAGTCCCCTGCCCCGAAGAAGTCCAAGGCGAAGGCCGGCGGCCGGAAGCTCAACCGCGTCGGCCGCCGCTACCAGTTGGCTCGTGAGCTCACTCAGGAGCTGGACTGGCTGCGCGGCTGCTCGGTGCCGCGGATCGCCTGGGTGGCCCGGGGTGTGGCTGATGCCGGATGGACCGTGGCTGATGTCCGTGGGTGGCTGCACCTGCGCGGCAAGGAGACGGGCCGGGTCCGCCGTGGTTCTGGTCTGCTCGCCGTGCTGCTGGCCGGGGCTGAGACGGTTCTGGACACCCCCGCCAAGCGTGGCGGCGCGATCGAGCAGTGGCGCGGTGCGCAGGAAGCTGCCCGGCGTCACCGGATTCAGCAGGTCCGCGCCCGCAGCGAGCGGTTCGAGGGCGACTGGGATGCCCCGAGCAGCCAGGCCGTCCGGCGCCAGGTCAACGAGGTATTCACCGCCGTGTTCCATCCCCAGCCCCAGCCTGCAGCACCGCAGGAGGAAGCGATGCCGGACGTGTCCGGCATGGAGGACCTGGAGGCCGCAGAGCTGGCGCAGGTCCGCGCGGAGGCCCGGGAGCGGCTGATGCTGGGTGACACCTCGCTGATCACCGTGGCGGTCGATGGTATGGGTCGCGAGAGCGCGGAGCAGCTGTACGGCGCCGACCTGGTGCGCCGTGCTCTGCAGCTGGCGAGCGGCGCCCGCAGCTCGCTGATGACGTACGGACGCCGGTAGGAGGCCCCGATGACCGAGACGATCACCTTCAGCGAGCAGGCCGCCGTCGACAGCCCGGAGCTGTCCGGCGTCGGCCTGCCCGGGTCGCGCTGCACCAGGCGGTAAGGCCGCCAAGAAGCGCGGCAACAGCGAGACCCGCGCCCCGCGTCGCCGCCATCAGCGCGTCGTGCAGCGTGACGGTCGCGAGCCGAGCGGGTTCGCCGCCGTGCTCCAGGGCCTGATGGCCGACCGGGCCTCGGAACTCCCGGCCGCTGGTGGCAGCGTGCTGGACCGCTGGCCGGACATCGCGGCCGCCATCGCGCCGCAGCTGCCCGACCACGTCCAGGCCGTCGCCTTCCACCCGGCGACAGGACAGTTGGTGTTGCGCCCCGATTCCCCGGCTTATGCCACTCAGCTGCGGCTGATCAGCGCCCGCATTGTTGCCGCGGCCAACGAGTCGGCCGGCACCGGCGCCGTACGCGCCGTTCGGGTCCTGGCCGTTGGCGCCACGGCCGCAGCACGGACCGTGCCGCATGCTCCAGTGACTCCGACGGCTCCGGCCGCACCGGCGGCGCCGGTGAAGACGCGTCAGATGGCCTCGTCCGGCTTCCGCGAGGCGCTGGCCGCGCACCAGTCCGCTGTCCCTGCTCAGACACTGGATCCGGGGATCACAGAGGCTGTCGAGCGGCAGACCCGGGCGATGCGCGAGCTGTCTCGCCGCGCGTTCCCTGAAGCTGAGGTTGTTCCGGACGATGCGCCCACCCCGAACGGGCAGGCCAGTGTCTAGCACCGCTGCCAGGCCGCAGCGACCGAGGCCGCCGCACTACGCCGGGCCCGACAGGAACGCGCGCGGGAAGCTGGGACGCCCGCTGTCGGCCCGCCGCCAACCCTGCGGACCATGACCTGAGCCGAAGCGCGGTAGCTCAGCACACGACCTCGGACCCCGGCTCCAGGTCGAGCGTCGGATCACCCCCGCGTCGGCGGGGAGCACGCCAACCCGTAGTAATCCCGCTCGGCATACAACGGATCACCCCTGCGTCGGCGGGGAGCACGGGCGGAACGACTGGACGAAGACTCCAGCGCCCGGATCACCCCCGCGTCGGCGGGGAGCACCCCGAGCCACGCCCGCAAACGCAGGGTCAGGTCGGATCACCCCCGCGTCGGCGGGGAGCACTCCTGGACCCGCCCCACGAGAACGTGTGCAACCGGATCACCCCCGCGTCGGCGGGGAGCACGCGAGCGAGGCGACCGCGTCGCCGTTGTTGTTCGGATCACCCCCGCGTCGGCGGGGAGCACCCCGGCCTCCGTCACGGCGTCGAGCCGCGTCTCGGATCACCCCCGCGTCGGCGGGGAGCACGCCGGGGCCTTCCCCCGGCTCCCCCGCTTCGACGGATCACCCCCGCGTCGGCGGGGAGCACCACACCACCGAGTCCCCGGCCGGCGGCGGCTACGGATCACCCCCGCGTCGGCGGGGAGCACGTCGCCAGCGGCCTGCTGCGCCGCATCGCCCTCGGATCACCCCCGCGTCGGCGGGGAGCACGGCACAACCGCCACCGCCGTCCGACCAACCCCCGGATCACCCCCGCGTCGGCGGGGAGCACGAAGTGCCACGGATAACCGCAGCGAGTTAGTGCGGATCACCCCCGCGTCGGCGGGGAGCACGGCGAACCGGCCGCTGCTCCACCACCGGGAGACGGATCACCCCCGCGTCGGCGGGGAGCACGTGCTGTCCACCTACAAGGGCAAGTGGTACACCGGATCACCCCCGCGTCGGCGGGGAGCACGTGGTCAGGTGGGCGACGTCGCCTCCATGACCCGGATCACCCCCGCGTCGGCGGGGAGCACCGGACCCCGGGGATCCCTGTGACCTTGTACCGCGGATCACCCCCGCGTCGGCGGGGAGCACATCACCACGCCGATGGCGAGGGTCGTGTACGGCGGATCACCCCCGCGTCGGCGGGGAGCACTCCCGAAGGGTCCGGTGTTCCACCACCGGGCCCGGATCACCCCCGCGTCGGCGGGGAGCACGTGGTCAGGTGGGCGACGTCGCCTCCATGACCCGGATCACCCCCGCGTCGGCGGGGAGCACCGGAGCACCGTCAAGCGGGCCTCGGTGGGGTTCGGATCACCCCCGCGTCGGCGGGGAGCACGCCCCCGCCGGCCTTTTCGCCCGGGGCCGGAGCGGATCACCCCCGCGTCGGCGGGGAGCACGTGGTCACTCCCAGCGGTGGCGTCCACCTGTACGGATCACCCCCGCGTCGGCGGGGAGCACGCGAGTCCGCCGCTCCCCACCGAGCCGAGGATCGGATCACCCCCGCGTCGGCGGGGAGCACGCGTTCCTGGTCAGCCTCACCGCCCGCCACGACGGATCACCCCCGCGTCGGCGGGGAGCACTCCCGGCAAGGACGGAACCCGAAGCTGACGGGCGGATCACCCCCGCGTCGGCGGGGAGCACTCCCGGCAAGGACGGAACCCGAAGCTGACGGGCGGATCACCCCCGCGTCGGCGGGGAGCACACCCTCCCGCTCTCCGCGATCGGCGAGACGTTCGGATCACCCCCGCGTCGGCGGGGAGCACGTCGACCTGTCCAAGCTCCCCGGCAACGGCGCCGGATCACCCCCGCGTCGGCGGGGAGCACTGCTGCGCCCGGACCTTCTTGAGGTAGTCGTCCGGATCACCCCCGCGTCGGCGGGGAGCACGGCCCGTCTCGGGGATGCACTCGGGGCGGGCCCGGATCACCCCCGCGTCGGCGGGGAGCACCAGTCCCTTGTCTGCAGACTCCGGGGCGGTGGCGGATCACCCCCGCGTCGGCGGGGAGCACGCCCCGTCATGCTCGCCTACGGCCTCCACAAGCGGATCACCCCCGCGTCGGCGGGGAGCACCCGTAAGTGGTGGTGACGGCCATGATGGGCTCCGGATCACCCCCGCGTCGGCGGGGAGCACTCCAGGTGGTACTGGACCGTGCGCTTGGACAGCGGATCACCCCCGCGTCGGCGGGGAGCACTGCGGCACGCCTTGTGGCACGGCCGGTTACAGCGGATCACCCCCGCGTCGGCGGGGAGCACACCGGCTGCCGTCGGCCCGCTGACCCGCTCCGCGGATCACCCCCGCGTCGGCGGGGAGCACTCTTTCTGACCTGCGCCTTAATGACGCCTTTGCAGATTCTTTGCCCAGCAGTTGATCTTGGCGGGCGTGGTCATGTTGGCAGATTACACGCGGAGTTGGGGGAGTTCATGTCCGTGCGGTGTGGTTGTGTCGCGTGTATCAAGGCAGGGGAGTCGGAATGATGCGCGAGCCGGATGAGTCGGTGTGGGGGAAGTCGCGGGGCCTGGAGAGGCCGTATCCGTTGGTGCGGCATCTGCTGGATTCCGCCGCGATGGCAGGGTACTTGTGGGATGCGTATCTCTCTGAGAGTCAGCGGGCTCATATTGCTGCGGGGCTGGGGGCGGCTGATGATCCGACGCGCGCTCGGTTGCTGGTGGCGTTGTGTGCGGGTTTGCATGACGTCGGGAAGGTGTCGGGCTTTCAGTTCTGCGATGCGCGCGGCCGGGGCCAGCTGAGTGAGGTTTTGGTTGCGGATGCAGGGCAGGCCGAGGTGCAGCGGGTGGGGCACGCATTGGCTGGGATGCAGGTTGCGCCTGTGCTGTTGACGGCTTTGGGGTTCAAGGAGGACGGGACGGGCGGAGTGTCCGCGCTGGAGCGGGTGGCGGAGGTTATCGGCGGGCACCACGGTGTGTTCGGCGCCTTTGAGCGCGAGGTGACGGATACGGCGGCCTATCAGGCGCTGTTCGGCGGGTCGCGGTGGGCGGATGAGCGTGTTGCCCATGGAGCGTCGGTGTTCGGCCTGCTGGGGGGACCGCGGGGGCCTGAGGTGTTCGAAGCGTCTGCGGCGGTTCTGGTGACGGGGGTGGTGGTTTTGGCTGACTGGCTGGTCAGCCAGGAGTACTACCTTCTTCGGCGCCAGCGCGGCCGGCGGATGAGGCTGAGGGAGCATTTCGCGGAGTCGGTCCGCCTGGCGCCGGGACTGGCCCGTCAGGCGGGGCTGGCGCCGGTGGAGTTGGCACGGAAGGAGTTCGGGCAGGCGTACGGGATCGAAGGAGGCCCCAATGCGCTGCAGTCCTCGGTGGTGGCGGGCTTGGAGAGGGTACTGGCCGCGCCAGGTGCGGGGCGTGCCGGAATTCTTGTGGTGACGGCTGCGCCGGGGGATGGGAAAAGTGAGACGGCGCTGGAGGCGGAGCGGGTTTTTGCCCGGGTGTGCGGGACGCGTGGGTTCGCGTTTCTGCTGCCGACGATGGCGACGAGTGATCAGATGCATGGGCGTGTGGCGGGGAGTCTGGTGCGGCAGGGGGGTGGGGGCGGTGGGCTGACGCTGTCGCACAGCATGGCGTGGCTGAGTGCCGCCTACAGCGATCAGGGCGCGAGTGGGGATGGGGGTGTGCTGGTCGGTGCGGAGGAGCATGTTCCGGGGGTGGGGCCGGTTCAGTGGCTGCGCGGTTCGAAGCGGGCGCTGCTTGCGCAGTGGTCGGTGGGGACGATTGACCAGGCGCTGATGTCGGTTTTGCCGGTGCGGCACAACGCGCTGCGGTTGCTGGCGTTGTCGGGCAAGACGGTGATTGTGGACGAGGCGCATGCGTACGACCCGTACATGCAGGTGTTGCTGGGGCGTTTGCTGAACTGGCTGGGAGCGTTGGGGGTGCCGGTGGTGCTGTTGTCGGCGACGCTTCCCGTGTCGATCAGTGACCGGCTTGTGCGGGAGTACCTGCAGGGGGCCGGGCACAGTTCGAGGGCGTTGAAGCGCTGTTCGTTCAGGGTGCCGTATCCGGGCTGGCTGTATGTGGATGCGGTCTCGGGTGAGCAGGCGTCGATCGGTGAGGAGGATCTGGCGCTGCAGGTGGGGGAGCGTGCGACGGATCTCGCCGTGACGGTCGAGCCGGTGAATCACCTGGAGCCGGCGCAGGGTGGTGCCAGGGCGAGGCTGGCGGTCATCGAACGACTGGTGGATCCGCTGGTCACGGGTGCTGATGGGGGGTGCGCGCTGGTGGTGTGCAACACGGTGGACGAGGCGCAGGACACCTTTGTCTGGCTTCGGGACCGCTTGCGGAGTCGTGGTCTCGAGGGCGGGGGTATTGAGCTGCTGCACGCGCGGTTGCCCGCTGATGTGCGGGAGGCGCGCACCATAGCGATCACCGGGGGGCTGGGCCGCGATGGTGGCAGGCCGGCTGGGGGTGGTCCGGTGCGGCGGATTGTGGTGGGTACTCAGGTGGTGGAGCAGTCGCTGGATCTTGACGCGGATGTGGTGATCAGTGACTTGGCGCCATTGGCGCTGTTGTTGCAGCGGGCAGGGCGCTGCTGGCGTCACGAGACGTGGTGGTGCGTGAAGGGGCGTCCTAGGGGGCCGAGACCGTTGTGGGCGGCCGGCAAGGGCGGGCCTCACTTGATCGTGCTGGATCCGCTTGCCGGCGGCGGGGCGGTTCCGGTCCGGTGGGGCACTGTCTACCCGGAGTACCTGCTGCTGGAGACGTCCAGGGTACTGGCGGACCGGGACGGGGGCCGTATCGCGATTCCGGGTGAGGTGCAGCAGCTGGTGGAGCAGGTGCATGGTGACCGTGCGGACCGCTTCGACTGGGAAAGCCCGCGCTGGGAGGCGGCATGGACGGCGCAGCAGGGTGATGAGTTCGCTCAGCGTAGTGTCGGCGAGAATATCGCTATTCCGCGTAAGCGGTCTGTGCGGCGTCTGTACCAGCTTCACGAGCGCGGTGTCGCGGACGAAGGTCAGGCGGCGACCCGGCTCGGTGCCGACTCGGTGCGTCTGCTGTGTGTGTTTGAGCAGGAGAGCGGGGGTGTCACGCTGGATCTCGTGGGTGATGTCCCGCTGCCCGGTCCGGGAGGTGACGGGCGGATGTCGATCGAGGCGGTGCGCGCGGTCATGAAGCGGACCGTGCCGGTGCGCGCCGACTGGTTTTCTCCGTCCGCGGTGGAGTTTGCGGTGCCCGAGGTGTGGGCCGGGCACCCGTTCCTGGGTGAACTGGTCGTGCTGCGTCAGGCAGTCGTGGGTGGTGAGGTGCGTCCCGCCGTGGTGCTGGGGAAGGCCATTTCGCTGGATGCTGAGCTGGGCATTGTGCGACGCTGAGCCGGTCGGGCCGGCGCCCCCGCATCGGCGGGGAAGGGGTAGAGGTGAACGTGACCACCCCGAGTCGAACGGGATCACCCCTGCGGCGGCAAGGATTCGCTGCCCCGGTCGGGGGTTGCTGCGGGCCGGACACCCGGATGGCTGCTCGCGCTCCATCGGTGGCCCAGCAGGGTAATTGGTTCGTGAGCGACTTCTGAGGTTGTTGTGTCGCCGTGTCGTGTTTGACGGTCGCGGTACGTAAAAGGCTTCCTACCATGCATAAACCACTCCAAGGCGAACCTTCCAGATATTTCTTCACGGGGTCGCCTTATGTGCTTGAGTCGCCAACACGCCCTGACACCAACCGCGTTGTCAGTGGCGGGTGCTTGACTGCGCCTGCGTTGACCCGGCCTCCTCAACCGTGGCCCGGGAGGCATTGCCGTCGGCTGCGCTCGATGCGGATGGGGGAGGTTTTTGTGGGTTTCGATGTGCGTGATGAGCCGTGGATTCCGGTGCGGCTGCGTGAGCCGGTGCAGGCCGGCGCGGTGGGGGAGCGGTCGGTGCGGCTGGGGCTGAGAGAGCTGTTCCGGCGGGCGCACGAGATCGTGGATCTGGAGGTTCCGTTACCGCCGTCCGCTTCGGGGCTCCTGCGGATTCTTGCCGCTCTCACGGCGCGTATCGCCAGCCATGGCGGGGTCCGCCTTGATGACGTTGATGTAGCCGAGGACGTGGAGGACTGGGTCCGGCTGCGTGCCCAGGTGCTCGAGGCCGGCCGGTTCGACGCGGACGCGGTGGATGCGTACTTCGATGACGTGGCGCTGGCGGGACGGTTCGATGTGTTCGACCCGGTGCGGCCGTTCCTGCAGGATCCCCGGCTGGTCGAGCAGTGCGTGGACAAGAAGGGCAAGCCGAACCCGTCAGGGATCAATAAGCTTGTTTTCGGTCGTCCGACGGGTGTGAACGGTGCCGTTCTGTTCGGGCACTTCAATGACGGTGATCCTGTTCCCGTTCCGGCTGCGGAGGCGCTGTGGCATCTGATCGGCCAGCTCTATTACGGCCCCGCCGGGCAGTGCACGCCGCGACAGATCACCGCTGAGCGGGCGGGCAGCGGGGATGCGGGCCCGTTGCGCAAGACGGTGTCCTTCCATCCGTGGGCACCGGACCTGTTCACTTCCCTCGTCCTTTCCGTCCCGGTCCCGGGTGCGGGGGGAGTGGATGCGGATGAGGACGACGCCTGCCCGTGGGAGGCCGATGCGCTTCCCGATCCCCTGGGCCCGGCCGCGCCCGCCACGTGGCCTGGGCATCTGCTGACAGGCCGGGCCCGTCACGCCGTCCTCCTGGTCCCCGCAGGCCATCAGATGGTCGGCGACGCTTATGTGTCGTGGTCCACGCATGCACCCGCTTCCGATGTCCGTGACCCGTTCCTGGTCCTGGACCGGCCGCGCAACGGTGAGGGCCCGGACTTCCCGCGGCTCGCGAACGGCCGGCGGGCGCTGTGGCGGGACCTGGACGCGCTGCTCCTGAAGGATGTGCCGGGGCAGTCGAAACGGCCGCTGATCCTGCAGGACGTACCACGCTCGATCGCCCCCATGCTGCGGGTACGGGCCTACGGCTTCGACCAGGACGGCCAGCAGCGCGACAGCGGATGGTACGAGGCCACCACCCCGCCGGTGCTGGGCTGGCAGGAGGACGTCGACGCCGCCCAGGCTTTGCGGGTGCGGGCCTGCCGGCAGGCCGCCGAGGAGATCGGCGACCGGCTGTCATTCGCGGCCCGCCTCGCCTGGAAACTCACCACCGACGGTGGCGAGGACATGGCGGAGAAAGTCCGCCTGGACCGGAAGAAGCCCGGCCCGTGGGACAGCCGGGCCCTGGCCGTGTTCTGGCCCCGTGCCGAGCAGGTCTTCTGGACACTGCTCACCACGGACGGGGCGAACAGTGCCCCGCACCGCCCCTTCGCCGACGCGGCACTTGACGCCCTCGACGATGCCATCGGCACCATGCGCGCCGACGTGCGCGTCGCCCGGGCCCGCAACCGGGCCCGCAGGACCATTCGGACCGCGGTGCCCCGCCCCGCCCCCGCAGCCTGAACCTCCCCTCCCGTTCCGCCCTCTCGGTGACACCCGGCAAACAGCCCGGCTGCCCGGGACGCCCACCACGTCATTGACCTGCCCCGACGGAGACCCCATGCCTGATACCCGGCCAACTGGCCCCCCACAGACCGACGACGAGCCGCGCTACTCGGAAAAGTACGTGAACCACATCAAGGAACTGTGCGCCCGCGACCACCGGGCGCGTGCCGCGTTGCGCAGCGCGGTCGCCCGCCCCGTCGAGCGCAGCCCCCGCTCACACGCCTACCTGGTCCGGCGACTGCCCGACAACCTGTACCCCGACGACAAACGGGCCTACTACGCCATTGCCGCGCTGATCGCCGACCGCCCCCGCCTGGCCCGCGACACCGAAGCCGCCAACCGGCAGGAAGGAGAGCCGGGACCAGCCACGGGCGTTGCGGTGCGTGGATGGTGGAAGCGGCCGACCCTGGGCACCGCCCTGGCCGACGGGGTCAACAAGCGCCTGATGAAACCGAACACCGCAGAGTCCGACCTGCACCTGATGGCCCGCCAGAGCAGCGAGGCCCTGCATACCCGCCTGCCCTCCCTGCTGCGCCATCTGCAAAGCGGAGGTGTGCAGATCGACTGGCCGGTGCTGCTGGAGAACCTGGCCTGGTGGGACCGCGACCGGGACCGGATTGCCACCCGGTGGATGGAGTCCTACTTCAGCACCCTGCACGACGACGACTCCGCCACTGACAACGACGCCGCACAGACCGTCTGACGCCGCGCCCGGCCCCGGCCCCGGCCCCGGCCCCGGCGACCGTCTGTCGTACCCCGAACCCCATTCTCAGAACTTTTCGTCTAAGGAGACGATGCCCGATGTCCGTGTTCGCTGATTTCCACGCACTGCAGTCAGTGCCCGTTGCCAATCTGAACCGTGACGATCTCGGTTCACCGAAGAGTGTCAAGTACGGCAACGCGTCGCGTCTGCGGGTCTCCAGCCAGTCCTGGAAGCGGGTGATCCGTCACGGCGTCGAGGCCGACCTGGGGGAGAAGGCCGCCCGCACCCGGCTGGTGCCGGTCAAGGTCGCAGAAAAGCTCCGCGACCAGGACTGGCCCGAGGACCTTGCCGCATTCGCCGGAGCCCAGGTCGCCGCATCCGCCAGCGCGAAGAAGCCCCTCAAGGTCGAGCAGGCCGGCCACACCTCCGTGCTCCTCTTCCTCCCCGAGAGCGGCATCGAGGAGCTGACCACCCTGTGCACCCTCCACCGCGAGGCACTGGAAAAGGGGCTGGGGAAGAAGAACCCGGGTGCCCTGTTGCCGCCCGCACACGTCGAGGAGATCCTCAAGCGCCGCACCGCCTCCATCAGCCTCCTGGGCCGCATGCTCGCCGAACTGCCCGGAGCGAACGTAGACGGCGCAGCCCAAGTCGCTCACGCCTTCACCACCCACGCCGCGGAGCCCCAGCGCGACTACTTCACCGCAGTGGACGACTGGCTTCCCTCGGACGCGACCGGCAGCGGCCACCTGAACACCGCCGAATTTGGCGCCGGCGTCTTCTACCGGTTCGCCTCCGTCAACCTCACCGATCTGATCACCAACCTCGACGGCGACGCCAAGGCCGCACGCACCGTCCTGGCCTCATTCGCCGAACAGTTCCTCATGTCACTGCCCCAGGCCAAGAAGAACAGCACCGCCCCGCACACTGTCCCCGACCTCGCCTACCTGGCCGTTCGCCGCCACCGCCCCCTCTCCCTGGCCGCCGCATTCGAGACCCCGGTGCGCGCCGACAACGCCGGAGGATTCTCCGGACCCTCCCGCCAGGCACTGGCCGCCTACGCCCGCGGCATCCACCGCCTCACCGCAGACGCCCACCGCCCCTTCCACGGACACGCCGCCGTGAGCGGTAACACCCTCGAAGGGATCGGCGAAGAACATCCCTCGTTCGCCGGCCTCATCGAAGCAACCGTCGACGCCGCCCTCACCGCCCACGGCAGCCGGCCGTGAACGGACTCCTCCTGCGCCTGGCCGGCCCCCTGCAGTCCTGGGGCGAACGCTCCGCATTCACACCCACCCGGGAAACCGCCCCTTTCCCGACCCGCTCCGGGCTGCTCGGCATGTTCGCCGCCGCCGAGGGCCGCCCCCGCACCACCGCCCTGGCCGACAACCCCTACGACGACGTCGTGTTCACCGTGAGGGCCGACCGGCCCGGCACCCTCCTCACCGACTTCCACACCGCCGGCGGCGGACTGCCCGATCCGCTCACCGCCGCCACCAGCGGCGGTAAACACAAAGGCGCCGCAGTCATCACCCGCCGCGACTACCTCACCGACGCCGTCTTCGTCATCGCCGTCCAGGCCCCCGACACCACCCTCAACCGCATCACTCAAGCCCTCACCACCCCCCACTGGGCCCCCTACCTGGGACGACGCTCCTGCATCCCCGACGAACCGCTCCTGCTGCGCCCCCACTGCACGGACCCGGTTACACAGCTCCTCCACCACGTCCCCCTCAGCCCCGACCCCGCCACCCGCGTCCCCACCGATCACGAGGACGGCACCGTGCCGGTCCGGTTCTACTGGGAAACCCCACCACCACACGACCGCGGTCAGGAGACGATCCAGCTCAGCTCCTATGACCAGCCCGTCAGTTTCACCCCGCACGCCCGAGCCCACGCCCGACGCACGCTGTACCGCACCACCGAGCACCTCCCGGCCCGGCTCCTCACCAGTCAGACCGGCACCGGCAACCGGCCCTCGCACCAGGACACCCCGCCCCTGCAGGAGCGGCTCATCAGCTACGCCCTCAACACACAGGAGACCGTCGCATGAGCCCCAGTCCTGCGGTCCTCGCCCGCATCCGGCTCAACCCCCACCACCGCGCCGTCCAACGCGACATCCACGACGCCGACCAGATGCACAAGACCCTCATGCGCATGGTGCCCGACCATCTCGGCGACCACGCCCGCCAGCAGACCGGACTCCTGTACCGCCTCGACACCGACGACGACGGCCACACTCTCCTCGTCCAGGCCGCCCACCCCCTGAACACCGCCGGCCTGCCCCACGGCTACGGAAACGCCGACACTCGAGAACTCGCCCCCATGTTCCAGGCCCTCCACGACGGACTGGGCGTCCGCTACCGCATCGTCGTCAACCCCATCAAACGCGAACGTCTCTCGCTGGACCGCAAGAACGAACGGGGCCGCACCCTTCCCCTCAGCGGACCCGACGCCGACCAATGGTGGCAACGCCGCGCCACCGCCAGCGGCCTGCAACTCCACACGCTCACCCCCCACACCATCGCCCCCGCACGCAGCCGCACCGCGAAACCCGGCATGCGCCATAGCCTCATCCGCTACGACGGCACCGCCACCATCACCGACACCCACGCACTCACCAACGCCGTCCTCACCGGAATCGGCCGCGGCAAGTCCTACGGCGCCGGCCTCCTCAGCCTCGCGCCCGCACCCACCCCATGACCCGCCCATCCGGCAACGACGCCCGGACACGACTGGCCGCCCCCACGCTCGCCATGCTCCCCCGCATCGCAGACTCCCTCTCCTTCCTCTACCTCGACAAGGTCCGCATCGTCCAGGACGACACCGGCGTCTGCGCCCGCATCGACGTTAACCACGAACGCACCGACCTCGTCTACCTCCCCACCGCCGCCCTCTCCTGCCTCCTGCTGGGACCCGGCGTATCCATCACCACCCGCGCCCTGGCTACCCTCGCCCGCCACGGCACCAGCGTCATCTGCACCGGTAGCACAGGCGTCCGCGCCTACGCAGCGATCCTGCCCGACTCCCTCACCACCCACTGGCTGGAGCGTCAAGTCACCGCCTGGGCTGACCCCAACCAACGACTCAGCACCGCCACCCGCATGTACGACCTGCGCTTCAGCCCCGACCAGGCACCCTCCAACGCCACCCTCGACCAACTCCGCGGCCTCGAGGGACAACGCATGAAATCCCTCTACAAAATCCAGGCCGAGCAACACGGCATCGGCCGCTTCCGACGCAACTACCACCCCGACCAATGGGACACTCAAGACCCCGTCAACCTCGCCTTATCCGCCGCCAACACCTGCCTCTACGGCATCGTCCACGCAGCCATCCTCGCCCTCGGCTGCTCACCGGCCCTCGGCTTCGTCCACACAGGAAAGCAACACGCCTTCGTCTATGACGTTGCCGACCTCTACAAAGCCACCACCACCATTCCCATCGCCTTCTCCCTCCACCAATCGCCCCAGCCCGAACAAGACGCCCGACGCTCATTCCGCGAAGAACTGAGGCTCCTGCGACTCCTGCCACGCATCGTCCGCGACATCCAGAGCCTCCTCGCACCCCCGTCTGACATCGGTGACGGCGACGACAGCGCCGAGAGTCAGGACGTTCGCATAGTCCATCTCTGGGATCCCAAAGCCGGCACCCTGCAAGCAGGCGTCAACTACGCACCCGACGGAGACTGAGATGCCGTCCCTGCTCGTCATCGCCACCACAGCCGTCCCCGACCACCTCCGCGGCGCTCTCTCACGCTGGACTACCGAAGTCGTCGCAGGAATCTTCGTCGGCAGCGTCTCGGCGCGCGTCCGCGACAGCCTCTGGAACTCAGTAGCCGACGTCGTCGAAGACGGAGCCGCTGTCTTGATCCACCCCGCCCCCACAGAACAGGGCTACACGATCCGTACTGCGGGTACCCGCCGCCGCGTTCCCGAGGACTTCGACGGCCTCACTCTCATGCGTATGACTGGACTCCCACCCACTCAACCTCAAGTAAAGGAAGTGCAAACCCCTGGCTGAGGTGCAGGTCAGGAAGTGTCCTCCCCGCCGACGCGGGGGTGTTCCGGGCCCCCCTCCAACTGATCTTTGGAGGGGGGCGTCCTCCCCGCCGACGCGGGGGTGTTCCGCCGGAGATGCCGCGGCCGAGCTCGATGTACCCGTCCTCCCCGCCGACGCGGGGGTGTTCCGTACCCGGGCTCCGCGATGGAGTCGAACGTGGTGTCCTCCCCGCCGACGCGGGGGTGTTCCGCCCTCGGAAACCAGGTCCGGTTCGCCGAGGCTGTCCTCCCCGCCGACGCGGGGGTGTTCCGGCTCAGGAACACTTCCGGCACAGCGGCTACGAGTCCTCCCCGCCGACGCGGGGGTGTTCCGCCTCCCTGTTCGCGTACGAGCACCTCGTCACCGTCCTCCCCGCCGACGCGGGGGTGTTCCGCCCGTCCCCGGCACCCCGCAGGACCAGCAGGAGTCCTCCCCGCCGACGCGGGGGTGTTCCGCGACAAGGACCCGCGGCCGGTGAGTGGCCGCGGTCCTCCCCGCCGACGCGGGGGTGTTCCGCGCGGGCCCGTGCCGCGCATTCCGAGGCACTGGTCCTCCCCGCCGACGCGGGGGTGTTCCGTCGGTCTCGGTACGGGTGTCCATGCTGCCCTCGTCCTCCCCGCCGACGCGGGGGTGTTCCGGTGCAGCTCACACGCGACGTGTACGACGGTGCGTCCTCCCCGCCGACGCGGGGGTGTTCCGGCCGATGACCGTGAGCTGCCGCAGCAGCCCTCGTCCTCCCCGCCGACGCGGGGGTGTTCCGGGCACCAACGCCCACCTCCGCGACACGTACCCGTCCTCCCCGCCGACGCGGGGGTGTTCCGGGGACGTACACCGGGCTGTTCTACCGGCGGAAGTCCTCCCAGCCGACGCGGGGGTGTTCCGGAGCCGGTCCGCCTCGGCACCCGGCCCGAGCAGTCCTCTCCGCCGACGCGGGGGTGTTCCGCGCCGGCGGATTGGTCGGGGGAGCGGGGACCGGTCCTCTCCGCCGACGCGGGGGTGTTCCGGCGGACGTCATCCTGCTCGCCCCTGCCACCTTGTCCTCCCCGCCGACGCGGGGGCGTTCCAGCCCCTGCGCTCAAGAGCAGGCCGAGACTTGCGTCCTCCCCGCCGACGCGAGGGTGTTCCGCGCCCGTGGATGCAGGGCGAGCTCAAGCGCCTGTCCTCCCTGCCGACGCGGGGGTGTTCCGAGGCCGACGAGGACCTGAGCCCGGATGAATGCGTCCTCCCCGCCGACGCGGGGCTGTTCCGAACAAGGCCGTCCTCGACAACCTCCTGCGCGCCGTCGGGACTACTGTGTCGTCATCGGGTACACGCAGGCCTCATCCCACCGGGTGCCACTGGTCATTGCTCACAAGGTGTCAGGGAGGAAAGGCCACTCCCTCTGGGCTCGTTGGACGTACCAGAAGCCTGGGAAGGACATGAAGACCAGAGCAGGTGGAAGAAGTCCTCCTGGACGGGCGACAACGGCCGCGCACCCGGCGTCGCGGTCGAGACTCTCTGGGGACACTGGCCGTGCCGGCGGCCCGAAACTGCCCGCGAAGACGTTGGTCTGTACCCAGTTCAAGGGCAGTAAGAGGAAGGCCTGTTACCGGCTGCCCTGATCTGAAGCTCGGATGCTCGCCCGCGCCAGCGGACAACCGGGTCAGGCGGGTCCGGGCCACGACTTCAGCACCTGCCCGTCCTCAGCTTCGTCAATGAGGATGATGTGGGTGCCGTCCGCGCCGCCTCGCAGGCGGATCCATGACGTGAACTTCTGATCGGCCGTATTGGCGTCAGGCCACCAGCCGCGCGCGATGGTCCGCGCTTTGATGGTCAGGGTCAGGCAGTAGCGATCCATGGCGGTGGCATCCCGTCGTGACGATGGTTCGGATTCTCCCGCTGCGCTGGCCCGTCCTGATGGGCTCGTGGACAACCAGCGGGGTGGGTCACCGTGGTCGCCCTGTGGGCGGGGCGGTCCTGCTGGCGGCTGCGGTTGTGGCGATGCCGGGTCCGTAGCGGGCACAGGCGCGGTCGAGGGCGGCTTCGAGGTCGCGGGCCTTGTCCTCGGAGGAGTCGAGGGTGAGCTGGTGGACGGCTTGTTCGGCGGGGAGGAGCCGTTCTGCGCGCAGCGAGATGGTCCGGACGCGGGCGCGCTGGAGTCCGAGGAGGGCGAGGAGTGAAGCGCGCGGGTTCCGAGAATCCTGGACACGTACAGCGGCGAACCCGTATGTCGACGGCCGCATTCTGCCGTAGTCAACGGCAGGTTCGCGCTCGTAGTGGCTTTCCGGCGAGGTACGGGGAAGGTGAAGTAGGTGAAGGCCGCGTTGTGGAGGTCGTAGATGGTGAGGAAGTCGTCGCCGTCGCCGTCGAGCTGTGCTCTGCGGCGTCCGGGGTCGTGGTGCTCCGCTTCAGATGCTGTGCGGACGGTTCTGAGGACGCGTCAGCGCATGGACTCCCTCAAATGGATTGCCGCCCTGGGCTTGGACTCCAGGGGGTTTACCCGCTGCAGGTCCACTTCCGCGACACCCGCCTCGGTGGTGATCAGCGCGTACTCGGCCGACTCCCAGGCTATCCCGGACGGCCGCGCCGGCCATGACGAGGCGGAGGACGACGCCTGGGGGCGGGCGACACCCCCGTGCCGGGCAACGTCGGAGTTACTCCGGGCTGGTCAAGCTTGTCCTGCGGCGCGGCGGCGGTAGTCGGCGGCGGCTGCCGGTCGTCCGTCCGCATCGAAGGCGTCAGCGGCCAGCAGATATGCCGCCCGCAAGAGACTCGCGCATACCTCCGGGTACTTCTTCACGCGGGGGCGCGCCCACTTAACGACCCTGCGCGCATAGTTCCACGCTCCCTGTGGATCGCTGGGCAGCTGCGCCCGCCCGGCCTCCAGAAGGCACTCGGCCAGCCACCGGTCTGCTGCGTGAGTGTCGGGGTGGTGGGGCCCGAAAGCGCGTTCGCTGTCGGCGGCGACCTGTTCGAGGAGGGTAATGGCGTCAAGGTTGCGGTCGGCGTGCCGGTAGGAGGTGGCGAGGCCAGCACGCCTGTAGAGGATGGCCGGGTGCCCGGGGGGGAGGATACGTTCGCTGTCGGCGAGGACCTGCTCTTGGAGGTCGATGGCCTCAGGGAGGCGGTCGGCGTGCCGGTAGGAGGTGGCGAGGTTCGCACGTACGGAGAGGGTGTCCGGGTGCTCGGGGCCGAGGATGCGTCCGCTGTCCGCGGCGACCTGTTCAAGGAGGGTAATGGCGTCGTTGTTGCGGCCCGCGTGCTGGTAGGAGGTGGCAAGGCTGGCACGTACGGACAGGGTGTTCGGGTGCCTGAGGGGGAGGATACGTTCGCTGTCGGCGAGGACCTGCTCTTGGAGGTCGATGGCCTCAGGGAGGCGGTCGGCGTGCCGGTAGGAGGTGGCGAGGTTCGCACGTACGGAGAGGGTGTCCGGGTGCTCGGGGCCGAGGATGCGTCCGCTGTCCGCGGCGACCTGTTCAAGGAGGGTAATGCCGTCGTTGTTGCGGTCGGCGTACTGGTAGGAGGCGCCGAGGTTCATGCGTGCATAGAGGGTGTTGAGGTGGTCGGGGTCGAGGAGACATTCGCAGTCGGCGACCACCTGCTCTCCGATGCGGATGGCCTCATGGAAGAGGCCGGCGTGCGAGTAGGAGACGGCGAGACTGTTGCGTGCGGTGAAGGTGTCCGGGTGTTCGGGGCCCAGCACGCGCTCGCCGTCAAGGGCAACAGCCTGCCAGTGGGAGACCCCCGCGGCATAAAGGCCCGCGTGGAGCAGGCTGTTTCCGGCGCGGAAGAGCAGGGCGCGACCGCCCGGTGTGGTGATGAGGTCGTCGGTGCAGGTGGCAAGGGTGTCGGTGTTGGCACGAAGTGCGGCGGCTAGGCCGGGCGCGGTGTGATCCGCCTCGGGCCACAGGGCCAGCAGGGCGCCGGCGGCGGCCTCGGCGATGGCGGGTGCGGCGTCGGTGGGAAGGATCTCCTGGGTGGCGAGTGCAGTCAGGGCGTGGATGCGCACGGCGCGGGGGCTGTCGGTCGTGTCGTCGGTGAGCAGGCTGTAACGGTGAAGGAGCCGCATTGCTGAGCGGGCCTGCCGCGAATCCACCGCCTGCACCTCGTCACGGGCTGGCTTCCTGTCCTCAGTTCCTGTCCGTACGGCGCGGTGGTCGGCGAGGTAGGTGGTGACGGCCTCGGTCGCCCAGAGGGCACAGGGGTGCCCGGCAGGGTCCAGATGCGCGGCCAGTCGGAGCGCCGGCGCGGCCAGTCCGACCGGTTCGCGGGCCTGGGCAGCGTCCAGCGACACCAGCAGGGAAGCGGCCACCTGCCGTCCGTACCCTTCCGTGTCCGCGTCCGCAGGCAGCAACTCGTCCAGCCGCGCCCGGCGGTTGGTGAAGTCCTGCAGGTATTCGGTGCAGGACACGGCTTCGTTGATGATGTAAGCGCCGGCGTAGGACAGGGCCAGCGGCAACCGCCCTAACGTCTCGACAAGGCGCTCGGTGTGATGGTCGAGGAGGTGGGCCATGCCCTCGTCGGTCAGGCGGGTCGCCAAGTAGTTGTGCGCCTCGGCGGGGGTGTAGGTATCAACGGGCACCACGGCGCGCCCGCCGCCGGACAGGGCTGCCTCCCGCAGCCGTGTCGTGGCCAGCACCCGGCCGCTTCCTCTGACGGGGGGCCACCAGGGCGAGATCTCGTCGGGGTCGATGATGTTATCGAGGATGACCAACCAGGTGCGGGTTGTGGTGGCCAGCCATTCCAGGAATCCCCGAGCGTCGGCCTCAGCGTCCTGGCCGTCGGCCCCTGAGGCTTGGACGCGCAGGGCGGCGCGGGCGTAGGCGGCGACCACTTGGTCGGCGGCGGCCGCGTGCACCCACACCCGAAGTTCCACCTTCTCGTCGGCGGCTTGGTGGGCGTAGGAGGAGGCGAATTGGGATTTGCCGACCCCACCACCCCCGGACAGCACCACCGTGCCGCCCCCCGCCCAGGCAGCGTTGACTTGCTCACGCAGCGCGGACCGGGGCTGGAACGCCGACGCCTGCCCCGGAACAGACCCGACGATGACAGGCCATTCCACCGGCCCAGGCGCGGGCAGCGCTACCGTGACATGAGCGTTGGGGCCAAACGCGCTTCCGATGATGTCGCCGGCGGCCGTCACGGACCCTTCCCCGCCCCCGAGTACCACTGGCTTCTGCCCGGGCGCGCCGCCCTCGCTTCGCACGTTCGTCTCCTCCAGAGAGCCGTACCGCGGTTGGGGCACTGGACCTGCCTTCGCGGGAGTCGACTGCGCTTCGGTAGCAGCGCCGCTTGACGCCCCCTCACGAGATTGCGGGGTTCGGCCCTGGGCAGTGTGGGGCCTGCGTCCAGGCCAACGTGGGGGTGTCATCGGGTCTCGCTGTCATCGCCGATGGCGCTGCCGATGATGTCGCCGCCCGCGGTTACCGACCTTTCCCCGCCGCCGCGGACCGTCCGGACCGGGCCCCCCTTGTTGCGTCGACGCAGGAGGTCAGCTGGTGTCGCGGCCTTGCTTCCCTCGCCAATGGCGCTGCCGATGATGTCGCCGCCCGCGGTTACCGCCCCCGTACCGCTCCCACCCTCAACAGAACCCGCCTTCGGGCTTGGGCCTTCCTCCTCGGAGCCAGTCCCGGCCGTTGAGGGGCTGGGGCTGGGTGCAGAGGCTGCATGCCGGGGCGGTTCGGCTTGGGCTGCTTCACGCAGGAGTTGCTTGAGGGTGTTGAAGGTGCGCTCTTCGCGCAGGATCGTGAAGTGGTCCCCGGGCAGGGACAGCGCATTGGGGAAGACGCTGCGGGCCGAAGCGGCCAGCACCACCCTGTCGGTCTCCCCGGCATAGACCGAGAACGGGATGGGGCAGCTGTTCGCGGTCACACCGGGGGCATTGACGATGTCCCTGAGCACGATCGCATGGGTGTCACTGACCTGCTCATCGAACGGACGCAGTTGCTGCTCCTGCCGGTTGCGGAGGGAGACCTGTTTGCGCAAGGACAGGAGGAGGTCGGATCCGGTGTTGGGGCAGGCGAGCAGCACGATCCGCCGGATGCGGGCAAGGTCGTGGCTGCGGCCCCGGTGGAGCATGCGGGTGAGGTAGCGCTGGATGACAAGGCCGCCCATGCTGTGGCCGACCAGGACCAACCGCTGCAGATCGGTGGTTTCGGTGTCCAGGTAGGCTGCGAGACTGTCCGCGACGGTGTCAATCGACGGCAGGACTCTTAGCGCACGAAATGGGTTGAGCCAGCCTCTGCCGAACAGCCCGGTCGCATACTCGAACCGGGGCTGCGGTTCCACGTCGGTCAGATCCTCGGTCTGCGCCAGGGCGACGCGTACCGCGTCCCACGTCTTCGCCGACGAATCAATTCCGTGGACGAACACCACACCCAACGTCTGACGCCCGGACATCGCATCCCCCAACCAACGACCCGTCATTGTTACGGCAACACGCTAGCCGAAACGGGTGCGCGGCGGCGGCTGTCACGGGTGTAGTCGGCCGGTCTTCTCAGGGTGGGCGGCTTGGACGTAGCGCATGGCGGTGGAGTCAGCGATGGCGAAGAGGCGGATGAGACGGACGGGGTCGGCGCTGTGGCGGGCTTCGGCGAGGATCCGGTCCTGCCACAGGGCGCGGGCGGTCAGTCCGGTGCGGCCGATGGCGTTCCGCAGGAGTGTTTTGCCGATGGGTGGACCGGCGGGGTCGAGGGCGGTCTGGGCACTGACCAGGAGGTGGGAGTTGGCACAAACGGGCCAGGTGTTCTGGCGGTGGGTGAGCCAGGTGCACAGGAGTTCGGTGGTGAGTGAGTCGAGGTAGAGGGTGCGGCTTGGCAGCCGGAGGCGGCCGTTGGCCAGGTCGAGGTCACGCAAGGGGATGACGGCGGCCTGGGAGGGCGGGACGGCGTGGATGGCGGTGAGGGCGACGAGGAGGCGGGCGAGGGGGGTGTGAGCGCGGTCGAGGAGGCCGGCGAGCCGGTCGCTCGGCAGGGGGCGGGGCAGTGGCGGGTTGGCGGGCAGGTGGATGCCGCGGGTGGGGTCGCGGAAGACCACGCGCTGTTGTTTCAGGGCGCCGAAGAGGCTGCGCAGGACATGGTGCGCGCTGCGGGCGGGTTTGCCAGGTGCACGGGTGAGGATGTCGTGGATGTCCTGCTGGGTGATGGCGGTCAGGGTGGTGTGTTCGCTCCACATGCGCACGATGGGTGCGGCCTGCCACAGGTAGCCGCGGATGGTGGCGGTGGGCAGGGGCTGGTGGCGGCGGCGTCCTTCGCCTTTGAGGACAGTGACCCAGTGCTGGAGTTCGGTGCGCATGGGGTCGGGGAAGGAGGCGGTGAGCCGGTTGATGGCGGCCTGGTCGTGATCGACGGTGAGTGCGGGCACGAGGTGCCCGAGCTGGGTAAGGAATCCGATGACTCGTTGGGCGCTGATGTTCGGATCGAGACGGGCCAGGGCCCGCAGGTCGGCTTCGTGGACGGGCGCCGCGGCGCCGAGGTGGGCCAGCACGATCCGCAGTGCGCGCAACGCTGCGGTGTGACCGTGCGGGTTGGGGTCGGTGAAGCGGAGCTGGGCGCGGCAGAACCGGGTGAAGCCATCCAGCAGCCGTTCCGCGTTGGGAGTCAGGGCCGGCAGTTCGTCCGCGGTCAGCGAGGCGAGCCTGCTCCAGTCGCGCATTGCCGGGAACAAGGCGCCCTGCTGGGGGTCGACGAGATGCTCGGAGACTGGTCGGTGTGCCGGTCTGCGCCGGGCTCGTTCCCGGGCCCGGGTGCGGTGCGTGGTGGCGGTGGTGTCGTAGCCGAGGAAGCGGGCGGGGTGCTTGAGCTGGGTGACGGGCCGCTTGCCTAGGGCAAGCTGGAGCTGGGTGTGCCCCGGAGTGTCGGGGCCGTGTTCCCGGACGTGGATCAGGCAGCCCCGGCACAGGCCGGCCACCGTGGACAGCGGCAGGGTGCGCGTGCAGCGGGCGCAGCCGGCCACCGGGTAGCGGATCGGCTCGTGTTTCCAGCTCTCGCAGCCCCGGCACAGCCCCTTGGTGACACCCCAGCAGCCGCAGTGACCGCAACTGCGCATCGGCCACCGGCTCTTGGGCTGTGACCGGGGCACGAGCAGGCCGGCGCGGCGCAGGACTTCGACGCCGCCGCCGGTCCCGTCCTTAGGAAGCTGGTCGAAGTACTCCTCGGCAACAAGCCGCGCGCCGTCGGCATCCCGCATCGACAGGGCCGCCCGCACCAGCCTCAGCACCATCCGCCGCCAGGAGTCACTCACCCGGCGCTCGCCGGCAATCTCGGCTGCCAGGGCGGCGAGCCGGGGCCACTCCGGCCAGGTCCGGTGCCGGATCCGGGTCAGGTGAAGAGCATCGACCGTCCGTTGTGCGGGGAAGAGGACTCCCTGCCCGGGCACGGTGGCAGGGATCACGGCCTGATCGTCCAGGTGCGGCCTTGCCCGGCGTCCGGCCTTCACGTTCCGCCGCTGGCTGCGCGGCCGTACGCCGCCGCGGGACAACGGCAGGGCAAGGCCCCGTCGGCCGACGGACACATGAACCATCAGCTGGATGTCCTCCGGCCCGAGCACATCATCGAAGTCCGGGGCACGCCCCTGCGACCGCAGGGTGATCAGGCACAGGCGGCACAGCCCGTCGATACTCACCCGCTGCCGGTGCCGGCACAGCCTGCACACCGCCGACGGCCCGGCGGCGGGCTGCCACTCCTTGCAACCACCACACACGTCACGGGCGAACACACCCCAAGTCAGGCACTCGCGGCACTGCCGCGTCCACTCCACGTCAGCCTCAGTTCGGCGGAAGCAGGCGACGCGGCCCATCGCGCCGAGTCACCGGGCGCACCGGCCCCGGCCTGGCCCTGGGCACCTCACCCACCGCCAGCGCCTGCGGCTGCTCTTCAGAGGCTTCGGCGACGGCGACCGGCTCGGCCTGCATCAGGTCAGCGACCGTGCACTGCAGTGCCTGGCAGATCATGTCCAGATCCTCCAGGCGAACCGTCACCGGCGTCCCGCCCCACAGTGCCGAGGTCTTGCTCAGCGACGGATTGAACCCCACCGCCTTGAACGCGGCCAGCAGTTGCACCGGACGCCAGATATCCCGCTGGGCCGCCACCATGCGCAGATTCCACTTCACCGAAGGTTCCCCTGGTCCAGGAGCAGCCGTTGGGCGGCCCGCTCGGAAGCGTTACGGTCCGCCGCCTCAGGGTCCGCATGTACGGACGCGAGACACCGGGCCGTCGTGGTTGCCCAGATATGTCCCAGCAATTTCTGAACCTCCCACAAGGACATGCCGTTCTCATAGTTGTGCGCCGCGCACGCGTGGCGCAGCAGATGCGGGAACAACTCCCGCACCGGACCGGTCAGGAATTCCGCACCCGCCCCCTTCAACGAGCGGCGGAACGTCGACGGTGTCACCGCCGGGGCGACCGGTAGGTTCAGCAAGGCGACCCTGGCGGGCAGCCGCTCCGAGGGCCACAACGGGGCAGCAGGATGTTCGGGATCGTCCTGGAACAGTCCGCGTACCTGCTCCACGTACCACCACAGCAACTCGCGGCCCTCCTCGAACAGGTACGCCTCTCGCTGGCGCGGACCCGATCCGCGGGCGGTCGCGGCCTTCGCGAAGCGGACCGCTCCGGTGACCGTGTCCCGGTCGGTCAGCGCGAGCGCCTCGATACCGCGCTCGGCGGCCCTGGCGACCAGATCATGCGGATGGGAGGCGCCATAGCGGGCCGAGTAGCCGCTGGCGACATGCAGATGCACTCCACCACCCATCACGCCCTCCGGTCACATGACCCCAAAACAACCCAAACTATCCGCCTGGATCTCCACAGTACTCGAACATAAATCGAACATGCGACCTCGCAATGCGATCACGACCTGCCGGAACGAGGTGTTGTGACCGAGCACTGCGTCTGTCCAATGAGCACTGGGCTTGTCTTGCCGTGCAGTTGAGTTGGCCAGTTCGGGGCCGCGAAGGTGGTGCCCTCAGCGCGCGGGGTGACTGCCAGAGGCCCGGTCCTCTCGCTTCGGTGTGCGGAGAGCGTCGCGCGTGGTCCGTAGGGTGCCGACGGTGCTCAGCCGGTGCCGCCGATGTCAGTGGTCCCTTGCAGACTGTCGTCCATGATCCACGCACATGATGTCGACTGGATGGCCGGCCACCTGCCCGGTCAGGTATGTGGGGTCCCGGACCATCTCAGGAACATGCTCTCCCCGGCCCCCGCCGTACGGGCCGAGGCGTTCGATGGGTTCTACGCGGAGGCCCATGACCAGGGAGCCGTCGACCCGTGCACGGCGATGAGCTTGCCGTTCCTGTTCGACATGGCAGATGACCCTGCCACCCCTGACCGGGCCGAGATCGTCAGACTGCTCCTCAGCATCGGCCGAGCGAGTGCGCGCCGTGACCCTGAGTGCGTCTACTTCACGTCGAATGGCGTCGAGTCGACGGCTCACGTCGGCATCACCGCTGAGATGACCGAGCGGGCGGACACCTTCGTCCGTTACGCGGCGGACCCGGATCCGTTGGTGCGCCGCCCGGCGATCGAGGCCGTCGGTCTCTTCCTCGCCGACGGACGGTGCGCCGCCCGCGTGCTGGCCGAGCGCCTGCCGGCCGAGGACGGGATCTTGGAGCGGCTGATGGTCGTCCGCACGCTCGCGCGTCTGGCCGTCCGGCTGCCAGAGGTGGGGACGACCGTGGCAACCTGGCTGGACGAGCTGATCGACGGCCCTGAACGGCCCCACGCCGACGCCCCCGTCCGGCTTTCAGCCCTCACACACCGTGCCCTGATCGACCCGGGCCAGGACACCGCCGGCCTTGTGCCCCGCGCGATTGCCCTTCTGCGGGACATCACCGCGACCCCGACCGCTGAGAAGTCGTGTGACGGATGCCGGTGGTGCATATCGACGTTGCACGTCCGCGGCCGCGCAGTCGTGCCCACGGTGCGCCCCGCTCACCTGGCCGCCGAGCACTTCGATCCCGACCACCCCTGGGAGGAACACTCCCCGCTCAGCAGTGTCCTGCGCACTCTCCACACGACCTTGGGCGACCGGATCGCGGAGCGTACGGCGCTCCTGGTCGCACAGTTGACCAGCCCCGATGCCGCCACCCGGTACGACGCCATCGCCATGACGAAGGACCTCCCCGGCACCCTGCCCCGTCCAGTGCTGACCGCTCTTCTCGACCTGCTCCCGGACGACTTGGCCGCAGCCCGCACCATCCAAGGCGGATTCAGCCAGTGGTTCGGTGGCCGGCTCCGGGTCGCTCCCGAGGACACCGAGCTCCTTCTCGACACCCTCGACGACTACATGGCCACTCTGCGGGCCGCCCACGGCCCGGACGTCTGGGCTACCGACAACGCCGTCGTCCGCCGTGCCTACCAAGAAGCGGTCATGACCCTGGCCGACCACCATGACCCCCGCGCCCTCCCCGACCTGATCCGCTCCCTGGAGACCCGGGTGGACGACTGGCGGGTCCTGTACGGCGTCAGTGGCTACCCGCAAGCCGCCGACCAGCTCGTCCCCCTCCTCGCCGACGGCCTCAGCTTCATCGACCCCGCCCGCCCCAACGCCCCCATCCCCGCCGGCCTCTACCTGTCCTGCCTGGCCGAACTGAAGGACCCCCTTGCTATACCCGTGATCACCGACACCCTCACGTGGGCTGGCCAGCACCAAAGCTGGGGCGTGGTGACCGGTGCGCTCGATGCCCTTGCATCCTTCGGCCTTGACGCACAAGGCGCCCACGCCTTCGTCCGCCTGCTGACTAACGCCCCCGACGAAGCAGTGCGCGCCGCGGCCCGAGCCACGCTTAACGCGCTCAGCGACCCCCAAGCACCCCGCACCGCCCGGCCAAAGGCCGGAAACGGCTACGGGAAGGAACCGCCCTACTGACCCCGCTCGACCCGGGTGGTCTGCGACTGGCATCTGGTGACCCCCGGTTGCCCGTGCGGGTACGGGAGCGCCGCCTCCGGCCCGTAGCCGGGCCCGTAGCCGGTGTACGAAACGATCTCCCAGCCGTCGGCCCCGGGCCGGTTGCCGGCGTCAAGGACGGTGACCGCCTCCTGGGCGGCGGTGTCACACAGAAGGGTTTGGGAGCTGTCCCGGCACGGCTCATCCTCGTCCTCTGCCGACGTCGGGCAGACGCCAACGAGTCCGGTCGGGGTGTAGGGCGTCTCTCCGTCGAGGAGGGTGTCCGTCGTGGAGGTGACGGCGCCGGTGCAGTCCCGGCAGACGGTGCGGAGGAACGTCCCGCCGAGGGAGACGTCGAGGGCGCCGAACTCCCAGTTACCGAAGCGCTGACATGGGGTGTTGAGGACCCGGCTGCCGAGGTACCGGAGCGTGAACGTCGAGACCCCGGTTAGGCGGAACCGGGCGGACTGCGCGCGGGTGGGGTTGTTGAGGGTGCAGCCGGTGAGGGTGTTGTCCGCGCGCAGGATGCCGGTGGTCTGGTTGTAGGTGTAGCCGGACGGCAGGCTGAGCGGGATCGCCCCGGGCTCTCCTCGCCCTGGAGTGCTGGCGGTCATGCCGATGCAGTGCCCGGGCGGCGCAGGGGCACACACCTTGCGGCTGCCGGCACTCCTAGCCCGGAGTGCGGCCGGGCTCGCGGGCTCCCAGGGAACGCGCCACCTTGGGGGCCCGCACCTCAGGGAGCGCCAGTGAATGGCGTCGAGTTGAAGGGTTCGCCGAGTAGGGGGCCCGCCTGTCCGGTACTCATAGAGCCGAGACGCGACGCGATACGAACCGTGGGGGGGCCCGTGGCCTGGGCGATGAGCAACGACAACGTGGCAGTGCTGACGACACTGAACGGCGCGGTTCTACTGATCGGCACAGTGCAGTACACGAAGCTAATGCAGAGGTCATACCAAGCGGTGACCGAGCTGCAACGACAGCGTCTCGCGAAGAGGGCTGCGCTGATGGATGCGAAGCGGCGCGGCGAGGAGTACACCGTCGACGACCTCCTCAAGCTCGGGTCGCGCCAGGCGCGGCGCGAGCTAGGGCGATCGACCCCGGTCGTCTTGGCTAGCGTTGTCTGGTTCTCGCTCTGCGGTCTGCTGCTCGAGAGCCAGTTGCGGATGCTGAGGTGGATCGGAACCGCCAACGCCGGTCCAGACCCTGACCTCGCAGAAAGCTCCTTCTACGTCACTGCCATCTCAATTGCGGTGCTGGTCGTCGAAGGCTATTTCGTGTCGATCACAGAAGCCTTATGGAGGGCCCTGCGCACAAAGCGCGCCCACCGTGCGCTCTACAACGCCGAAGAGCGATCGGACATCCACAACGCGATCCGGGCCGCACAGCGTCCGGCCCCCGCACCCCTGGCGAGCCCGCCGACCGGTTCCCCCGGCCCGGCCGCCTGATGGCTACTGCCTCGCCTCGCCCCCTACCTGCCCCGCGCTGAGGACGTCCCGCCGCCGATGGTGCGCCCGTACCGGTTGGCGGCGGCCTGACTGCCCGTCCCCTTCGCCGGGTTCTGCACGGTCGTCGAGGCGAGCAGCTCGGCGTACAGGCCCATCACGACGGCGTCCCCACGGTCGGGGGAGCGGCCGGGCCGCCTACTGGTCTGCCGGATCCTCCACCGATACGGCCGGAGGCTCGGTTGCCTGCACGTCAGGCTGCTCGCCGGGTGCGGGCGTCCCTGCGGTGGCTTCGGCCGCCGGTTGGGCGTCGGCGCTGACGACGCTGCGGGCGCGCAGCGTCTTGTAGATGGCGTTCCCCGCGTAGGCGACACCAGCGGTGACGACAACGCCTTGTGCGCGGCCCGCCCACAGACCGATGGCGAGACCCTTCTCGAGGCCCTTCTCGAGGCCCTTCGTGCGGCCCGCCAGCTTGTAGGCGGTTCGAAGGGCTGCGGGGCCGCCCAGCTTCGAGGCTTCTGCGGAGAGCTTTGCGTAGTCCCACATCTTGGGGCACCTCGGTTCGTGTCACGGGTCGGGACGGACTGATGATCTCAGGGCGGCGTGACCCGGGTGGGCCAGTCGCAGCTTTTCGTCACCGGCCGCGCGCCGCCGACGTGCCGCCGATACAGTGCCCGGGCGGCGCAGGACTACGCACCCTGTAGCTGATGGCGCCTCCGGCCCGGAGTACGGCCGGGCTTCGCTGGCCCCCGGTGGATGCGTCCTCCCCGGGGGCCAGCTGCTACCTCCGGAGCACCGCTGGCGAGCGCGCCTCGCTGTACCGACAGCTCCGCGCGAGGACGCGGTGCGTCAACTCGGCTGCGAAGAGCAGGCTCCGGGTGCTACTCGTATCTGGACATTGAGCGAGAGCTAGGGCAACGGCATGATCATTCTGGATAGTTGCGTGATACGCGGGATGAGTCTCGACGGCAGCGAGGCAGCAGTCCTGCGCGCCATCAGGCGGACCAAGGCGGAGCAGATCGGCGCTCCTTGGATGGCAGTCGAGGAACTCGCGGCTCAGAAGGCTCTGGCCTACGGAGAGGCGCACGAGGCCGCCACCCTTGCCCTCAGCCGCCTTCAGGGAAAGAGCCACCGGACGGAACCGAAGCTAGACAGCCCGGACCCGGAGGGGGTACGGAAGCTCTGGCGGGATAAGTACCGCGGCATTCTGGAGGTGCTACCCACAAGCGAGGCCGCGCTGCGGGAAGGGATGTTCCGAGAGGCCAACGTTCTGCCACCGGCCAAGAGAAAAGGCGAGGGCGAGAGGGCTCCGAAGATCGGTGCTCGCGATGCGGCGATCTGGCTGACGGCCATCGAGTACGCACGAGATCACCCTGACGAGAACGTGTACTTCGTCAGCAGTAACCACAAGGATTTCACGAAGGGCGGAGGCGTCTACCCGTCGCCGATGGACGCCGATGTCGAGGACCTGGGCGACCGGTTCAAGCACCTGACGAATCTCGGTGACGTACTCGCCCTGGTGGCACCCACCGTCGATATCGAAGAGGGGGACGTCCGGGCGCTGCTGGAACGGAACGCCGTCACCATTCAGGAGATGGCCGCTGACATGTGGGGCAACGTCAATGCGGGGCTGGCATTCGACGTTATGACGTCTGCTGGCGAACGCGCGGAGGCGACTGGGTGGCTCAAGTACAAGGACGGGCCGCACGCCAGACTCGTCGATGTCGGCCCGTTCCAGGCCTATCGGCTCGGGGAGGAGGAGTACGTCGTCGCCTCCTCCCGCTGGGAGATTTCGGGTCTGGCTCTTGTAGGCGGACACTTCACGATGGCGGCTTGCCACTGGGAGGGCCCTTTCCTCGCCCCCATCAGTAATAAGACAGGCCGATGCCTCGAGATCGAGCGTCTTGGCCGGGGCGTGCGCACTGCAGCCACTGTGAACGTCCGGGACGTCGAGTGGACCATGCAGGTCAGCCCCAGCACCGCCGCCCTGGCAAGGGCGCGTGAAATTGGGCTTGACCGGGGAGGCAAGGCAACGAAGCTGGAGATGTTTATGGCCTTCCTCCACTCCATGAGCAATCCGGATCCCAGCCTGCAGAACGTCCCTGAGTACCTGAGGGTCAACGAGGGAGACCTGTTGAGCACCCTGCAAAGGGCCGCAAAGGAGCAACCCCTCTCGGACGACGATGCTTACCGGGAGGAGGAAGAGGACCTGTAGTTGGAGCCAGCCTGGCCCCTACCTCCCCCGCGCCGAGTGTGTCCCGCCGATGGTGCGCCCGTACCTGCTCGCTGCGGCCTGGCTGCCCGTGCCGGCCTTCGCCGGGTTCTGAACGGTCGTCGAGGCGAGCAGCTCGGCGTACAGGCCCATCACGACGGCGTCCCCGCGGTCCGGGGAGCGGCCGAGCCGTTTGATCAGGTCGTCCTTCGGCTCGATCTGGATCGTCGGAGGTCGCCCGGTCTTGACCGCCCATGTCGGGGCGGTCAGGTCGGCGAGCAGGAGGTCATCCGGCGGGAGCATCAGTGTCGGGTCGAACGCGGGGTCGAGGAGCTCCCGGGTGCGCCAGTAGGCGGCGCTCCTGGTGTTGTTGAACCCCCACTCTCCGTCTCTCGACCGCATGCGGCTCTTCGCTGCTCCGGTGTAGGCGAGGACGGGCTCGTCGAGCTCCCTGAGGCGGTCGACGACGCCACCGCCGACACCCATGGAGTCGACGACCGGCACGGTGCCCAGGCGGCGGCCCACGGCGGCCTGAACGCGGGCGGTCGTCTCCATGGTGTCCTCGCGGTCGTGCGTCTCGAGCTCGGTGTACGCGAGGCCGGTCCGGTACGCGAGGACGGTGGAGTCTCCCCCGGCGCGTGCGACGTCGACGCCGAGGAACTGCCGCCCCTCGAGTGCCGGCCGTCCGGCCTGGTCCCACAGGTGCCAGCGCTCGACGGCGGCCTCGACCCAGGACAGGGGGATGACGCTGTCCTCGTCGGAGGCGTGGAACTCGCCGAGGACACGGTTCGCGTAGATCGCGGAGTCTCGGCCCCACTGGCGGGCGCGCTGCTCCGCCCAGTCTGGGGAGATCCGGCCGGCAGCGACCGCCTCAGCGAGGGTGACGTGCCGTACGAACCAGTCCTCGAACCCCGGCTTCCTGCTGTGGATGTCGTAGAAACGCCCTGACGGGGGCCCAGGCGTCGAGATGGCGAAGACGAACGCTTCGGGTAGGCCGGAGGTCTTGCCGCCGGAGAAGGCGCCTTCAATGGCGTCCCAGGTGCCATCAGGGACGATCTTCGCCTCGTCGATCAGGTAGAGCAGGCTGTCGGCGTGCGCACCCTCGATCAGCTCGGGCTTCGTTGAGGCGACCGCGGACGCCGCTCCGTACCTGAGCTTGATGTTGTGGACGAGGAGCTCGGCGTTCTCCCGGAACGGCGGGCGGCCGAGCATCTCCCACTTGATGCGCCGCGCCCACTTGTGGATCTCCGGGAACAGATACACGGAGAGGTGCCGCCAGGCGGAGGCGGTCGTCAGGACCTTCCAGTCGATGCCGGCAGCATCGCGGGTCGTCGCGAACCAGAGGACGCCGAGCGCGGCCATGCCGGTCTTGCCCAGACCATGCGGTCCGCGGGCCGCGACACGACGCTCCCGGGCAAGCAGGTCGAGGACGTCCTCCTGGTAGGCGGCGAGCCCTTCGCCGGGCTGCCAGTCGATGACGTCCCGCACCCAGCCGACCGGGTCGTCCATGTACTTGACGGCCCGCTGGGCGGACGCGCTGCTGCGCCGCGAGGCGAAACGGTCCCGGACCAGGCGGAGCGTCGCGACGTCGCCCGCCCGGACGAGCTCGAGGACCTGGCGCTCAATCTCCTCGGCGGTTGGCATCCTGTCGCCCCTCCCCCGGCCGGGCCCGTCCGTGGTCGGTCACGGTGCTGCTCCGGCGTCGTCGTCGTTGCCGGCACCGTCATCGGCGAGCAGGGCGAGGATGTCGTCGCCGAGCTTCTGGGCATCGATGCTGATGCGCTTGGGCGAGACGAGGTCCTGGAGGCGCTCGGTGCCTTGCATGCACTTGAGGACGATGTCGCTCGCCTTGGTGTCGCCCTTGATCGCCTTGCCCCAGTGGGCGGCCTGGAGACGGTGGTACCGCATGATCTGCTCGCGCCGGATGTCGTCGATCTTCTCCTCGCCGCGGGCGATGCTGTCCGCGATGGTGCGGTCGATGGCCTTCTTAAAGAGCGTTTTGTCCTGGCCAGGGCGTTTGATAACTGGCGCGATGTTGGCCGCTTTGGTCGGCCCGTGCCGGCGTGTGAGGATCCGCCTGTGGAGTGTGATGTGTGCGGGCGGTCGATGTGGCGGTGGCCGGTACCACCGACGGCCTGGGAAGAGGAGATCTGGTCCTGTTCCTGGTGCCATGCGGCCACCCATGTGGGCGGCGAGTGGTTCGAGATTTCGCGCCCGCCGTATCTGCCCCTGGGGATGCGCTGGGAGAAGGCTGTCGCGGATGGCCTTGCCTCTGGTGTCTCCCACGCGTTCGGCATCTTCGACAAGACGCTGTGCGGCATTCAGGAAGCCGGCATGTCACCGTCCGACTACTCGTGGCTGCCGGAACGGGGAGATGCGTGCGGCGCCTGTCGGGAAGCGGCGAGTCTCATCGATAGCCGCTGGCCGCGGTCGATGAGGAGTGAGGATGCGCGGGTCACCGTGGCCCGGCGGCTATGAGTCCTTCCAGTTCGGAGTCGACTCTCGGGTGAGCCTGCGGCTCATCAGGTCGATCATCGCGAGGTGGATCATCGCTTCGGAGCGATGGGGGTGGGTTTCGTAGTCGCGGGCGAGGCGGCGGTGGTGCATGAGCCATCCGAAGGTCCGCTCGACGACCCAGCGTCGCGGAATCACCTTGAAGCCCTTGTGAGCGGGGTCGCGGCGGGTGATTTCGACGTCGATGCCGAGGCGGGCGCCGTGGTCGATGACCTTGGTGCGGTAGCCCGTGTCGGCCCACGCCTTCGTGACACGCGGATGGTCTGCGGCGATGCTCGAGAGAACCTGAATGCCGCCGACGTTGTCGGAAACGTTGGCGGCTGTGACCAGCACGGCCAGGAGGAGGCCGAGCGTGTCGACGCCGATGTGCCGTTTGCGGCCCGCGATCTTCTTGCCCGCGTCGATGCCCTGGTCGGCCGCGGGCACATTGGCCGAGGTCTTGATGCTTTGGGCGTCCAGGACGCAGGCGCTCGGATCGGCGTCACGGCCTTCGGCCTCCCGGACCAGTCGCCGCAGGAGACCGTTGAGCTGGTCGAAGACCTCGTCCTTCTGCCAGGCGGCGAAGTACCCGTAAACCGTCTCCCATGGGGCGAAGTCGTGCGGCAGGTACCGCCAGGGGATCCCGGTCCGGTCGACGTAGAGGATGGCGTCCATGATCCGGCGCAGATCGTGTTCGGGCGGTCGGCCGATGTCCAGTCCCTTTCCTCTTCGCTCGGCCCGCCAGGCTGTCAGAGTTGGTTCCAGCAGTTGCCAACGGGCATCGGACAGGTCACTCGGATAGGGCCGCTGCTTACGAGGCATGTTTCTGTAGTACCGATGGCCGCCGCCCTGCCACAGGGCGCAAACCGGTGCGAACGGGGGCGCGTTGGGATCAGACAGGAGCGAAGGGACCGAAACGGGCCCTCGAAAGCCGTCATCCGCCTCACCTGTCACAAACACGTCTACTGCCCCAGCCGACCCGAAGCGGTCCGTTAACTAAACGGCAATGAAGCACCCCTGTAGGGACAAAACGCTCTTTTAGACGTCGTTTCTTATGGCTGTCAGAGCGACATGAAAGTCTGCTGGTATGAGCTACGACCTTGCTGTCTGGGAAGGCGAGAGGCCGACGGATGACAAGACCGCGGGCCGAATCCTCAGCGGCCTGTACGACCGCTACATCGACAGCGAGGTTGGAGAGCCTCCTTCCGAACGCATAGCGACCTACGTGGCTGCGTTGCTTGAGCGGTGGTGCGACCTCACCGAGGACGAGGAGGACACCTCGCCATGGTCAACCGGGCCGTTGATCCGCGAAGCCAGTGGTCCGCTGATCTACCTCCCCATGCGCTGGAGCATGGCCGAGGAGGCGTCCGCGTACGTGGCGGCCGTGGCGGGGTCGATGGACCTGGTCTGCTTCGACGTACAGCAGAACCGGCTCAGGCCGTGAGTGGGACAGCCAATCGGCGATAGCAGATGAAGGTTGCGGCTATGCCGACGAAGGCGAGGAAGTGCTCGGGTTTTCGTTCGTAGCGGCGGTGGAGGCGGCGGCAGCCGGACAGCCAGGAAACGGTTCGTTCGACGACCCATCGGTGGCGGCCGAGCCGTTGCGAGGACTCGATGCCTCTCCGGGCGATGCGCTGGCGTATGCCGCGTCCGCGGAGCCATCGCCGCAGGTGGTCGTAGTCGTAGCCCTTGTCCGCATGCAGCTTCGCGGGGCGCCTGCGGCGCGGGCCGCGGCGGGAGCGGATGGGTGGGATGCCTCGGATGAGCGGTTCCAGGCCCTGGCTGTCGTGCATGTTGGCGCCGGAGATACCCAGCGACAGTGGCAGTCCGTTCCGGTCCGTGACCAGATGGATTTTCGATCCCAACTTGCCACGGTCGGTCGGATTCGGTCCCGTCAGAAGCCCCCTTTTGCAGCTCGGACACTGACCGAGTCGATCGCGCACCGCGACCAGTCCAACCCACCCCGGGCCCCGAGCTCGTCCAGGACCACGCGGTGGAGCCGGGCCCAGACCCGGTCCGCGCTCCACTGGGCGAACCGCCGGTAGACCGTCTGCCAGGCCGGCCCGAACACCGGTGGGAGCTGTCTCCACGTACACCCCGAAGTGGCCACGAAGACAACCGCAGCCAGAACTTCACGGTCACCAGCCCGGCGTCGGCCCCCGTCCTGCGGACGCCGCACCTCCGTGGGCGGCACCACCCGTTGGAACAACGCCCACAACTCATCCGGCACCAGCCGCTCAACCAGATCCGTCATGCACAGGCCAACGAGCGTGCACGCCATAAGAAACGACGTCTAAGGCGTGGCCCTAGGCAAGGGCATCCTTGTTGCGCTTCACGAGGCCCCAGACCTCTCCTAGTTCTGGATCATTTGGCAAACGCACCGCGCCAGAGCGGACGAGCAACCTACGCAGCTCTGTGTCGTCGAATCCGCCGATCTCCTTCCTGATTCTATCGAGGGACCTATAGGGCCATTCGGCATGCTTGAGGAGTCTGTTGATGGCGGCCTCCGCCATGTGCTCAGTTCGCAGCCGTTCCCGGAAGAGCCAGACTGTTACGGTGCCGCTTCCGCTACCAACGACGAGTGAAACACCGGCAGCCAGCAGCGCTGCTACGCCTTGATCCATTCTGGGACGCTATAGCCGGTCGGGGTCTCGTGCGTGTGGGCGGGCCAGGGTGTGATGGTAGATGTGCCGCAATGGGTCATGGATCGCCTGTCCGGCCATGTTGATTGGTTCGCCGTACACGGAGCGGCCCTGAGTCGTACGGTGCAGGTAGAAGGTGCCGTACATGCGAGCGGCCCACTGTCCCTGGGGGGATGGCGGGCCGCTTTCGTGTGTTCAGGCCGACGGTGCGGCAAAGTCCTGGCGGCAGAGACCGCAAACGATGGGACCCTTCTCTGCGACAGTCGGCGAGATCCGGACCTTGAGCCGGATATCGAGGCGTGCGAGATCTGCCGTCTGGCGGCGGTGACCTGCACACACTGCTACGCCCCGCTTGGCCTGACGGCTGAGCGGGGCGTAATTGCGTTCATCCATCGGGCTCGGGCTGGCGTCAGGCGCTCGTCTTCTTCTTCCCTGCCTTCTTGGCGGGGGCCTTCTTCGCGGCCGCCTTCTTGCGCGGCTTCATCTCGTGGGCCGTGGCGTCGTCACTGTCGGTCTTGCCGCGGCTCTTCTTGGCCTTCTCCACGGACGCGTTCAGCGCCGACATGAGGTCAAGGACTTCGGCTGGCTTCTGCCCGCCCCCGTCGGTGTGCGCTGCTGGCTCCTTGCCCTCGACTTTCGCCTCGATGAGCTCCTCCAGAGCATCCCGGTACTCATCCCGGTAGCCGCTGAAGTCGTCCGTCGTCATCGAGTCCATGAGCTCCAGGGCGCGCTGGATCTCGTCTTCGTCCACGTCCACAGCGTCCGGGGCGAGCTCGGCCGGGGAGCGCACCTCATCGGGCCACTTCATGGAGTGCAGGACGAGGGCTTCTCCGCGAACGCTGAGCAGACCGAGCCTCTCTCGGTTGTGCCATGCGAATTTCGCGATGGCGGCCTTGGAAGTCCGCTCCAGAGCGCGCCGCAGAAGCACATATGGCTTGGCCGCCACAGCTCCGTCGGCCGAGAGGTAGTAGCTGTCGGCCAGTCGCACCGGATCGATCGACTCAAGGTCCACGAATGCCACGATCTCGATCGCCTTCGCCGTAGGCAGTGGCATCTGGTCGAGCTCTTCATCGGTGACCGGGACCGTCTCGTCCTTGGTGAGCTCGTAGCCCTTGCCGATGTCCTCCTGGCCGAGGACCTCGCCGTCGATTTCGCACACCTTCCGGGTGCGTACTCGACCACCGTCCTCCAGGTGCATCTGGTGGAAGTGGATCGAGTGATCCTCTGAGGCGGACGAGACGCGGATAGGTATGTTGACCAGGCCAAACGAGATGGCACCGCTCCAGATGGACGGCATTCAGACCTCCCAGGGCCCCCCTGGGGATGGCGGGTGGTGGTCTGGCCGCCGGTTAGGGAGACAGCTGGTCGGGGCCAGGGGCAACCCGGGCCACCGCCCGTACTCCGATCCTCACGCCGCAGGTCGGTGCCCGCATCTGGGCTGGGTGGCGGGCGCCGCCACTACTGTGCGGCTTCGTACTTCACGACGGTGTCGGGGCAGCCTTCTGCCAGCTTGTCCAGAGCGGCCCGCTCCTTGGCGTCCGCGGTCAGCTTCCACCTCAGCTTTGTTCCGACCCAGTCCGCGCCGTAGGTGCACTGGGCGGAGGCGGCCGGCGGCAACCACTCTGCCGGGTCCCGGTCAGCCTTTTGCCGGTTCTTGCTTGCGGTGACAGCAACCAGCGACCTGTCCGCGTCCAGGTCATTTGCGTACCGCTCTCGCCGGTCCGCGTCCCACTGCGAGGCCCCGGAATCCCAGGCTTCGGCCAGCGGTACGACGTGGTCGATGTCGAGCTTGGTGGCGGCGTCCACGGTGACCTCGTCGTAGTACGAGAGCCACTCACCACTGGTCAGGGCACACCGGGCGCCTTGCTCGGGTGCCTTGACGGCCTCGGCAATCAAGACCTCCTTGCGGGTGTCGCAGCCGTCCTTGTCGGCATCGACCCACAGGCGGAAACTGTCGCGCTCGTACCCGGTGCGGTCCTCGGTGCCGGCGGGAATCTTCGCGATGGCCTGGGCGAGGGACAGGTCGTTGCCGCCGGCCGGGGCGCCGGGTGCTGCGGATGCGGTCCCGGATGCCGAGGAGGAGTGGGAGGTGGCGGGTGCGGGTTTGGAGTCGCCCTCGGAGTCGGCCACTCCTGGGTTGCATCCGACGAGGGAGGCGATGAGGAGGGCGGTGGCGAGAGGGGCGATGGCGAGCGGGCGTGCTGGCACAGCGGTGCTCCGGCTGGTCGGGGGCTGACGGGCCCTCATGATTGCAGGGAGAGCTGCTGTGGTGACAGGGGGTCATGTGTGCTGGTGGTACGCCTTGCCGCCCGGTGATGGCATCGGCTTCGAGGTGAGGGCACCACCGGGCACGTACAGCGTGGCACGAGGCACTGACAATGCTGGTGTGGTCAGTCCTGCCAGGTGCCGCAAAGGGCACTCAGCGTTGGGCAGGTGCTGGTGCAGGGGACTCCGAGAGGACCAGGGCAATGAGTTGTTCCGTGATGGGTTCGAGTGAGATGTCGTAGGTGCGGACGATCTGCTGCACGCGGGCGATGGCCTTTCGTACGCCTGCGGTGTTGCCAATCGGGGAGGGGCGTGTTGTCCGACGAGGGTACGGAAACGCACCCCGTCAGGAGAGCAGCGGTCACTGCTGCGAGCAGGATCAAGGGGCGGTGCATGGCCTCACCGTGCCCCAGGCGCAGCGCCCCAGGCAGGGTCGCGCGCTCCGCCCCACCGGTACGAGTGATGCGGCATCACATGGCGATGGCCTCCTGCCGGCCCGCCAGGAATACCGCGCGGCGTGGCTCGGGCTCACACCAGAAACACATCCGTGCCGCAGTGGATGCAGCCCCGCGCGCCGGGCTGCGCCATCGCCTCCCGCGCCTTGGCCTCTGACCGGATGTCCACGGCCCCGGGCTGGGTGTCCTCCGCCTGCCAGCAGTCGGCGCGGTGGACCACCGTGCGCGCCGGCACGTCCACGTCTGTCCGGCGACGCTCCACCGTGACGCGCCACGCCACCGCGGGCTCCACCCGGACGACCGGGGGAGCGGGGGTCTCCGTCCATGACGGCAGCCGCTCCACCGGTACGACGTGACGTCGTACGAGGCGCCCTCGATCCGGTGGACGTGCTCAGCAGGCGTCCACGACCGGTACTCACCCGGAACGGGACGTCGTACTGGTGAAGAGGCGCTATTCGGACCGTGCGCTATTCCCCTGCCCGCGCTCGTCGGAGTGGTCGAGTCCAGGGTGTTCGAGACGCGAGGATCCGTCGATGTAGTCCAGCAGGAAGATGCCGCGCTCGGTCAGGGCGTGCACGAGGTTCAGGGTCTCGCGCATGTTGCGGCCCAGCCGGTCCAGGTGAGTACGTTGATCCGGTCTCCGGGCCGGGCGAAGCCAGCAGCGCCTTCAGCCCTTCGCGCTCCATGTTGGCGCCGGTGTGCTTGTCGACGTAGATGTGCTCTTCGGTAACGTCGGCGTCATGCATGGCGTCGATCTGCCGGGTGAGGTCCTGCGCGGTGGTGCTGACTCTGCAGTACGCGAGATCCATGAGCGCCGCTGTCGCATAACCTGACGATGACAGGCTGGTTTTGACACTCACTTGTGAGACCAGGTTCTGACACAAGACGACCTGGGGAATTCGATCCCCCGAAGTCACCTGCACGCAGTGTCACAACGATGTTTGTGACACCGGCGCTTCACATCCATTTGGGCACGTCGACGGCACGTTTTATGCGTGCAGATGCAAGATTGCCGCGGACTGCCGCCGTCAAGGGGTGGTCCTCACCCAGCACCCGCTCCATGTCGGTGAGGGTTTGCTCGTACAGCGGGATGGCCCGCCTCAGGTCGCCCACCGTCTGGTAAGCGCCGGCGAGGTTGTTGCGGGAGGCCAGGGTGTCGGGGTGGTCTTCACCCAGCACGCGCTCGGTGTCGGTGAGGGTTTGCTCGTACAGCGGGATGGCCCGCCTTAGGTCGCCCACCGTCTGGTAGGCGCCGGCGAGGTTGTTGCGGGAGGTCAGGGTGTCGGGGTGGTCTTCACCCAGCACCCGCGTTCGGTCGGTGAGGGTTTGCTCGTACAGCGGGATGGCCCGCCTTAGGTCGCCCACCGTCTGGTAGGCGCCGGCGAGGTTGTTGCGGGAGGCCAGGGTGTCGGGGTGGTCTTCACCCAGCACGCGCTCGGTGTCGGTGAGGGTTTGCTCGTACAGCGGGATGGCCCGCCTTAGGTCGCCCACCGTCTCGTAGGCGCCGGCGAGGTTGTTGCGGGAGGCCAGGGTGTCGGGGTGGTCTTCACCCAGCACCCGCTCCATGTCGGTGAGGGTTTGCTCGTACAGCGGGATGGCCCGCCTTAGGTCGCCCACCGTCTGGTAGGCGCCGGCGAGGTTGTTGCGGGAGGTCAGGGTGTTGGGGTGGTCTTCACCCAGCACCCGCGTCCGGTCGGTGAGGGTTTGCTCGTACAGCGGGATGGCCCGCCTTAGGTCGCCCACCGTCTCGTAGGCGCCGGCGAGGTTGTTGCGGGAGGTCAGGGTGTTGGGGTGGTCTTCACCCAGCACGCGCTCGGTGTCGGTGAGGGTCTGCTCGTACAGCGGGATGGCCCGCCTCAGGTCGCCCACCGACCGGTAGGCGCCGGCGAGGTTGTTGCGGGAGGTCAGGGTGTTGGGGTGGTCTTCACCCAGCACGCGCTCGGTGTCGGTGAGGGTCTGCTCGTACAGCGGGATGGCCCGCCTCAGGTCGCCCACCGACCGGTAGGCGCCGGCGAGGTTGTTGCGGGAGGCCAGGGTGTCGGGGTGGTCTTCACCCAGCACGCGCTCCATGTCGGTGAGGGTCTGCTCGTACAGCGGGATGGCCCGCCTCAGGTCGCCCACCGACCGGTAGGCGCCGGCGAGGTTGTTGCGGGAGGCCAAGGTGTCGGAGTGGTCCTCACCCAGCACCCGCGTCCGGTCGGTGAGGGTCTGCTCGTACAGCGGGATGGCCCGCCTCAGATCGCCCACCGATCGGTAGGCGTATGCGAGGTTGTTGCGGGACGTCAGGGTGTCGGGGTCGTCCTCACCCAGCACCCGCGTCCGGTCGGTGAGCGCGCGTTGAAGGTAGGTGATCGCAAGGGTGGACTGGCCTTGGTTGTTGAGGAAGAGCCCGGTGCGGTGGAGGAGACGCGCAGTGGTATCGGTGTCAGTCTCGGCGAGTGCGTGGTCGGCCAGGGCGTTGATGTGGGAATGCAGTGTGCGCCAGGTCGGCCAGAGTGCCGGGTCGTTCCAAGGGAGGGGCAGGGCGGCGTCCAGTTGGGTGGTGGCGCGGTCGCGGGCCTGGGTGATCACGTCGTGGGTGCGGTGAGGGTCGGTCGGGTCGGGGGTGCGGGTGACGGCCTGGACGAGCCGGTGCATGGACAGGGTGCCGGTGGCCGGGTCGGCGGTGGCCATGCCGTAGGCGGTGAGGAGGCCGAGTGCAGCGTTGACTGCGGGCTCGGTGATGTCGCCGAGGAGGTGGGTGGGGATGTGGTCGGGGGCGTACCAGGAAAGGGTCCGCAGCAGGTCCGCGGCCAGGGGCTGGCCGTCGGTAATTGTGTTCATGGTGACCCGCCAGATCCGGGCGATGGTGCGCGTGGGTGCGGTGCCGACCGCTCCTTGCCCGTACATCATCGCCGGGTCGCGGGCGATGAGGTTCAGGTAGGCCCGGGGGGTGGTGAGCTGGTTCTGCGCCAGGTACGCGCCGGCCTGCTCCACAGCCAGGGGCAGGTACCCCAGTTCGTCGCACAGTTCGGCGGCGCCATCCATAGTTCTTTCCGGGGCGGTGGCGGTGGCCCGGCGGATGAGCAGGTCCAGGGCCTCCGCCTGGTCCAGGACGTCCAGGCGGACCACGGTGGTGTGATCCTGCCAGGTGGTGGCGAGTCTGCTGGTGATCAGAAAGCGTCCGCCGGGGGCGCGGTCGAGTACCGGCGTGATGTCGGCGGGGTGCTCGACGTTGTCCAGGATCAGCAGCCAGTCCGTGTGGCTGGCCAGCCAGCGCAGGGCGTACTCGGCCAGCGCCTGCGGGGTCAGGACCTTGGCCAGGACCGGTTGCAGGGCGGCCGCCAGCGCCTCCAGGCCCTCCTGGACGCCGGCAGGGCTGTCGGCGTTGATCCACCGGATCGGGTAGCAGCCGTGGGAGCGGGTGGCAGCCCAATGCGCCGCGAGCGTGCTCTTGCCGATCCCGCCCAGCCCGTGCACCGCCTGCACGAGCACGCCGCCAGGCTGCGCCAGCGCGGCGTCGAGTTGCCGCAGTTCGCGGCTACGGCCGACGAATGGCCCCCGGTGCAGCGGCAGGTCGTCCAGTCCCGGGGGCGCCGGCACCTCGGAGGGCGGGCGCAGCGCCTCGGCGGGAATGGTGACGGCCGTGGCGTTGTCGCCGGTCATCACCAGCCCGTAGTTGTGCCCGCCGATGACGACGGAATCCTGCCCTGACGCCATATTCTGCGGGGCGGTCCCGGCGAGAGCGGGTGGCTGCTTTGGGTTTCGCGTGGGCCATCTCACCGCCTGGTGCCGTCGCCCTGGTCTCCCGTCGACAGGGTGCCGGAGCTGTTTCCGCCGATGGCAATCGACCGGGGCCCGGACGCGCCCACCGTGTCGGCTGCCGGTGGCACGGCAGGAGGAGCCACGCGCCCAGGTGCAGCGGGCGGGGCCGGGGCGGGCGGGCGGCCGTCGCCGGTGGAGATGAGGGCCTGGCTGTCGCCGCCGACGGCGACGGCGCGCTCGCCGGAGGCCTGCACCGTACGGCCCGCGGTCCCGCCTGCCGGGGCCCGGGTGGCGAAGGCATGACCCCACAAGACGGCCAGCGAGCCCAGTACCGCGCCGAGTGCGGAGGCCAGCGACCAGCGGATCGCGGGATCCTTCAGTAGCGGCGGCAGCACGATCGCCCCGCACAGCCACACCGGCACAGCGAAGGCAGCGGCAGTCGTCAGCCCCGCCACCGCCCACCTGAGATTCCGTCCCATGCCGCCTCCCACGATTGACAGTCCGTGTCCACCACCATGGCAGCAACTCCCCGGTTCTGGACCGCCTTTGCGTACCGGGGCCGAACGAGAGGGGTCGTGGGCGCTACGCCCGCGTGGGAGCCTTGGCAGGGCGGGCGTCGGCCGCGTCGAACAGCGCCTGGACCTCGTCGTAATCCAGCGGGCGTCGTCGAGGGTCCGCCTCGTACAGCGCGGCTCGCAGCGTGGGATTGCCCCCGTAGACCTCGTCGCCCGTGACCCAGGCGGCCTGGTGGCCGGCGTCCAGGAACCGGGCGACCATGCGCGCGGCCAGCTCCGGTTGGTGGCGAAGGACGTCTCCTTGCCGAGTCCGGCGGCAAGGCAGCGGGCGGGGTCGGAGGTCCAGGAACGCGGAACGTACAGTTCCCGGTCCACCGCGGCGTGCCCGCGCCGGCCGGCGTAGACCAGATAGACAGCGACCTGGGCATTTTCGATCCTGCCCGCGGTGCCGGTGTACTGGCGCTGGACATCGACCGTGCCGGTGCCCTTCTTCACATCCCCCGTCTCGTCGACGACCAGCAGCGCCTGGTCGTCGTACAAGTTGTCCACCACGTAGCCGCGCACGTCGTCGCGCACGGCGTCGGCGTCCCACTTGGCCCGCCCCAGCAGATGCTGCATGCCGTCCGGGGTCGCCTCCCCGGCCCACTCCGCGATCGTCCAGCAGTTCTTCCGTGGCAGGTCCGACAGCAGGCCCAGCACCAACTTCCGTACCCGCCGACGTGGTTCGACCCGCGCGAACCGACCCGCGATCCGGCCCATCAAGCCCTCGAACGCCTCCTGCCAGCGGGCAGGGTCTACGCTGTGACCCGCGGCCACCGCATGATCGTTTGTCTTCACACACCGATGATCAACGGTGGCCGCACCCACGTCGCCTCAGACACCATCGGCCCTGCAAACGCAAGGAGACTACCTGTGCCAGCCGTCGCATACGAAGCACTCCTCATCGGGGGCCGCGCCGGGGTCGGCAAGACCACGGTCGGCTGGGAGATCTCCGCGCAACTGCAAACCCTGCACATCGCCCACTGCCTGATCGAGGGCGACAACCTGGACCAGGCATTCCCCGCCCCGGCCGACGACCCCGCCCGCACGAAGATGACCGAGGCAAACCTCGCCGCGCTCTGGCGCAACTACGCCGCTCTGGGATACCGCAGGCTGATCTACACCAACACCGTCTCCGTTCTGGAGCCCGACCTGATCGCCCGCGCCATGGGCGGCACACCCCGCATCACCGCGGTCCTCCTGACCGCCGACGACGCAACCACTCGGCAGCGCCTCGGCACCCGAGAAATCGGCAGCCAACTCGACGCCCACATCACCCGAAGCACTGCCATGGCCCAACATCTGGAAGTCACCGCACCTCCATGGGTCGCACGAGTACCCACCGACGGCCGCGCCGTCACCGACATCGCACGCGACGCCATCGCGGCAACCAACTGGTCAACCCAATCGGCACAGACCCCGGGTCACGATCTACGGCTGGAGTATTAACGTCGCAGGCCAGTTACGGTGCGGTCCCGGGGTCTGTCGCTGGCCAGCCTCCCAGGGCGGAAGCGAGCCGGTCCTGGAGTGCCGGATCTTGCACTTCGCTGGCAAGGCGATACGCAATGGGCCCGATTTGCCAGCCGGCGTGATGGTCGAAGTGCGGATAGGGCCCAGCAACGTTGTGCGCGAGCTTGCCGACCAGCTCAGCGAGTCGGAAGACCAGATGTTCCGCGAGTCGGGCTTCGCTGCTCAGACTGCTCCGGCGAACGCGATCGAACAATTCGCGGCCTCGACCCCACTGCGTTTGGTCAGCGGCCATCTCCAGGGCTGCTTCGATCTCAGGAGTCCTGCCCAGAATCAGGGAAGCTGCCTCAAGGACGTGGCCAGCCCATGTCACTGGTTGCTGCTGCCGCTCGAACAGAGATCGCCCCCATTGGTGGATCTCGTTCGTTCTGTCGCTGCTCATTTCACGATCATGACAACGTTGAAGGTCAGGAACAACGGTGCTTGGGGCTGTTCGAGGCCCCGTTCAGGTCGACTCGAACGGGGCCTCGACCTTGATCGACGTTTCGCAGTCCAGCGGACGCGCAGGCGGCCTTCGTCTGATCCTGTGCTCCGTCACAGAGGCAGAAGAACAGCGCGAAGGCCGTGGTCGTGAGCTTGGTGCATCAGAGTGTCTTGCGGGACGCGTTCGCGGACGTGTCTCACTTCCCGTCGGAGCTGTACGCGTGCATGACCGCGCGGGGCGACGCGTTGTTCGAGTTATGCGACGCACTGTTGTGCACGGACGGGCCGGTGCGGACGCTGGTCGACCTCGCGCTCGCGCCTGAACACCGCCGCGGACACGGAGCCCTCTACGGCGGCCTCAACCAGGGGCGGATCGATGTGGGCCGGCTGCGTCGGGCGCTGGCCGGGCTGCCGTTGCCGAGGGCGGCGGATGGCCGACTGGTGCTGGCCGTGGATGTCTCGCCGTGGCTGCGGCCGGACGCCAGCACCTGTGCTGACAGGGCCTTTTGCCACACATTCGGCCGGGGCGAGGGCAAACACCAGATGGTGCCTGGCTGGCCTTACTCCATCGTGGCGGCGTTGGAGACCGGCCGGACCTCGTGGACGGCGGTGCTGGACGCGGTCCGTCTGGAGCCCGGCGCCGACGTCGCCGCGGTGACCACGGTGCAGATCCGCGAGGTCGTCGAGCGGCTCGTCGCTGCGGGCCAGTGGGAACCAGGTGATCCAGAGGTCCTGGTCGTACTGGACGCCGGATACGACGCCCCGCGCATCGCCCACCTGCTGGCGGGACTGCCTGTCGAGATCCTTGGTCGGCTCCGGTCCGACCGCGTAATGCGACGGCCAACACCGCCACTGGTCTACGACCCCAAGGCCGGCCGGCCGCCCAAGCACGGCGGCGAGTTCGTCTTCGGCGACCCCACAACCTGGGGAACCGAGCAGGCGGTGACGACCACGGACACCCGGCTGTATGGGAAGGCGACTGCGCAGGCGTGGGATCGGCTGCACCCGCGGCTGACCCGCCGGGCGGCCTGGATCGACTACGACGGACCGCTGCCCATCATCGAGGGCACCGTCATCCGCCTGGTCGTGGAGAAGCTGCCCAGCGGTGGGGTGAACAAGCCGGTCTGGTTATGGTGGTCGGGCACCGGCGCCACCGGGGCAGATGTCACCCCCTGCTGGCAGTCGTTCCTGCGTCGCTTCGACATCGAGCACACGTTTCGCCTGTTCAAGCAGACGCTCGGGTGGACCAAGCCCCGGCTTCGCAGCTCGGAAGCGGCCGACCGGTGGACACGGCTGGTGATCGCCGCCTATGCCCAGCTCCGACTGGCCCGGCCGCTGGGCACCGACTTGCGGCGGCCCTGGGAGAAGGCGGCCGAGCCGAACAAACTGACACCAGCCCGTGTCCGCAGGGGGTTCAGAAACCTGCGCACGAAAACCGGTTCCCCAGCCGGTGCACCTAAACCCTCCCGCCCCGGGCCAGGTCGGCCATCGGGTTCGAAGAACCGCATCCCAGCCCCCCGTCATGACGTGGGAAGAGTGCTCGCCACCGGTGAGGCGTTCAGCCGTCCCGCCCACCACAAGGTCGGCACAAAACCGCGCCGAACTGGATAAACGTCAAGCTAAGAAGGCTCAGTCGTACTCGTCATCGACAGGTACTGCTGGAGCAGAACGTCCGGGTGCTGAACGAGGTCCCTGATCTGCTCGAAGTCGTGGCCGTGAAACCACTCAAAGATCCTGCCGCCGACGATGTAGCCGTTTAACACCATGTGCAGGTTCGTGAGGATGAATGTCTCCTGCTTGAACGCCTCCTTCCTCGTTCCAACGGGGGCGGAGACCCACCCGTCGACCAGCGCGTAACCGAGGTTCCGTGCCTGGGTCTCGTACTTCTCGAACTGTCGCTCCGGGTTCCCGGTGGATCCCATTTTGACTACGGGCCGCAGGCCTTGAAACCCGAGTACGTACAGGCGCCCGCCTGCCTTGCCCGGCTCAGGCAACTCCCTGCGCAGCCGTTCGCGCACCAGGCACGAAGTAAGGCGGATCTCCTTGTCCTCGCCCCTGTTCCACGGCGGTAAAGCCCCGGCCGCGAGGTCGGCTACTGCCTTAGTGCGGGCTGCCTCAGGGCCGGTCTCATCGACCCACTTCGCCATGAGGATGTCGTCATAGAGCTGGGCTTTCGGGGTTCGTTGCATCCTGTCACCGTTTCATCCGACACTGACAGTCCGTCACGCGCAGCAAGCTGCCGCGCGGCGCCTGGGGCAACCGGACGGCCGGGACTACTGCGGGTCTGCCTCACCCAGGGTCCGTCTCAAGGCCCGCAGCCCTCGTAGCGCGCCTCGCCCTACGCCTCCCCCTCTGTCGGTCATCAGGTCAGGGGGAACGTACTGGTCGGGCGTCCTCGCCCACCAGGGCGCCACCACCCGCAGGGGTGGTTAGTCGTCACCGAGGTGGTCGAAGCCGCGCAGCACGGGGTCCAGCTCCCTGCGCTGCGCCGCACAGGGAGCACAAGCGGGTGCCGGGCCGCTCCGCGACGTCCAGCGCCCGCTCCAGGGGCAGCAGTGCCGCATTTTGCGGGGCCTCGGTGTAGTCGACGGCGTGGAGCACGGCGCCGCTGGGCCCGCGGCCGCCGGACTTCTGCAGTACCCAGCCCGAGGGCCGGCGGGGCCCCAGCACCTCGCGCACCGACGACGGCGGCGCCAGCCGCTCGGTGGGCACGGCGTCGCAGGAGACGCCGTCGATGGGAGTTTCAGCGCCGGGTCTCCCGCCTGGAGCAGGCCAACACCGAACTGTCGGCGCGCCTGGAGGAAAGCGAAGCGGAGTTGGAGGCTGCCCGCGCGGCCAACCGCGAGCTGACCCGGGCGCTGAACCAGAAAGGAGCCGCGGGCCGATAGGCAAGGCTGCCAGGACGGCAGTCCGGGGATGAGTTCGACTGTGGCGCAATCCGGCGTCACCCGTGGCCACGATTCCGCTGCACGGAGTGCGGCTCGACCGGTACGCCAGTAACAATCCGTTCGGCATCCGGAAGCGGTCGGACAGCCGGTGGCGCTCGCTGCGGTGCCGTATGCGGACATGGCGATCGAACCTTCACGCGGTACGGCGGTGCCGACGGTGACCGTCAGTTCCTTGCGGTGTTTGAGGGAAAGACCTGCCGAGCTCGCGCTCAGACTCCTTGCTCTCGCAGGTCTTCCCGGAACTGTACGGTGTCGGGATGGTCAGGGCCCAGTGCCCTCTCGCTGTCGATGAGCAGTTGCTTCATCAGTTCGATGGATTTCTCCTGTTGCCCCGCCGCCCGGTAGCAGGAGCTGAGGAATCGGCGGAGGTAGAGCATGTCGGGGTGGTCGGCACCCTGGATGTGCTCGAAGTCCGCCAATGCCTGTACACCGTGGGCAATGGCCTCGTCCACTTTCCCCAGCTCCGCGTACGAGGCGGTGAGCACAAAGTGGAAATATGAGGTGAGCAGGTGGGCGCCGCCATCGAGGGCGGCCATCACCGATTTTCCGATTTCTACAACGTCGTCGAACCGCTCCGCATCGAAGTAGGCAAAGGCGAGACCGGTCCTTGCTATCAGGGTGAAAATATCGTTAACGCCCAGTAAGCGTGTGCGGTGCGCGATGACCTCTTCGTAGAGGCTGATCGCCTCTTCCAAGCGGCCGGCCCCCACATAGATTTCCCCAAGGCTCCTGCGGGCCTCCAGACTTTGGGTGTGGTCGGCGCCGAAGACGCGCTCGTAGTCAGCGATCAGACCTTCCCCCAACATGACCGCCTCTGTCACCCGGTCGGTCTTCACGAGAAAGTTGGCGAGCTTGGTTCGGGCCTTGAGGGTGTGGGGGTGGTCGTCGCCCAGGTGTCGCACGCAGTCGGCGACCGCCACCTCAAGGAGGGCGACTGCGGCCTCCTTCTGCCCACCGTTTCGGTATTCGTCGGCCAAGGCTATGCGGGCGGCCACGGTGCCGGGGTGGACGGTGCCGAAGACCCGTTCGTGGTCACGGACGGCTTCCTCCCGGAGGGCGATCGCATCCTGCGTCCGCCTCGCCATGCCGTAGTACGTGCTCAAGGTCGTGCGGGCGCTCAGCGTGTGCGGGTCGTCGCCGCCCAGTGCACGCTCGCAATGCGCTGCGAGGGCCTCCTGGAGGCGCACTGCCTCGTCGAGGCGTGAGGTCATCATGAGACATTCGGCGAGTGCTTCGCGGCACTCTAACGTGTCAAGGTGATCGGGACCCAGCACGTGTGCCGATTCTGCGGCCACCTGCTCCAGGAGGGACACCGCCTCGTCTGGCCGTCGCTGCACTGCGTAGCAGGCGGCGAGGTAGCTACGGCTCTTGAGCGTCTGGGGATGGCTTCGCCCCAGGACACGCTCGCGGCCTTGGGCCGCGCGAGCGAGCAGCGCCTCGCCTGACTGCACGTCACCCTCGTAAATGTGACAGCAGCCCAAATCGTTGAGGCTCTCCAAGGTGTCGGGGTGGTCGGCTCCCAGCAGTCGCGTGCGGTCGGCGACGACTCCGCCCAGGAGCCTCAGGGCTCGATGAGACTCCCCGCTTTCCATGAGGGCCCCCGCCATGCGGTGACGTGCGTGGAGCGCTTGGGGCGTGTCGGGCGGGAACGTGGCCTCGTACACGCGCATGATCCCCTCCCACAGCGGCAGCGCCTTGTCATCCTGGCGCTGCTCGTGGAAGCGTTCTGCGGCGTCGAGGTACGCCGGCAGGGCGGGAGCGTCGTCGTAGCCGTCCGGCACCGTGGAAACCAGTACCAGGAGGTGGGGCAGACAGAGATCCCACGTCGCCTGCGGTGCCGGGCTCGCCACACCCTCGGGGTGTAGAGCGTGGCGCAGGACGCGGGTTGCCTCGGTGCGCCCGCGCGCGGCGGGCAGGGGCGTCAGCGACAGCCCAGCGGGATGCGGGGTGCGGCGCAGGGTGAGTTGCAGGAGGCGGTGGATGCGTACCGCAGGGCCAGTTAGGTGGACGAGGTTGTAGGTCGCGAGGACGCCCAGGGCCGTGTTCAGCGTGCGTCCGTCGGGGCACAGCGGGGCGAGCAGTCCGCGTGGGCAGCCGTCGGGAGAGAGCCAGGCCAGGGCGTACAACAGAGTGATCGCCGCGTCGCTCTGCTCCTCGACGGCGGCCAAGGTCACGTTCCACACCCGTGCAATGGTGCGCTCGGGGTCGATGCCGGAAGCCGCCTCGTCCAGCATCAGCCCCAGGTCGTTGTAAAACGAGACCAGGGTCGTCCCGGTCTGACGCAGATAGGCGCCAGCCTGGTGAAGGGCGAGCGGCAGGTTGCCTAGCGCGGTGGCCAGCGCACAGGCGTCGGCGTACTGCGGGCTGCAGCGGTCGGGGGACTCGCCGCAGGCAAGCTCGTAGAGAAGGTCGGCCGCCGAGGTGTCGGCGAGCACATCCAGGCCGACGGCCCGTGCACTGGACCAGCCATGGGCGCGGCGGCTGGTAATCAGATGGTGGCCGCCGGTCAGCCCGCCCAGATACGGTTCGGCGTCGCGTGGTTCGTTCACGTTGTCGAAGATCAGCAACCATCCGGGGTGCCACTGTAGCCAGGCACTTGCCCAGGCCGCCCGCGCCTCGACCCCGACGCCGGCCGCCCACTGGGGGTGCAGATACGCAGTGAGGGCGGCCAGAGAGGAGGCGATCTGCGTCGGGGAGTCCGCGTTGATCCACCAGATCAGACTGTAGTGCTCCCGGTTGCGGTGCGCGTAATGGACGGCGAGGGTGCTCTTGCCGATACCGCCCATGCCGTGCACCACGTGGGAGCGAGTCTGCTCCACACCCTCGTGTGGCCTGAACAGCTCGTGCAACTGCGTCAGCTGGGCGTCACGGCCAACGAACGCCCGGTCCGGCGGGTACGGAAGATTCCAGGAGTGCGGAGGCGCGCCGACCTCCTTCGCGCTGTGGAGATCCTGCTGTGTCAGCACGGTGACGCTGACATGGTCACCGGTGTTGGCGAACCCCGACAGCGCGTCGGCCGCAATGGACCGGGCTCCGGAGGCATGGTGCGCGCCCGAGGCGGTCATGACGAGGTCGGCTCCGTTGTGTGGCGGCCGTGGACCGTAATGTGGGCTCCGTCGCCCGTGTTGACCACGCCGGTGCTTTCACCGCCGACGGCCACCGACCGCTCCCCGGACGCGGTGACCGTTCGTGGGGCGCTTGCGAGCAGATTCCTCAACTCCTGGACAAGTTGCGGATTTTCGCTCATCGCCTGCCTGAGCTGCATGCGCAGGACCGCAGCTCCGTCGTCGGCGGCAGGCCCGGTCGTCACCGCATCCTCGACGGCCAGCTGCAGCATGGCGCGCCGCGTCGGCGAGATGCGGTTCCAGACCCTGAGAAGGATTTGCCGTCCAGCGTTCACCGTCGCATCGGCAGCCGCATCCTCGGCGCGGGACAGGACATTGGCGCCGTATGCGGCGAGCGCGGCCGCCACGTATGGGCCCATCTGATCGACTGCCTGGACGATCTCAGTTTCCATATCCGCTCCCTGCGACTCGACACCCCGTACATACCCCGAAGGGACATCACATGCACCCGGTTCGGTTCCGGGTCGTCGGGGGCGGCATACTCTGCAGGCCCCCGACGACCCCGCCTGCTGACCGACCGGGCGCATCCGCTTCCTTGTAGCTGCACGATCGTTCACCCGAGTCCGATGCCAGGTCCAGCCGCAACGCGGTAGCAGCGCCACCGGTTCGGTCGTCACACCATCGACGCTGAACCCTCCACCCGAGTCGAAGGTCAAGTTGTTGTCGACGCACCGGAGAGGCTCACCCCCACCACCGCGAGTGCTCCCACCCGCGCACATCAACCGAATCGGCAATCACGCAACGCCTGTTGCAGCTGCTAGCGTTGTGGGGCCTGGGGCTGAGCTGCGGAAATCCCCCTAGACCTGCCTCGCGCCACAGCATCTACCCCAGAGAACTCCTGCCCCTCCGGCGTCGTCACGACGACCGGGGGAGCGTCGGCAGGATCCGGGATTGGGGCAGCATCGGCCATGCCCTCCACCGTATGACGCGGCTATCGGAGTGCAGGGCCGGCGCCCGCTTCAGACCCCGTTGTCGCCCGTCGCCTGGTCCTCTCCGCGTCGTGGCTCGGAGTGATCGGTGAGACCGCCCTCGGAAGCTATGCGCTGAAGTTCGTCGCCCCAAGGAGACCCCTTCATGAGCTGGTTGAAAGCGTCCATCGCCGCCCACATAAAGGTGAAGGCGGCGTACGGGGACTGCTCCACCGGATTGTCTGCCCCTCGGTACGTCGGTTCGTCGTAGATCAGGACCTGGTCGTCGGCGGTGTCGTCAAAGAAGCATTGCGCTCCGGTGAGGGTGGGATGCGCGAGCTGCGTTGCACCGATCCAGGTCGCGAGCAGCGGAGCGCTGAGCCGCTTCAGCAGTGGGGTGAAGTTGTTGTACTGGTTGGCCGAGTTGGAGGGGATGACAGCGGATTGGACGGCGTCAGGGATCGTCGGTTCATACGACATTCCTGCCGCGTCGGCAGCGTTGCGGAGCTTTCCTTGCGACGCTTGTAGAGCCTTGTTCATTGAGTCGACGGCATCGGCTCCGTCTTCAGCGATCCACCGAATCTGAGCCAGATGCTCGATGAGTGCGCGTCGGTTGGGGGCGGCTTCGTGACCGAACCCCTTGCGATGCAGGAGCGCGACGGCGAGCGCCTGGCGCTGCATCGCGGCCAGGAGCCCCCAGGCCACCAGAAACGGTCGCCTGTCCTCGTCTTGGGGTGCGTGGGCCGCCACCCCGTTCGTGAGCCCGGCCAGGGCCTCAAGCCCTATGTACGCCCGTCGGTTGTCTTCGGTGATGTCGTCGGTCATGCGCCAATGGTGCCCGCAGCCTCGACCTCTGGGCCCGAAGTCTCAGTAGTTGCTCCTGAGGGCGCGATGTCAGGGGATGTCCCCTTCCCACACCCACGGTCCGTCGAGATGGCTGAGGGTGGGTGCGTACGCTGCCCGGCCGCTCGGCCCGTACACGCTGTGAGGAGTGATCAGGTAGGCGCCGGTCATGATCTGTTCCTGCGTCCACCCGGTGACATCGACGAGCAGTCCGTCCAGCGGTCCGCCCGTGAGTTCCCGGTAGTCGTGCCCCGTTTCGGCGTAGGGGTGGGGGTCGTCGTGGTCGGATCCGTAGACCCGGCGCCGCGGCTCGTGCATGCCGATCAGCGTGCCATCCGCTCACCGGCGGTGTCCTCGGAAGTCGCCGACACCACCCGGTCCGTCACTGCCCGGGGTGGATCTCCGGGTCTGTGTCCTGGGGGGACGGGACGGCGGGGGCGGGGTCGTCCGCCGGCGGGGGGCGCCACAGCATCGTCACGCCGTGTTCGTCGCAGTAGGTGCCGGTCTCGTCCTCTTCGGGGAACGGGTGACGCCCGTACGGGCAGCGGCTGCGGCTCATGGGCGCGCTCTCCGCCAGGCACGGCCGAGTGCGGCGGAGACGGAGCAGGGGCCGCCCGCCCGGCATGTGCCGCACCGCACCGTGTGCCCATACCACCGCCGGTAGGCCCTCTCCTCGGCCGTGTCCGGCAGGGGAATGGGCGTGGACATCGTCGTCATCAGCGCGTCCTCCAGCATCGCTCGCAGCACCGCGGATACATCAACGCGCCGTCTGGTGTGGGGAGTTCGCCGAGGCTGTGGGCGGTTCCGGGCGGCAGGCCGGAGGCGCACCACACGCATAAGGCGCCGCGCCGCTGTGCGGCGGACAGCTCTGTCACCGGTGGCACGACGTGGGTGTGTGCGGTGGTGTCGGACATGAGTGACCCCCGACGGTCAGGGTTGGGAGCGGGCCGGGCCCCCGACGGGGGACGGGAACCCGGCCTGCATGGGTGTGACCGTACCTCCACGCAGGGTCACCAACCAGGGACAGTGTCCACCACTCCAAGGGGGCTTCGTCACGGGGTAGGACGCCACGTCCTACAGCGACGGGTCGACACCGAGACGCGCTGCGAGCCGGCGGAGCGTCGCATTACGGCGGCGCTCCGTCTCCAGCATCTCCCGGACCGTGGACGCGGCGAGCGTCTGGTAGCGGATCCATTCCGGCTGGTCCGCCTCGACCTCCAGGATCTGGGCCAGAGCGCCGGCGCTGTCGCCGGTCTGATGCCGGGCCTGTGCGACGTCGAGCCGGTGAGAGGCGGAGTGCACGGGCCGGGTGATCGCGGAGACGTCGACATCGGCCGCCGCGTCGAGTGCCTCGGCCGGGTGGCCCGTGCCGCCCGCGAGCGCGATGTTGACCCGCTGCGTCCGGACGTCCGTCACGGAGAACGCGCTCCCGTAGGCGCGGACGGGGCCGGACCGGGTCGCCGCGGCCTCCGCCACGGTGAGTAGCTGCATCGCCTCGTCGAACCGGTCGCGCCGGGCGGCCGGCGTCGCGGCCGCGATCAGCAGATTCCCGTACACCGCCAGATGGTCCGGCTCACCCCTGCGCAGTGAGGGCTCCAGCTCGTCCGCCCGACGCTCCGCGACCGCCTGGGCCTGCTCCCACCGGCCCTGGCGCAGCAGTACCCACGACAGGGTGGATACCGCCATGCCCGCCATCAGGGCGTCGGAGGCGCGGCCGGCTGCGGTGAGCTGACGCTCGACTGCCGTGTATGCCCAGTCCGGATGACCGGCCTGGGTGGAGAGCGACGCCGCGAGCTGATAGGCGAGGGCGAGGCCCTGCCATACCGGGGCGGTGTCGTGATCCCGGGTGACGGCCCGTCCGTCGCGCAGCAGCAGAGGTAGTACTTCCGCGAGTTCGGAGTAGGCGCCCTTCCAGTACAGGGCGGTAGCGGCCTTGACCTGGACGGTCCATTCCGCCGGCGGGGGAGGGTCCTCCAGGTCGGGTTCCTCCATCCCCGGCAGGCCGCCGGGGTCCTGGATCGCGTCCCGCAGTGCGAGGAGTCCGCCGCCGGGCTCGGAGAGGCGCTGCGTGACCGTCGGCGTCCCCACCAGCCGCTCCAGCTGGACATCCAGCGAGGCAGCGAGGCGGCGCAGGGTCGTGATCCGCGCACTCGTCCGCGCGCCCTGCTCCAGTTTTCGGACGGTGTCGACGGAGACACCGGCCCGAGCCGCAAGGCCCTCCTGCGTCAGGTCCCGGAATTCCCGCAGCGTCCGTACTCGGGTACCGATGTCCGTGCCGTCGTCGTCGTGCATGTCGTGCCCCCGCGCGCGAGAAGTGGCCTTCCACGGTACTGCCGTTCCGCCGTCTCTGGGTTTGTGTGGTCTGTCCATTCCTTGGGTGGCCAGGCCCGGATCTTCTGGTCGTCGATGCCGGTGAACTGGTCGCCCCCGCAGGCGGATCGGCGGACCTCTTCCGTGTGGTGGTGAGGGGCAGTTCTGTCCCGTCCAAATGCTGGAGAGGGCACGAAGGATGACAGTCAACTTTAAGTGAAACTTGAAGTTGAGTAGTGGGTGTGTCATCCTCGTCTCATGAGCGAACCGGATTTCACAGAGCTTCGGAAACGAGTCGACAAGGCAGAGAAAGCTGCCAACGACTGCAAGGCTCAGCTGTACGAGGCGGCCATCACCGCAGCGATGACCTCGACCAAATACGGTCACGTCTCCGCCGTTGCTCGGGAGGCGGGCATGAACGTCCAACACCTTCGAGACCTCATCAACAAGGCCCACCCCGGATGGCTGGCTCAAGCATCCGAGGAGCGCGAAGCCAGCAAATCGCGGAGGAAGACAGCGTGAGGCCACGGCCGCCGGCATCGCATGCCCGGGAAATCGGGTGCACTGATGGTCGATGGTCGGCCTACAGCACCCGCAGGACCTGTTCGGTCTCCTCGTCCATGGACGAACCCAGCTCCAGGAGCAGTTCGTCGAGCTGCCGGATTGACGATTCGAGCGCGGCGTCTTCACCGAGCAGGGACAGGGCCCGGAACTTGTGACGCCACAGGCACTCCATTTCCCGTGCGACGGTCAGGCCTCGGGTAGCTGCCCACAGGGCGTTGCGTGCCTCGCCGCGCTCCAGGTATCCCTCGGCGAGTTCGTCGGCGGCGTCGACGATCGCGGAGACCATTTCCTGGGCCAGGGATTCCGCCCACGCGTAGCGGCGTGAAGGGATTCCTGAGAAGGGCCGGCCGTGAACAAGCTCCAGTGCCTGGCGCAGCAGCAGCTTGCTATCCGGGTCGTCGACGGTCCGGCTGGCGTGGACGAGTTCCTGGAACCGGCTCCAGTCGCAGTCCACGCCAGCGAGGCGGTAGAGCTTGTCGGGCTGGGCGCTCACGTGGGGTAGGTGCTTGTTTCCCTGGTCGTCCATGCCGAGCCACCGGCGGACGTCGCCGAGGCGGGTGTTGCGTGTATCGCGGGTGACGTGTCCGCCGGGTGCGAGGACCTCGTCGAGCTGGTGGTGGTTGGCTCCGGGGTGGACCACCAGCCAGGCCGTCATCTCCAGCGCGAGTGTCCGGCGGTTGGACTTGATGGTGCCGCGGGCGCCGAGGAGATCGACAGCCCCCAGGAGCTGCACCAGCGGGCGGTCCGGGCTGTCGGCAGGGGCAGGCTTGCCTGTCTGCTCGGGAAGCGGGAGGGCCGCGGTGGCCGCGGTCGTGCCGTCTTGAGGGTCGGCGGGTACCGGGATCCGCGAATTGACCCAGGGAACAGCGCTGGACAGCGCCGGCAGTACAGGCGCTCCGGGCGATGACGATGCGGTAGGCAGCGGTTCCGGTCTGGGCGCACCTTCCTCGTCGACGGGTGGAGGAGTCGGGTGCTCTGCATCGTCGGTGTCGGAGCCGTCGTCCAGATCGGCGAGTGCAGCCATCAGCCCCGGCTTGCGCACAACCCCTGCATCGCCGTGGACGGGAGAGGCCTTCGGCTCCGGGAGGGGCACGGAGACGGAGCCGCGGCTCTCCACCGGCTCCGCAGCCGGGGCCGGCTCGTGCACGGGGGCGGGTACGTCGCCGGGTGCATCCGCGGTGAGCGCGACATCCAGGATGTCGGCGTACTCGGCATCGGAGCACACCGACAGCGCGACACGAACCGATGTGCCCGGAACGGTGACGTACGGCAGATCGGTGTCCACCGACCACGCCATGCCGGCGCCCTCCGGCACGACGGTGCTGCTCGTGACCACGGCCACCGCTGACCGCAGCTGCTGCCCCAGCACCTCCCACAGGGCCCTCCGCGTTCCCTCGGGAGCCGGGCAGGAATCCAGATCTGCCACGACGACCAGCGGCCACAGTTCTCCAGCCTCCGCCCCATGACCCAACGACAGGCCGCCCCCGTCACCGAGCGCGTCCAGGGCCCGCTGCTGTTCCGCGTGATGAGCTTGCAGCGCCCGTACAGCGCTGTTCAGGTCCGGGTGCGGGGTGACCCGGTCGCTGTCCAGCATCGCCAGTCCGGGGGCGGTTTCCTCTCCGGCGACCGCGATGTCGAGCTGTTCGGCAAGCGGTGAGAGCGTCAGCGTCAGCGCGAGGGTCCGCAGGACTTCATTGCGCAGCCCGCCGGTGAGGTGGAGCGCGCGGATGTGTTCGAGGTCGACGAGCACGATCGCGCCCTGGTCGTCCTCGCCCAGCGCGAGCAGTCCCGGATAGGGCGGGTCGACTTCCCGGCTCTCATCGGAGGGCAGCAGCTCGCCGGAATCCGCCGGGCACCACCACACCGTGCTCTGCGACGGGTCAGTGGTGAACGGGGCGACCGCCGGGACGGGGGAGCCCAGGTGCAGCCGGACCCCTTCGGTGCCGAGCTGCACCGCGGCCAGCGTCGGCAGAGGCCGGCCTTCCTCGGCGAGGGCGGCGGCCGCGGTCCGCAGCGCACGGTCCAGCACCGCCAGTTCCACGCCGGCGTCCGCGCTGCGCAGCGCGATTTCTGTGCGGGCGCTCTGGCCGGAGGGCATCGGGATCCGGTGGCCGCGACGTCGGCGGCGCTGCTGCAGGATCCGCCGGGTGGCCAGGGAGCCCACGAGCCCGGCGGCCAGGACCCCGGTGGCTCCCAGCCCGATCATGCCGGCCCGCATCCCGGTCGTCGTCTGCTGGTCCTCTGCGGCGGAGCCGGTCGAGGGCGTCGGTGTGCCGGGCGCCGCCGTCTGCGTGTCGGGTGCGGGCGTCACGGTCGGGGAGGGCGCCACCGTGCGGCTGGGGGAGGGCACGGCAGTTGACGGTGATACGGATACCGGGGCCGATCGCGACGGCGATGGAGCGTCCCCCTTGGGCGGCGCTGAGACCTTGTGATCGTCGCGGGTGGGCGCCTTCTCGGCAGAGCCGGAACCGGAGCCGGGGTGCTTCACCTCTGGGGCGGTTCCGGTGTGCTGGGCGCTGCCGGGCAGCGCGAGTTCCTGGCCCGGATAGATCCGGTCGGGATCGTCGAAGACCTGCCCGTATGGCTGCTGTGTGCCCCGGTTCGCGTCGTACAGCTCGGGCCACCGGTCCCCGTCACCGAGCTCGTCCTCGGCGATCTTTGACAGGTAGTCGCCCGGCCGGACGGTGTAAGACGTCTGAGATGCGTCTGCGTTGTCCGGTGCCCCGGCCGTGGGGCCTGCTGCCTTGGCGGCGGCGGCGGAGGAGGCTTGAGCGGTGTCGGCTGCGGTGGGACGCCGTGCGTCGGCAGGCAGCGTGATGACCGCACCCTTGGGCAGGTACTGGTCGCCGGCGGCGAGTTCGGGGATACCGGGGTTGAGAGCGGCAATGTCCTTCCACCGAGGCCCGCTGCCGAGATACGCCTGCGCGAGCTCCCACGGTGACTCCGTGACCGAGGTGACGGTGTGCCGCAGCCCTGCCACGTCCGGGTGTGTGCTCTCGTGCTTCGCCGATACGCCTGCGGCGTCCTGCCCAGTGTTGTGAGTCGCGGTTGCGGCGACTGCGGGCGTGACCGTGGCGGCGGAGGCGACGGTCGGGGCGAGCAGCACGATCCCACCGATCAGGGCGCCGGCCAGGGACTGCATCCCGCCCAGACCTCTGATGCGCGGTGCGGAGCGGCGGCGCAGCACAGCCACGATCTCGACCAGGACGGACAACGCGAACGCCGCCCATGCCACCCAGCCGATACAGGTCAGGACCACGAGGAACAACGACCCGTCATCCTGCTGGGTCAGCAGGTCCAGGCCGCCGGAAAGCTCAGCCGGCTGGTGGCCGACCTTGAGCAGCAGATACGGCGCGCCGCCGACCAGGGCCGCCAGGAGGGCCAGGCCGAGCAGTGCCCGCAACAGGGCGCCGACGGCGCGCAGCGGGGCGGGGGTTCGGTGGGCCATGGGGATCAGCCTCCAGCTTGGGTCTGCAGATGGGCCGTGGCAGTGCCGGTGACGTTGATCGTTGCCATGCCGATGAACTGGGCGAAGTGGGCGGTGTAGCTGTCGTGGACGGTGACGTGGAGCGTCTGGCCGTTGTCGCTGATGCTGACCTCGCCCTGGACGTTGGCTGCGGCGAGGTAGTCCTGGACTGCGCCGATGGCGGCGTCCGGGTCGATGGTGATGGCGGTGCCTTCGATGGCCTGGGCGGGATCGAGTTGCTGGCCGGCGGTGCGGGCGGCTTCCTGGGCGAGGGAGGTGGCTCGGTTGCCGGCGTTCAGGGCGCCGCCGCCGTCGACCAGCAGGCCCATCACCATCAGGATGGCGATTGTCGTCAGGGCGAAGAACACCGACATGGAGCCGCGGTCACGCCGTCCCCGTGCCCTGTGCCGCGCGATCGTTTGCTGGTGGAGTCGGCGGATCATTGACGCCCCCGGTAGGTGTCGATCGGGCTGGTCCACGATGCGCGGAGCGTCTTGCTGCCGGGCAGGCCGGGCAGACCGATGTCGGACAGGTCCGCGGTACAGGCGATCGTCGCCGTGACGTTGGCGTCGGCCCCGATATCGAGCGAGTAGCCCGCAGTGTCCACCGTCACACTGGACGTCCGGCACGTAATGCCCTCCCCCTCCAGACTGCGCGAGGCCGCGGCCTGCGCCTTGGTCTGGGCGCTGCCGGCGTCGCGTTCCAGGGAGGCGGCGCGGGCAGCGGCACGGGCGGCGGAGTCCACGGCACCATCGGCGTCGGTCACCCGGCCGAACGCCACCATCAGCAGCAGCAACGCGATCATCACCGGGGCGAGAACCGCAGTTTCCACGGCGTAACTGCCCCGGTCACGACGCAGAGCGGCTCGGAGCCGGCGGTGTTGCGTGCGGGCGGTCACGGATTGGTCCAGCGTTCGACGGGCGCGTTGGCGTGCTGGGTGACGTGGAGCTCCAGTCCGGGGACGAGCGTGGCGACGCTGCCGCGCACGGTGATGCGGACCTCTTCGGCAGTACTGCCCGCCGAGGACACGCTCGCGCCGCGGACGCTTCCCCCGAACCGGGCGAGGAAGGACTGCGCCTCGGCAACACCGTCACCCTCGCCGGAGCCGAAGGCCCGCCCCGCCTCGACACCGTGACGTGCCGCGGACTGGGCCACCTTGCGGGCATGGAAGTACAGGCCGACCTGGATGGTGGTGAAGACCAGTCCCAGCACCACCAGCGCCAGCACCGCGAACTCGACGCTCGCGAACCCGCGGTCGCCACGCTGCCGTCGGGGAAAGCGTGCAGATCGGCGCCTTCTGGTGCGGTTCACCATCGCTTCTCCTCGGCCCCTGTGTCCGTGGTTCATTGGGCTGAGGCCGTCGATGGCTTACCGGCCTGTGCCTGCTGAATGCGCTGGACGACCATGGCGGTGAGAGACCGAAGCCGGTCGGAAGGGATCGCCGTGCCGGCCTTCCACGTGTACTGGATTTTCGCGATGACGGCGCCCTGCCGCACGTTGATTCCCTTGCCGCCCCAGGTCGGCGCACCGTCCGGCTGCTCGATCTCGAAGCCGTCGATCTCGTCACCAGGCGGGTTCTCGCCCACCTCGTCCACCGTCCCCTCGCCTTGGAACAAGCGGGCAGCAGTCGTGCTGTTGGAGAAGGAAATGAGCCGGATCACCAATTCTTGATCCTCAAGGTTCGTGAACCCCGCCATCCCTACGGCGAGCGCCTCACCACACCACTGATCCGGCCAGTCCTCGGACTGGCAGTACGTGGCATCCAAGGTGTCCCACGCCCTGCGGTCACGGGGCTCGTCCAGGTCCGCCGGAATACTGAACTGGTCGGGCAGGGCCGCTTCCAGCTGACGGGTGCCCAGCACGCGGGGTGCGGGCGGCGCGCTCGCTTTGCCTTCAGCGGTGGATCGCTTCCCTGCCGGTGCCGGAGGGGCGCTCTGCGTGCCGCATCCGCATGCCAGGACAGCCGTCAGCAAGACGACCGTCGAATACGCGGCCAGCCTGGCGGTCCGGGAACTCGGGACTCGGATCACTGACGGTTCCTCTTCATCGGGTGATGGCGGGTGGATACGGTGCTCGGTCATCCGCCGCTGATGATGCCGACCTTCTCGGCCACCTTCGTCTTGATGGCCAGGGCGACTCCGGCGGCCACGACGATGACGACGGCGGTGATCACGGCAACTTCGGTGGTGCCCTGGCCTTCGTCTCGGGCGGTCTTCAGCCGGTACCAGTGGGCCTTGAGCAGCAGGGTGAGCGCTTCGATGTTCACGGTCTATGTCCTCCGGATCAGCTGACGAGAATGGTGAAGGTGAGGGGGATCATGACGAAGACGAGCATGAGGACGACGCCGAACGTGACGGGCAGGACCATGGCCGCCGACGCCTCGTTGGCTTGCGCCTTGGCGTCGGACAGCATCGCGATCCGCAGCTGTCGCGCCTGGGCCTGCAGGGTTGCGTAGACGGCTGCGCCGTCTCCTGCGAGGGCCAGGGTGTCGGCGGGCCGGGTGAGTTCGGGAATGTCGAGCTCGTCGCCGAGCTGCTTGAGGGCGTCCCACACGGTGACGCCGGCGAGGTCGGCCTGGTGGAAGACCTGCCGCATCCTGACGAAGATCCAGCCGTCGCCGACTTCCGCGGTTTCGGTCAGGGACTGGGCTGCGCCTGAGTTCGCGATCCGAGCCAGCGCGACGCGCTCCAGGTAGGACGCGGCAGCGTGCCGGACCACGAGGCGAGCAGCTGCTGCGTTCCGGGCGACCTCCCGGCCCGGCAGGAACCAGAACAGGGCAGCCAGGGCGAGCGAGACGACGAGCGGGATGGTGAAGGAGAACGCTGCCCCGGCCAGCGCGAGCAGGGCCTGCATCAGCTGGGGGAGCAGCAGTCCGTACAGGGAGAACAGCACGCGTTTGCCCAGGTGTTCGGCCGGGCTGATCCGCAGCAGGTTCAGGTCCCTGAGTGGCAGGGCGATCCGGCCGCCGAGTTCACCGAGCAGCCGGTTGCCGACGCGTTCGCTCAGCGAGTTGGTGAGGGTGGGAGCTGCGGACGGCAGCGCGGCTTGGGTCTTGCTGACGTCGAGCCGGTCCAGTACGGAGGAAAGGTCGGGCTTGGCCGGCCAGGCAGCCCGTACGGCGAGGCCGATCAGGGCGCCGGCTGCGGCTGCGGGAAGGACGGCTTGCAGGGGGATCACCGAGCACCTCCACCGGTCGGGATGTCGATGGGCAGCCCGTCCGGCCGCCGCGGTGCTGCGATACCGGGTGTGGCCGGCAGGGCCGTGGTGGGCAGCGGGGCCAGGAGACGGGGGTCGGGCTTGGTGCGGGCGATGCGGCGCAGCCACGACAAGGTCCAGGCGAACATGGCGCCGAGGACGGCCAGCACGATCTGCCCGGCCGGTGACTGGTACCAGCCCGACCAGCCCTCATTGAGCATGCACCCGACGACGACGATCGAGATGACGACCGAGACCATGCGCGAGGACTTGCGGACCTTCGCCCGGTCGGCCTCGATATCGCGGGCATCGGCCGCCTGTTGATGGATCGTGACCGCGAGCTTCTCCAGCGCGTCGGAGAGACCTGGTCCCTTGTACACGGCGTGGCTCTGGAAGAGCAGGACGACGTGGTCGGAGACTCCGTCGGCGAGCTCGTCGGCGAACAGGGCGAACGCGGTGTGTGCCTCCATGCCCGAGCGAAGCCGCTCGGACAGGGCCCGTACGTTCGCGGCGATCGGTGCGGGGGCGTTTCTTGCTGAGGCCCGGATGGTCTGGGGCAGGCTGATTCCGGCGGTGTGGACACCGGCGAGGTGGTTGAGCCACTGGCCCAGCGCTTCGAGGCGGTCGATGCGGTGCACGGCTGCGGTGCCCGGGTTCAGGATGAACGGGAACCCGAGCACAGCGGCTCCGGCGAGGAGCCCGTGCACCGGCCACCCCGTCCACGCCCACACCACCAGGGCGACGATCGCGGCCGCCATGACGAGGTGGCGCCAGCGGTGCTGCCATCTCTCCGGCAGCTCGGACCGGGCACGCTCGATCCGGTCCGATAGGCGCGAGGCGGGCTTGACCGGGTCGGGTACCCGGCCGCGGAACTCACGGACCGCGGCCACGGCGGCCAGGAGGCAAAGGACGGTGCAGCAGGCCGCTACCAGGGCCAGTTGGGATGTGGTCATCAGGTGCTCACTGTCTGCAGAGGCGGGCCCCACCAGCTGTGCGGACTCTCTGTCAGCCACTGCCGAGCGAACCTGCCGGTGCGTTCCAGCTCGCCGATGAAGGACGGCATGTTCTTGTACACGGCCCGGACTTCACTGCCGTGCGGGGCGAACAGTTCGGACGTGGTGGGGCGCCCGCCCTCACCGACCACGTCGTGGATCTCGTAGATGTGCGACACGTACCGGTGCTTCTTGCCGCCGAGCGCGGTCTCATCCAGGTAGGTGAGGTAGACGACGACGTCGATGGACGAGGCGATGAGGTGGTGGGCGGCTTCGGTCGCCATTCCGGCCTCGGTGCACAGCTGGACCAGGCGGCTGATGATGGCGTGCGGCCGCCGGACGTGGAGGGTGCACATCGACCCCGAGCCGCCGGCGGACATCGCCTGGAGCATCGGCACGATCTCCGTGGACCGGACCTCACCGACGATGACCCGGGTAGCGTTGTACCGCAGCGCCGTAGCGAACATGTCGCCGATGGTGACCTCACCGGCCAGTTTGTCTCCGTGGCGTTCGCCGTTGGACTGCCGCGCCTCGAACGCGTAGGTGACCGGGCCGGGCTTGGGGCCCGGCTCGTCCAGGTAGAGCTCACGGTCGGATTCGAGGGTGACCAGGCGCTCGGCCGGTGGGATCTCACGGCCCAGCGCACGCAGCAAAGACGTCTTTCCTGCGCCCATGTCACCGACGACCAGGACGTTCATCTTGGCGTGGACACAGGAGGTGAGGAATGCCTCCAGCAGCGGGTTGATCGAGCCCCACTGGACGAGTTCGGCGATGCCGTGCTGGCGGATGCGGTGCTTTCGGATGACGACGGAGGGCCGTGTGGTGAGCAGCGAGGCGGTCACACGGGAGCCGTCGGGCATGCGGAAGCCGACCATGGGGGTGGACTGGGTCAGGGCCCGTTCACCGTGGCCGGACAGGCGCGCCATCCGGTTGACCCATGTGATCAGCTCTTCGTGGCTGTCGGCGACCTTGTCAACGGTGCGGCGCGGCCGGTCGTGGTACTCGACATGGGCGCGCAGCCCGTCAACCATCACGTCCTCGACGCCGTCTTCGTCCAGGAGGGACTGCAGCCGGCCGCCGCGGTACATGGAATCGAAGACCGCGGCACCGATCGCACCTTCCTGATCGGCGGTCAGCGGCGTGTTGCCGTGGGCGTGCTTGGTGGACCAGTCCGCGACTGCGGTGGTGACCAGCGCCCGCGCGAGGGCCCGGCGGTCGGGTTCGGGCAGGTGCTTGTCGGGGTCTTCCTCACTCAAAGCCCTCGATACATTGCTCTGCAGGGCTTCGATCACGTCCCAGCTCACCGGGAGCTCGCCGGGCAGTCCGGCCAGACGCGGCACAGCGGCCGGACTCACCGACGGGGCGGCGGCCGGCGGTTGCGGTGTCTGTGCGGGTGCAGGGGCGCGGCGCTGACCGAGATGCCCGGACAGCAGCGAAGCGAGCTCCTGGCGGCCCAGCGGGTCCGGATGCCCGTTGGCGCCGGGCCTCTGGTGGGTGTCAGCCACGGCTTCCTCCACGCTGTACGGCGAGCTGCTGCAGCACACCCGCCAGCTGCGGGTTCGCAGGACGGGGCGGGTACTCCTGCTGGATCCGGCGGCGCGAGGTGGCCGCCTCGATCTGCTCGGTCGCGGTCCGTGCGTGGCGGAGCAGGGGACTGCGGGCGTAGCCGCGCGGCGGCCGGCCCCCCAGGGTGAGGTACTGGGCGGTGTCCGTGTCCCAGGGCAGGACGCCCAGCACGGGCACCCCGTGGAGGGCGTCGCTGACCTGGTGGGCCCGGTAGGTACCGCCCTCGATGAGGAGCAGACCCAGCGCGTCGCCGCCCGAGCCACGTTCCTGCAGTTCGGTGCGCAGCGGGTCGATGACGTGGCGGGCCAGGGTGAGGGACTGCTCGGTGCTGCGGACCACGAGCAGGACCAGGTCGGCCTGATGCAGCAGCGGTGCGGGAGTCAGCGTGGGATGCAGGTGCCCGGACTCCAGCGCGAGGCGCCCGGCGTCGATGAACACGTCGTATCCGGCTTCGGCGGCCAGGACGTGCAGGACATCCGACAGAGTCGGCCACGTACGGCCGAGCGCGGCTGCCTGGGCGGGATCGGTCAGACCGGGCAGCAGCCTGCGGTGTCCGGCCTCGTCCAGCGGCCACAGGTGATTGGCGAACGCGTTCGCGAGCGCATCGCGCCCGGTGCGCTCAGCGGCGGCCAGGTGGTAGAGGCCGTATCCCGCGGTGGCGCGGCCGTCCAGGAGCCCGGCCCGGATGGTGCCGCCGGCCGGGTCGCATTCGGCGAGCAGCGAGGGACGCTTCGAGGCCATGGTCAGGGCGAGCGCGGACGCGGTGACGCCGCAGGACTTGGCGGAGACAAGAGCGGTTACGGGCATCGTCAGTGGCCCCGCGGTTCGCGGACCAGAGCGATGCGCCCCGTTGACGCCCTGGTCGCCAGCAGTGGCCCGTCGGTGGGGGAGACGGCGAGGTTGACCACGATCGTGCCGGACGCGTCCGGGCGGGACACGGAGACCACGACAGCGTTGATCGACGACGGAGGCGCCTCGGCGCCCTTGACGTCGGACTGCTCGCCCTGGGCCGGGGTGGTGACGGCGAGCACCTTGTCACCGGGGGCCAGGGCGCCGGCCGGGGCCTGGCCCCGCTTGACCTGCACACCCACCTGCTGCTTGTCATCGCCCAGTCCAGTGCCTGCGGACAGCTGGGAGGCAGTCAGCAGCCCGCCCCTGCGCAGGTCCACGGCGGGACGCTTTCCGACCATGCTGCCCCGCTCGGAGGCCGGGACCGGCGTGAGATGAGCATCGGCCGACACCTCCGCCACGGTGAGATCGTCATCCGTGAGCGCCTGCCCGGCCGGAACATCCCGGGCGACGGCAAGAACCCGGGTGCGATCGCTGGCCGACGTGACCGCCGCCGCCGCGCCGAGCCCGGCGACAGCCGCCAGGACGATGCAGAGCGCGACCACTGACCAACGGCGCTCCCGCTTGACCGGGGCCGTTGTGGTGATGGGGATGTCAGGGCGGGCCGGGGCGGCAGGCCGGGGCACCGGCGGTGCGGCGGGGGACTCCATGCTGTGTTGCCTCTCGGAATTCTGCAAAAGAGAACGTGTTAGTTGAGGACCTGGACCTCAGCGACGGTGATGTCCACGGCGCTGTCACGGATCTCGGTGAGCTGCCCGGTCTGGCCGCCGCCGGTCCAGTCGACCGTCCAGGTCGACGTCGCGGTGACGTGGTACTTCCCGGACTCGGTGGAGGAGGAGGGCTGGGTGTAGCGGTGGCCGCAGTCCGGAGACGGCTTCTTGCCGTACTCCGCGCTGTACGGCGTCCCCGCGGTCGTGCACGTGACGGCCGTACCGTCCCCCATCGTCCACACGATCTTGCTGACCTTCGCAGTGGCCGTGACGGTGACAGCTCCAGCCGTGGCGGAGGCCTGGTTCGGCCCGTACGTCGCCGCCCCCTTGCCGGTCCACATGTAGACCGGCATACCGACTACACCCTTGCCGCCCGGCTTCGGAGTGATACCGATCCGCGGGCCCTTCAGCAGCATCTTGTCCACGGCCTGCTGAGCCAAGACGGCAGGATCAACCTGAGCCACGGGAGGGTCAGCCGCCCACACCATGCTCAGGATCCGGAAGTTGTCGTCGCCGTTGTACATGCAGGCTTTTTCGTACACCGCGCCGTCGCCCGGCTCATGCCCTTCCCAGTCCAGACTTCCCGACGGAGGCTGCGGGTCAGCGAGCTCGTACGTACACGTCTTCTTCTCGGTCGCGTTTGAGCCTCCCGCCGCTCTGCCCGCTCCCTTACGAGTGCCCGCAGGCCGGCTCTCGCCCGGAGCACCGGGATCCTCAGCTGTCACGCACACGTAGAGTCCGCAGTCGTCTGCGCCTCCGCCCGGACCATCCTGCGCGTAGGCCGTACCGGGAACCGTGAGAGCGGCCAGGGCAAGGGCAGAGGCCACACAGCGGCTCAGCATTTCTGCCCCTGCGGCTCGTCCTTGATGACCCGCCACCCCTTCGGCCAGCGTTCGACAGTCGAGATCACCACGTACCGGGTCAGTCGGTCCGAGGGCAGGGTCGCCGCCTTCTTGGTGGCGCTGTCCACAACCGTCCAGTCGGTGATGTCCAGACAGCTGGAGATCATGGCGTTGGGAATCTTGCGGTCGATGTCGACCTTGGTGACGGTGGGAGTGCCGACGGCAACGTTGCCCGTAATGATGTTGCCCTTGGCGTGCATGCTTTTGGCGTCCGATGTGGCACCCGCCAGAGCAGCTCCGGCTGCGTACTGCTTCAGAGCGGCCGGATTCCCATGGCTGTCTGCGTAAAGCCGCTCCAGCGCCTTCCAGTACTTCTTGTACGTGGAGACAGCCTCGTTCTTGGCTGCTTCGGAGGGGTCTGCCGACTTGCTCGGCTGCTCCACCGAGGGAGTGGGGGTAGGGGATTCATTCTGGTCATCGGCTTTGTCAGATCCGCAGCCCGTGGCGGATAGGAGTACGCAGGCAGCCAGGAGCAAGGTTGCCGAACTCGCACGGTTTCGTTTGCGAACTGCGGCCTTTGCCGGTCGTGCCTGCTGAGCCACCGAGCCTCCCAGTGCATATGCCATAACGCCCCCGAACTGCATGATTGTTCGCATAGGGGCCCTCTCGGCCGCCTGTGCTCTCGTAAACCAACCTCTCGGTCGGATGTCAGGTTACGCAAAGTTGCTCCACCAACCCAGCCCGTTCCTATAGTTGAGATCTACGAGGCGTCGTATACCGGTACAACTGCCCATCGAACTCCACGCAGACCCGAAGGGGTTGATGAGGAATGGGCGGCGATCCCGGTCGGCGGGAAAATGTCGATACGTCAGCAATACCGCTTCTGCTGCATGCGATCAGGCTCCCGGAAACGGGGCGAGGAGTACGTTAGTTGGCTCCGGAGGGCCCATGACCGGAGTGACAATCGGTGCGAATGGGCCGTGCCTTTCGAGGAGCTCGGCGGTGGTGATTCCGGCGCGCAGCTGGCTTCCCTCGATGTGGGGGTTGGCGGATGCCAGCGCCTGCAGGTCCTCGGCCCGGCGCTGCAGGACCCGGTCAGACGCTCCGGACAGGACGATCAGGAGGCGGGGGAGCGCGGGATATCGCTCGCGCCATGCCTCTCGGGTACTTGCCTGCTGACGGCGTCCTGGCGGCTGCGGTGCGTAGGAGGCGTAGCGGGCGTATGTACCGAGCTTCCGGCCGAGCCGGGCGACCTGCATGGTGGCCCGGTCGATTTCGAGGAAGAACGTCAGGAGCTGGCGCCGGCCCTCTGCTGTGGTGCGGGTGTAGCGCAGTACCGCGTCCGGGACGAGGAACGCGTCGTCGCCGAGCCGGCTGTCGCCGTCGCGGACACGGTGCGCGAGTTCCGGCTCCCAGTCCAGCGGACCGCACTCATCCCCGAGACGGCCGGCCCACTCGGAGAACGCGATACCGGTGTCGACGACTGCGAGCGTGTGCTCCTGGAGCTGGGAGGCGGCTGCTCTGGGGCTGATGCGATACGCCCGTGCGGTCACCTCGTCACTGGCCTCCACGACCTCGTAGCCCAACGGGGTGAGGTACCAGAGCAGTTCGCAGCGCCCCATCCGGCCGATGCGCCGGTCGGTGGACTCTGCGAGTCCCATCGTGCGCAGGTAGCCGAGCTGGCGCCGCAGGTACACAGGGCGGCGGGTGTGCGGAGTCAGGAGCCGGTGGAGCTGGCCGGTGGCGATGAGACGGTGCTGATACAGGATCGGCAGCAGCTGCTGTCCGATGCGGGACAGACCGGCCGGGCGGGCTTGGGCGGCGGCAAGGGACATCAGGCGACCTCGCTCCGTCCGGCGGTCCGGGCCGGGCCGGCCGGGGCGCGGCCGGTGAGGTGGGTGAGCAGCAGGTCGTCCAGACCGGGGAGCCGGCCGTCGTCCCCATCGAGGACGCGCAGGATCTCACCGACGGGCCTGCGCCTCAGGCTGCGGTCGATCGCGTCGTCCAGGGCGGGCAGGAGGTCGGGGCGGTGGTAGTCGGCCAGGACCTGATGGACCGCGACCCCCCGCACCCGGAAGGGAGAAGACCTCTCCCCGTTCAGCATCGTTGACACCACGTACTGGTACTTCGCGAGCTGTTCCAGAACTGCCGGCGCGACACCGGCCAGCCGCTTGGCGACAAAGGCGGCCTCACCGCTGTCCGCCCCGCTGGCGGACAGCAGGGACTGGTTCTGCATCAAGGCCTGCCGGGTCTCCTCCGACAGCCGCATCACCATCTGCGTGAGCCCCATCAGCCGGACCTCGTACTTCCGCAGCTGTTCCAGGATCGCGGCCACATACCCGCGTGAAGCACCGTCGATCGCGGTCAGCTCGTCCGCGAACGCGAACATTGTCTCCAGGTCCTGGGGAGGCACCCCCTCGCGGGACAGCCCGGCCAGGAACAGATCGAACAGCAGCAGGCTCGTGATGATCTGGTCACCGCCCCCGGTTCCCGAGCAGCGCAGGAGCACGATCTTGTTCTGATCCATCGCCTCCCGCACGTCATAGCTGGAGCGGGGCTGCCCGAGGAAGGCCCGCAGGGAATCCGAGGTCTCCAGCTGCTCCAGCATCTGCGTCACGACCGGCACCGCCCCGCCCTCGTACTTCGGGAACGTCTGCTGCCAGAACCGCGACAGCCGCCGCGGCAGCCGCTCCAGGACCTGAGCCCGCCACTGCTCATCCGTCAGCAGCCGCGTGATCGAGAACAGGGTGGGCTGCAGGTCGGGCCGGCCCCGCTCGCACATCAGCAGCGCGAGATGGGCCAGGACCTGCACAGCGTGGGACAGGATCGCCCGCGCCCGCGGTGCCCGGTCGCCCCAGCCCTGAGCCGAGGCCAGGCCACCGACCAAGGCGCCCACCACGTCCTGCACCTGTGTGGCGTCCCGCCCCTCCATCGACAGAGGGTTCCACGCCCCGATCCGTGCCGCCGGATCCTTCACGCTCACATCAATGAGCTGCACCCGGTGGGCGATGGCCGGATGCGTCAGATACGGCAACGCCCGCTGAACCGCGGCACCGTGCGGATCCAGGAACCACACCCCGAACCCCGCATATCCCAGCGTCAGCGCCTGGAGCAGAGCCTGTTCCGACTTCCCGAAACCCGACCGTCCCAGGCTCGCGCCGAACAGCACATCCTCCTGCGGGACAGCCCCCAGCCGCACCCGCCCGTCCGCGCCGGTCACCAGCCCCAGCGGCACCACACCCCGCTGCCCGGTCCACTCCGGCAGCCGCGACGGCGCCGAGGGCACCACACCTCCGGTACGCACCACGTTTGTCGGCGTGCAGTGCACCGACGGCGGCTTGAGCAGCGCGGCAATCTCCCGCGAGGTCACCCACTGACGACGCGAAGGCGCGAACTCACCCGACGTAAAACGCCGCTCGAATCTCCTGCGGCGCCACCACACACTGCTGTACGGACGCCACGTACCCATCCGCGGCCCCACCGGACGCCACCAGTTCTCCCCCGACCACGCATCCATCACCGCCATCACCTGATGCAGCAACCCCTGCGCCTGCGCCGGATGAGCAGCCACCGTCCGCACCATCACCTGCACCGCGAACACCTGGGCATCCACCCCCGGCAAGAACTTCCCCACCCCCTCGGCCAGATCCGACGACCGCGAAACCCGACCCGAACTCCGGCCCTGCCGGCCACGCGAACCACCCCCACCCAGGCCCGCGAGGACCTGGGACCAAGGCCCCCCGCCTGCCCCCGCCCGCTCCCCGCCGGCCAGCTGCTCGCCGAACGCTGATCGGCCACGCTGCTGCGCACGCCGCACCAGCCGCCGCCGCCACCGCGCCACCCGCCGCCCGGCCACCGGCACCAGATCCACGACGAGCTCAACGTGCTCTCCGCGCTCACTGTCCGCATGAGCGCACGCGGCCGCCATCAACTGCAGCGGGTCCGGATCCAGACCGGCGGCCGTCAGCTGACGATGGTCGGGCCGGGCCAGAACCAGCTCCGCCCGCGCCACGTACAACCGGCCCCCGCCCTCGTCCACCTCAACGCCCGTACGCTCATCCACGCCGACGACCTCGTCGCGCGAAGCCTTCTCCATCCGGATCGTCACTCGTCCTCATCTCCATCGTGATCGTCACTGCCGAGCGGCGGCACTCCGTCGAACCGGATCCGGGACACCTCATGACGCACCCCGGGATCCACGACATCGACATCGGGATACGACCGGAGCCTGAGCAGCGCCGCCGCCCGGCCGGGACCCTCCACCCGGTACGACAGCCGGCCCTCCTCACTGGACAGCCGGATCCGCACCCCCACCGCCCGCTCCGGCGCCCACCCCACGACCGCCGGAACCCTCGCGAGCCGCGCCGCGTGCCGCTCGATCTCCTCCAGCGACGGGTCAAAGCCCGCAGCCGGGACCAGGGCAACAACCGACCGATCCAGCAACATGGCCCGAGCCCGCCGAATCCACCACCACCGCGCACAACCCCACACGCACGCCGCAGCCGCCGCATTGGCCAGCACCCACCACCGGTCACCCCACAGGGATTCCGGCACCCAGCCCGGATCAAAGCCGCCGACAGGCGAAAGCTGCCCCATCACAGCCGCCACCCGCGATGCCGGACCCGTGGATCTATCCCACACACCAGGTCAGCCAGAGCGAGCCACGCCCAGCGTGCGCATACCGCTCCCAGCGCCGCGGCCAGGACCGGCACCGCCGGCCAGCCCCACCGCTCGTTGACCGCCTGGGCAGCCGGGTCTCCCAGTCCCCAGGGAAGGCTGTGCAGATCCCCGCCCCACCACCATCCGCGGATGAACCCGACCACGAACACCACTGCTACGAGCCACCCGCACAGGCCGATCACCGTCTCGACACCCGTATCCAGTCGGCTGTGCCGTGCTTCATTCCGGACCTCTGTGGTGTGCCGTGCCATACGCACCTCCCGCACCGGGCAGGCCTGTTGCCGCCTCTCACCCACACAAGGAGTCCACCGGCCCGAAACGTGACAGCGAAGCCGACAGTAATTTCGAGGGGGCAGCAGCGGCGGACGATATGCCCCACGCGAGTAGCCACCACGCCGCTCTCATATGCTGTCGCCCCATACCTAGACCTGGGGGGACCATGGAATCCGGGGACTCTGGCAGACCGGCAACTCGACGCCGGCTTCTCACCCGCATAGGCATCGTTACCGCTTGCGCGCTCTTCGCTGCACAAGGCGCAGCGATCATCGTGCAACAGCAGCAGATCAACGATCTCGAAGCGGCAGGCAGGACGCCTGGCCCCCGCGGTGAGACGGGCCCCCAAGGAGTGCCTGGTCCCCGAGGGATTGCGGGCCCGGCGGGAAGGAACGGCAAGAATGGGCAGGACGCTCTGCCCGCTACCGTGCCCGTTGTCGAGCCGAGCGATTCCGGGGCCACGCCGATGACGGTCCTCCAAGCCCGCGCGTACTGCACAGAACTGGCAGGCGAAGCATGGCCTGAATCCAACGATGCCGACCCGACGATAGACGCGCTCACGGACGGGTATTCCTCGTCCCAGCGGCAGAAGGCATTCACGGACTGCATGTCCGACGAGGGCTACCCACAGCCGTAGTCGTTGGAGACGACTCGGATTGATCTAGCAGTCATTTCGGCTGCGTAACACCTCACAGGACGCGGCGTACGTCCCAGTCGTATTTGGCCCAGTAGCCGGTTGTGGGGGTGGTTTCCACGGTCTTGCCGGGTCTTGGTGCGTGGATCATGGTGTTGTTGCCGGTGTAGAGGCCGACGTGTCCCCAGTTCCCGTTGTTGTTGATGACGATGAGGTCGCCGGGCTGGATGTCGGCGCGGGCGATGCGGGTTCCGGAGTTCCGCATCTGCTGGGAGGTGCGGGGGAGCGTGATGCCCGCGCCCTGGTGGAAGGCGTAGAGCATGAGGCCCGAGCAGTCGTAGCCGCCCTTGGTGGGGCCGGTGGTGCTGCCGCCGCCCCAGACATAGGGGGTTCCTCGTTCGGCGAGGGCGGCGTTGATGACGGCGCCGGCCCGGCCGGTCGCGGTCATCGGCGCGCCCGCTTTGGTGGCGGGGATTTGGTCGTACTCGGTGATGTGACCGGTGACGTCGTCCACGTACGTGTCGGAGTGGTTGTAGCGGTAGACGGCCTTGCGGAGCTGGTCGGGCCGGGACAGATCGGTAGTCCCGATGCCGCACAGGTATACGGCGGTGCCGAGCGCGGCGTCGAACGCGTTGTGCGGGTTCTTGATGCCGTCGTTGTTGCCGTCCTGTCCGCTGGGTCCGTTCCAGGTGGAGGGCAGGAACTGCATCGGGCCGACTGCCCGGTCGTAGGCGGTGTCGCCGTCGAGCTGGCCGCGGTCGGTGTCGGTGAAGGAACTGGTGTTCCCGCCGATTCCGGAGCCGTTGAGCCGCACGCCGAGGATCCGTGGGGTGATGTCGCCGTTGACGGCGATGGTGCGGCCCGCTGCGTGGTTGGACTCGACCTTGCCGATGCCGGCGATGACGGACCAGCGCATGCCGGTGCACTTCGGCCGCACCGTGCGGGTACTGGCGGCGGCGCGGGTGTAGGCGGACAACATGACGGGGTTGATTCCGGGGACGGTGCTCGGGGCGCCGCCAGGGCTTGCGGCGACGGCTGGGTGGTCATCTTCGTGGCCGGTGGCCCCGTTGGCGACGGCGGAGATGAACAGGATCAGGAGGCCGAGCACGGTCACTGCTGGTACGAGGCAGCCGGCGGAGCCGAGCAGCATCTTGTACGTGTTGTTCATGGCCGGCCCGGGCGGCGAGGTGCACGCCGGGGCCGGGGCCGGGGCGTGGGCGGAAGCGTGGGGGTGGGCGGGGCAGTGGTGGTGTTGGCCTGGCGGATGCGGTGCAGGCGCTGCTGCAGCAGTGCCTGCGCGGTGCTGGCGGGCGGCTGTGCGACGCGGGGCGGGGCGGGGCGGCGCCGGCGGGCCGGTGCGATCACGGGGGCGGGTGGTGTGGTGGGCCGAGGAACCGGTGTGCGGCGGGGTGTGGTCGGCCGGTTGGGGGGCCGCGGTGGGGTGTACCGGCCGAGGCCCGGCTGGCCGCGGACGATCCGGCCGAGGGAACGCATGTTGTGCCAGCCCTCCCCGCCGAGCTGCAGAGCGGGCTGGACATAGCCGCGGTTCAGAGCCTGGGTGCTTTGCTGGACGGTCTGTACGGCGCTGGTGACCCGGCCGGCTGCCTGGCCGGGTAGAGCGGTCGCGGCGGCGCCGACCCTGCGGGCGGCACGCGGCCCGTACACGGGCAGTCCGATGGTGGCTTTGAGTCCGAGAACCCCGGCCTTCACGGTGCCCTTGGCGCCTGCCTGGACGGTACGGCCGGTGAGCTTCGTCAGCCCGGCGACGGCGCGGCCGCCGCCGCGGGCGAGCCGGCCGCCGAGGCGCGCTGTGAGCCGGGTGGATCCGATCCGGCCGGCGCCGCCGAGGACGGCACTGGTTCCGCCGGTGGCGGCCGCGGCACCCAGCATCAGCCCGCCGAGCAGCAGTCCCTTGCCGAGGCCTGTGCGGCGCGGCGGGGTGACGGAGGCGGGGGAGACCTCGCCACCGAGCGGGCTGTTGCCCAGGCGGTGGCGGGTGCGGGCGACGATCCCGCAGGTGGAGCGGGCGAGTTTCTTGCGGTAGATGAACGCGGCGACGCATACACCGTCCAGCACGATGAACCGCACCGTGAGCCCGCCGGGCAGGTCGCTCTCCGGCGTGTTCAGCACCGTGTTGACGACGACGATGAACACGGCGAGCGAGACGACGCAGGCGAGCATCAGCGCCAGGGCGCGGGCGATGGCAGCGGCCCTGTCCCACAGCCAGGCCCGGCCCGGGCCGGGCAGGATCCCGGCAGCAAGCGCCACTTTCGCGATCATCGCCTCGATGGCGATCTGTACCTGGGCGAAGAGGAATCCGCAGTCCAGCACGATGATGAACGCGCAGGTGAGGAACGCGGCCAACAGCATGAACAGGGCGCCGCCGACCTTGTCCATCGACGCCTTTTTCAGCGCACCGGCCTGCGGGACGCATTCCTTCTCGAATGCCTTGACCGGGCCGGCCCCTTGGACCTGCTCCAGGATCTGTGAGGTCGCGACGTCAACGGTGGTGTCGACCATCCAGTTCTTGACGCTGTCGGGCATCGCGATCCCGAACCCGGGCAGGTCCTTGAGGAAGGACTTGCCCTTGTCCATCTTCTCGTTCACGAGCTGGTCGAAGACGGCCTGCTGGATCCGTGAATCGCGGAACTTCTTCCCACAGGCCCCCTCGAAGGTCTGCCCGTAGGACAGGAGCATCGCCGGCCGGGCCACGAACGCGTCGACCAGCGCGTCGGTGATGGGCCGGGCAAGCGCGCTCGGAGCGGAGCGGACCTGTGCCCCCACACTCCCGCCGGTCGCCCTCTTCTCCCATCCGCTGTCAGTGGTCGGCCGGCTCGTGTCGATGGCTTCCTTGTCCAGAACCAGCGCAGCCGTTTCCACAGCAAGGGCCCGTACGGTGCCCACGACTCCGGTGTCCTTGCTCAGCAGGAGCTGCGGGGGCGAGGCCAAAGCGCCGAGCGCGAGCGCGGAAATGACCAGGGCCGCCGCCATCTCGCCCCAGCCACGGACCCGGTTCCCGAACAGCAGATGCCACGATGCGACGACCATCGTGAACGTCAGGAACAAGGTCGGCAGCCCCAGCTGCACGACGGCCCCTCCATACAGTGAGGAGGACACCTGCAGTGCCGGCTTCAGCATGAGCCCGGCAAGGGAGAACGACAGACTCCAGGAGATGAGGAAGCACGCGAAACTGACGAGCCACTTGTTGCCGAGGAACGTCATTTCGACGAGGAACCCCTCCACGCTCAGGTCCCAGTCGTTCCAGTCCCCGGTGTCGGCGTAGATGCGGTAGGAACTGACCGGATTCCCGTCCCGGTCGGTCACCTCGAACGCGGACAACACCCCGCCCTGCGCAGCCCGCTCCTTCTTGTACTTCGCGACCCTCTTGTCGAACGCGGACCGGGCGGCCTTCTCCTTCCTCTTGGCCTCCTTCTTCGCGTCCTTGACCAGAGGGGAGTCCTCCGGATCGGCCGAGGCGCCCGGATTCGGTACGAGGGGGCTCGGATTGAGCGGGTTTCCGGGGTGAGGCAGCGTCGGGCCCACCGAAGGTGTCGGACCGGGCGGGGGTGTCGGGGCGGCGGTGGCCGACACGGTGGCCAGTACCAGCGACGTCAGGCACGACAGAGCCAGCAGCACCAGCCCGGCAACCATGCTGCGCCCGGGGCGCAGCCACCGCCGCACCCCCTGCCACACACGCACCCACCGGCCGCGGCACGGTGCTATCGGTCTTCCCACCCGTACGGCGGCCCGGCTGCTCATGCCGCGGTGCTTGTCATGGGCTGGGAATGGATGTGAGCAACGGCCTGCTCGTCGGCGGGCAGCGACACCTGCATCGCGCCGATCCGGCCGGTCAGATCGCGGTGCAGGCACTCACCGGCCCGCGCAGCCCGTTCCTCTTCGTCCAGGTCCGGGCTGTTTGGCGAGAGCCCGCTCGTGACCAGCGCCAGAAGGTCCTCGTCGTCCGGGTTACACCCCAGGAACGCCAGCGCCCGGCGGGCGAGGTTGGTATCGGTGTGCCGGAAAACGAACTTGCGGGGGATCAGGCCGCGCAGAATCTGCCCGTCCTCCGTATCGGCCGAGCCGATGTCCTCGTCGTCATGCGCACCGAACAGGGCGCCGGCGCCGTGCTTACGGCCATCCCGCACCAGCTCCAGCGCCAGGGCGAGGCCTTCGGGGCTCGACGTCAGCCACCAGCACTCGTCCCACACCACCAGCGCGAACTCGTCCAGGTCCGCGTACACGATCTTCCGGCACAGGGCAGCGATCAGATACATCACCGCACGCCCGAAGACCTTCTCGAACTCCAGCCTGTCCAGCCGGCCACCGCTCAGTTCGCTCTTGGTAGGCAGCGTGAGCGAGGACACCGAGAACACCAGCGCATCAGCAGACGAGCCGCGGACCACGGGCAGGGACTCGTCGAACACGGACCGGGCCAGGTCCTTGCGCCGCACCGCGGACAAGCGGCGGGCCGCCATCGCCGAATGCGGGTCCCCGGACGCACCACGGTTGGTGAGCTCCTCGACCAGGACCCGCATCGAGGGACGAGGCTCGGCCAGCACCGACTCGACCGCCTCGGACAGGGCGATGCCCTCATCACTCATCGGCGCCAGCCCCAGCAACAGCGTCAGAAACGACTCGGTGAACCGCTGCGCCTCCCGCCCTTTGAATGTGCGCAGCGGGTCGAGGGAGACGGTGGCGTGGTCGTCGATGGTGATGCACTCGGTCTCACCCGGGCACGCCTGGGCGTAGCGCAGCCACTCCTGACGCGGCGTGCGGTCCACGATCACCACGCGGCCGCGCCTGGACCCGCCACGCGTACGGCGCCCGGCGGCGAGCACGGAGTACACGGCCGCCTTCATTGCGGTCGTCTTGCCGGCGCCGAGCTCCCCGATGAATGCCGCGGTCGCCGAGGTGTTCTCCCTCGGGCCGCGCTCCCAGTCCGTCAGTACCGGCCTCACGCCGCCGCCGGCCAGCTGCAGCCCGAACAACGGCCCCGTACTGTCGCCGAGCCCCTGGCCCGAGAACGGGCCGGTCATCGCGAAGTCCTTCGCGACCAGATACTGCGCATACTGGGCCATCACCTGCGGGGTCCGCGTGCCCGGGAGCATCCCGTACCAGAGGTTCTCCTGCTCGCCGCGCGGCGCGACGAAGGAGTACTCGTTGCCGCCGAAGTACCCAGTGATCTCACCGGCCCGCCGCTCGGCCTCCTCAGGCGTACCGCCCCATACACACAAGGTGGTCATGGCCCGGACCTCGACCTCGGTCCGCGACGCGGTCAGCCGCTCGCGGAACTCCTCCAGCCCGCCCACCGCCTTGTCCACGGTGGCCGGGACACCGGTCCCGGTGTTCTCGTTATGCAGCTCGTTGTACTGATTGGCCAGCTCGTTGGCCTGCCGCCGCGTCTTGGCCTCCGCCTCGGCACCGGAGGAAACGTGCAGACGCACCACCCAGTCCACCGGGAAAGAGAACGCGTCCAGCGACGTCAGGTACTCCGACCCGGGGAACGCGAACGCTTCAGGCATCTCGGACAACGCCAGCATCACCTGATACGACGGCCCCCACTCCGTCGTCGCCTCCAGCCACCGCCGCGCGAACGGATTCCCCCGCACCCCCTTCCCACGGCCCGCACGCCCCCGGCCGGGACCAACCTCCCCACCCGCGCCCGCATCCAGTTCCTCCAGCAGATTCCCGCCCTCGGCGAGCACCACCTGCCCGAGCGCCGCCGCACCCCGCCCCCGCCCCCGCATCCGAGGACCCGCACCCTCCGGCAGCACTGGCTCCAGCACACCGCGACGCGCACTGTGCCCGTAGATCCACAGCACCTCGGCCGTCGTCGCCTCACGCAGGGCAATACCCGCCGGCCACACCGACGCCATCCGCTGCGCCTGCGCCAGGCGCTCGTCCTCCTCCCGCGCGGACACCGGACGCGGCAGCAACCCCAGCTGCAACGCCACATCCGCCCGCGCCGCCGCGAAGACCTCACGCACCGACTCACCCCGCCCCATCGGCAGCGGAACCGCCAGCCAGTCGGTGCGCCCCGTCAACTCCAGCTGATCCAGCTGCTCCCGCAGTACAGCCGTCGCCTGCCGGTAGCGGGGAGAGGCCACCATGTCGATCCCCGCCGTCATCTTCGCGACCACCCCCGCCGGATCAACAGCAGGGCACAGGCTCAGCAGCATCGAATCGCCCTTGAGCGCCTTGACCAGCGCCTCCAACTGCCCCAGCCGCTGCTCCTTCGCCCGCCGTGAAGCGTGCGCAGCATCCGCCCCCGCCACCCGGTACACCGCCCACACCTGACCGTGCACGGTCCACATCACATTCCCGGCCACATGCCGGATCGGCATCCGCATCGCAGATCACACCCCTCGCTGTGCTTGTTGCGCTTCGCTCATACCGGGTTGGCTGTCACTGCGACGAGCGGCGACCAGCGCCGCGGCGACCGACACCGGCCGCCTCCCCGCCCCGGCCACAGGGCCGCTGCTCGGCTGCCTGAAGCCCGCCGAACCGACCGGCCTAGAAGGCTTCGCCACCCGGGCCGGGCCCTCCGCGCGGCGGGGGGCCCCCGGCCGTGACGACCCTGGTGCCCACGACAGGGAGCAGACGCCGATCAGCTGATGGCGGCCCCGAAGGGCCCGCAGAGGGCGCCCTCCCAGCCGGCCCGCGGCCGGTCTCGTCAGCAACCCGATCCCGCTTGCGGCGGCCGAGAGCGGGCTACGACCGTCGACCTGCACATGGCGCACCAGCAGAGACAGCCCGTAGGGCAGCCCCAACGCGATGACGAAGTTGAGCAGCCCGAATCGCGCCCACACACCACGGGTCAGCACCAGCCCGGCCAGCGACACGGCCAGGACCACCACCTGCGCCACCGTGTACGGACCGCCCCAGATCCGCCCCCGGCCACCCGGCCACTTCCCGATCATCAGCGGATGACGCCGCGCCCGCGTATACGAGCGACCGATCAGCAACTCCGCTGCCGGTGGCACCGCACCAGTGCCGCTCACCGCAGCCCACCGACCATCTGCCACAGCGAAACTGCGCCGACGAGCACCGCACCCGAGCACAACAGGGACCGGATCCTGGCCCAGGCGTACGACACTGCGAACCGAGCGAACAGCAATGCGGCGCAGCCCGCGACGATTTCAGTCACCGCAGGTCACCCGGTGCGGGATCGACGACCTGGACCACGACCCGGTCCGCACCGGCGGTCTTGGCGGACCCGGTCGGAGCGATGTCCACTCCGACGCTGTCGCGGAACACCGTCGCGTTCATCACCGCGAACCACAGAGCAACAGCACCAATGAAGGCCATCCCGGCAGCGATCACGGAATCCGTCTTGAAATAGGTACGCACCACCGCCAACACGCACAGGAAGCCCATCACCGTCCCGGCCAGGATCCCTGTTCCCTTCGCGGTGAGGGCATCGAGGTCATCGAGCACGGCCAACGTCACATACGTCATTGCGAGGTCTCCTTCTTCTCGGCCGGAGCCTGTGACTTACTCAGCACCGGGTTTCCGTCCACGGACGCGATTTCCCAGCGCCCGTCCCGCGCAGCGATCGTGATGGCGTACGTAAGCGGCCGCTTCTGCCCGCTGGCATCGGACGCGTTGACATCGACGAGGAGCTCCCTGCGCGCACCGCCCACCGCAGGAGCGGCCTGCTGATCGGCGCTGCCCGGGTCGTTCGTGCCGACCTCGGCGAGCTGCGCCACCTCAACCTGGGCGTACGGCGCGGGCGACACCGCAGCCACCGCCGTGCCGGGGGACAGGTAGCGATCGAGCTGGCCGCTGCTCGCGAGATACGCGGCGAAGAACCCGGTGAGCGTCTGCGAGGCCGGATCGGAACCCCGAACCGGAACAACCTGCCCGTACGCCAGCGACGGAGCCCCACCGGACAGCGGCGCGCCCACCTCGGCCGGGAGCGCGGCCGCCGCCAGGGCGCCACCCTCCCCGGTCCGGACCGGGACCTGGAAGTACCGCAGCACAGGCCCCACCTGAGCTTCGCCCGGCTCCACCTTCTTCTTCCCGTCCGCGGCCCCGACAGGGACCACCCGGGCTCCCACGGTCACCGACCAGTACCCTGGGGAGACGAGCCGCACCCGCACCGCCGCGAGCTCCTGCGCCCGCTGCACCCCCGGATCAGCAGTCAGGCTCACCTCACGCGCATTCGGCAGGAACGGCGCCAGAGAATCCTCGGTCCCCTGCCCAGCCGCGAGGTACGCGCTCACGAACAGCTCGGCGAACCCGCCCGGCCCCGCCGGCTGCCCCGCCGCAGGCTGCTCCTGACGCACCGGAGCCGCGGACACCGTCACGGAGGGCCGGGACACGATCGCCCAAACGGCCAGAACCGGCCCAGCCACCATCAGCACCCAGGCAGTGCGACGGAGCACCGTCACCGTGTTCGCCGCAGCACCCAGAGAACCCAGGGCCCACCCACCCGCCTCGGCCGGCAGCACATCCTCCGCGTCGTACTCCTTGCGGCGCCTCACAGCTGCTCCTGCCGAACCCGCGCTGCCGCCCTGTCCCGTACCTCTTGCGGCAGCGCGACCCAGCGGGCAAACGCCGATTGCGCCGTCTCCGCCTCCTCATCGAGATAGGCCCGCATGGAAGCCGCTGTCTGCTCAGCGAACGGGGCCAACTCCAGCTGCACCGCCAGATCTCGCAGCCGACGGTGCGCTCGCATCAGCAGCGCGATATCCGCACCGTCCTCCGCTACGAGCATCGGATCCGTCATGTCCCGCCCACCCCTTCCAAGCCCGGGTGCAGCAGCAGTTCCGCCACACACCTGACTCAAGGAGCGGCCGGATGCCAGATGTGACAGCCAAAGCGGAGATTTTTCAGGAACCTTCATCACGCCGCCTGCACCCACTCATCCGCGACCGCCCGCAGCTGCCGCACGGTCCGGCTGCGCCGCTGCCGCCACGCAACCGCAGACACACCGCCCTGCTCCGCGCTCGCCTGGGCACCGGCCCGGGACTCCTTTACGATCGCCCGGGCCCGCTCCCCATCCAGCCGTCCGACGGCCACGGCCCACACCAGCAGCTCGACCAGCGCATCGTCCGCGGTCTCGTCGTCCTGCACCAGCCCGGCCGCCACGGCATGCTGTCCAAGGACCGTCTGCCAGGCCGCGGCCGCCGGATCGTCCGCCGCCACCAAATCACCGGCCACGACCGCCGAATCAGGGGCCGACTGCCACGGCACCGCGTTCAATTCGGCCGCCTCCGCCTTCAGCTCACGGCTCGCCAGATGCAGCGTCTCCAACAGGAGATTTGCCGCCACCCCGCCCGTCCGCCGCAGCGGATACCGCCGCACCACCTGATACAAGCAAGCAGCGACAACCTGCCCGACCTCGTCGAAATCCCGGCCGGCCCGCAACCGCTGCGTCAACCGCACCGCACCCGGCACCATCGCCTGCACCACCACCCGCGCCGCAAGCAACGCCCCAGCACCCTCACCAGCAGCCCGCTCCAGGAGCACCCGCAGCCACCGGTCACTGTGCACACGCCCCTGCGCCCGGTCCCGGCGCTCCAACTCGCCCAGCACATCCCCGAGACCGCCGGCCGCGCACTCGCCGAGCAGTACTCCGCTCTCCTGCAGCCAGCCCAGCACCCTCTCGCCAGGCTCGGACTCGGCGCAGACCAGCGCCCACTCGGCATTCAGCGACTCAAAGACCCGTGTTCCATTCACGACAACTCCCGTTCAGGTGATGTCGTGAATGCTGCTCAGCGCCCCTGACCCGATCGCTGACCCAAACCCCCGAATGCGCCGGTCAGAAGGTTGCCCAAATGCCGACCCACTCAAGACCCGCAGCAAAAGACGCTGACCCGACGCTGAGGGACGTGGACGGCCTGAGATGTCCCGCATACGGGTCACCGTGAGGGTGCTGTGCCGACCGCCGACCTGATCGCACGGGCCGGCTTCGCCGTCGACCGCCCCCTGCGGGCCGCCGACTCCACGAAGTGCACCTGTGCCGCCTCGGTGAGGACGGACACTGACGGCCCGCACGAAGCGGCGCGCGGCCGCCACTGGGTCCGGTGGGGGCCGCTGCCACACCGCGGGGTGGACCCATTGGGTGAGTCGGACCGAGACCCGACGCCGATGGGGAGGAGCTCCTCGGTGAAGCCGGGTTCGAGACCTGCCAGACGGAGACCCTGCCCGATCCGGGTGACGACACCTCACCCCCCATGACCACGCTGGTCACTGCGTGAGGACGCCCACTGAACGGCCCGCGTGAGAACAGGGGCTGTTGGGTCTCAACTACCCGGGCAGGCGACCGCCGGTGTCTACGAGGACCCCGGCGGGGACGCCGTGGCGCATCCACTCCCGTGCCAGAGCGGAGATGCGCCCGCTGCTGTCGTGTAGCAGAGGGCCGGCGGTCTCCTTCATCATTCGGACCGCGTACTCGGCATCGACAGGGAGCCCGAGGTAGGCCAGCCCCGGGCGACGCCACGTCAGATCAATGGCCGAACCCGTGCCGGCCACGGCCGCACACCAGGCGTGTGGCTCCGGAATAGGTCTGGTCAGAGCGCATCCCTCTACGTATGCCAGGGTGCCCCGTGGCGCCGCCCAGGCCCAGGAGACGGACTCGATGAAGCACCCTCCGGGCTCGCCCGGCGGGCCACCGCCGCCCGGCCACGCGGCCGGTGTGAAGAGCCGACCGCGCGCCAGCAGCAGGGAGGGCAGGGAGGCATGGGCCCAGCCCGCCCGCTCGTCAACGGGTGCGAAGTCCATCCGGAGGAAGTCGAGGAGCCAGGATTCCGCCTCAGTGACCGCCGTCGTCATGCCGAGCTCACCCCCGATGTGGCCCGGCGGCCGGCCAGCACGTGGGGATGCTCGGCTCTCCGCGACCACGTCGTCCATGTAGCGCGCGAGTTCTGTGGAACCGGGAGCGTACCCGCATCGAGCGCCCGGTTTGGGCCCGCTCCCCGGGGCGCCCGCTCGCCGATCAGGTTCCGGATCGTGCGGTCCCTCGATGCTGCCTGCCGGCAGTCGCAGACACGCGCCCAGGCCTGATACGCGGTGACGTTCCACCATGGTTGCTCAGCAGGTGGCTTAACGGGTTGCCCAGCCGGTTGCCCAACAGGTTGCGCAGCAGGTTGCTCAACGGGTTGCCAAGGACGAAAACGCTGATCCCTTTCGCTGCAGGTCAGCGGGTGTGGGTCAGCGGAAGCCGCCGCCGACACCTCTTCCCCTCTTGGGGAAGAGCATCTCTTCCTTTCTCCTTCTCCCCGGGCCGGGGCGCTGGCCGGCTCCGAGGCCTCGGCCTCCGGCCCGGCCTCGGCCTCCTCGGCACGGCTCAGAGCTCGCCGTACCGCCCCCACTTCCCTTGCCCCGTCCTCGGCAAGCCTTGGGGGAAGCGCTACCGGGTGGGGGTCCTCGACACCCAGTGCTGCGTTGCCGTCGCCCTCCCACCCCTCGACGCTGCTGGGAGCGGACACCCCCGCAGGCGCCGGCGCGCTCGCCCCTGCAGGGGCATCGGCCGTCGCGATCGCCCCTGCCTCCGCGCTCTGACCGATCGTGGTCAGCACCCGCGACAGTTCGGCCGCGCCGTCCAGCCGCGTACCAGCCACGAACGCACCCGACTGGTGCGCGTCGTACATCCCTGCCGTCCACACTGCGACGATCTCGCCGGCCACCGATCCGGCCGTCCGTGCGAGCACACCGGCCGCCCGCACGACGACGACCCCGGAACCATGCCGCTCCATCGCAATCGTCCACCCGTTCGCCGAGGCAGTCTCAACCAGACAGACAGCCGCGCGCGGCAGCCACACCCCGGGAGCCGCCTCTACCTCAGCGCACACCCCATCGGCGTCCAGAATGGCGAGCGCTGCGCCGTCCAGCGGCTTACCCTCCGCCGGAATGCGGGGAGCCTTCCACGGCTGCACCAGCGGACGCGACGCGCGGGCAACGGCTTGCTTGAACTCCGTTCCGGGGCCGCGCCCGTGCTTGGCCTTGCTGGGGACGTCCGTCGACTTCAACGGCCGTCCGGCATCCTTCGCAGCAACCGCACTGGACAGAAGCTCAGCGAACCGGGTGTCAGACTCCGTCACCATGTCCGCCTCGGTGGGCAGTGCAAGCGCGACGACCGTACGGCCGTCCGTCGACACCCACCGGGACCGGACGTCACCTTCTCCGGAGAATAGCCGCGCCGTCCGCGCGCGCATCGCTTTCATGTCCGATGCGCTGCGCTCGGCGTGCCGTGTCCAGCGCTCCGCCTCCCAGCGTGCCCGGGCGGCATCCTTTGCCGCGGACACTGCGACGGATGCCGCGTTGTCCGACCAATCCCGCGCGTCTGCGACGTCGATACCCAACACGTTGCATCCGGCGTGCACGTCCACGAACAGCGCGCGCATGTCGGCCGCCCACGCATTCCGCTCCCGCGCGATCACGTCCAGCCGCGCCGCCTCCGACTCCGCCCGCGCGATGCACTCGGCCACTGGCACGACGCGCGCCGTTTCAGCGGTAGCGGCGAGCGCTCCCAGGTTCTGGGGCGCACCGGTCGCGAGAGCCTTGGCAACGGGCATCGGGTGTGCGCGCACGGTCATTTGAGGGCCCTTCCGGTCAATCTCGCCAGGTTGGTTCCGTGCGAGTGATCTGAGAACCACAGTAGTGAAGTTACAGTGTAACTTCAAGTTGAATTGCAAGTAGTAATGAAAGTGGCCATGAAAGTTGAAGTCGAGGGAGTGCGGCGCCCCGTCTCTCTCGGCGTCGATACAGAGCGGTTTGGAGATGCCGTAGGGGAAAGTCATGACCACGCCCGTTCCGCAGCCGCCCACTGCACCCGCGCCTGGTGTGCCGGCTCCGCCCGCTACCGCTCCGTGGGTCGTGGCCGTGCTGGCCGTCCTCGGCACGGTGGTGCTCATGGGGGTGTGCGGTGCCATTGCTGTCATCGCCTGGCTGCGCCCTGGTTCCGCGACCCCGATCACGGTGATGCTGGGCGCGATGGGCGCCCTGGGCACACTGGCGGCCCCGGTCGTCGCGCTGGCCCTGATGAGCCGTCGGCGGTGAGCACTGCCGGTCGACGGCCCGTACTTTCCGCGTCAGCCATTCGTTGACCCGGGCATGCGAAAGATCATCTCTATGGCTGCCGGTATCGCCCTGCTCGTGTCGGTGCCGGCTCTCGCGGACGCAGCCCCCGCGAGAGCCGGCACTGTCCAAACACACCGGTGCACTGCGAGCAGGACCTACTGCATTGCCATCACGTACACGCAGACCTCTCCGCGCCGCGTACCGCTCGTCATCGCGCACAAAGTCTCGGGCAGGAAGGGACACACCTATTGGGCGCGGTGGTCCTACCAGAAGCCGCGGAAGGCCGTGAGGGTCAGCGGGTGGAAGAAGTCGACTTGGACCGGAGACAACGGGAGTGCTCCGGGCGTGGCGGTGGAGACGCTGTGGGGCCGGAGCAACCGTCCGGGCGGGCCGAAGTTCCCGGCGGGGACGCTGCTGTGCACGCAGTTCAAGGGGTCGAAGCAGAAGGCATGCATCCGGCTCTGAGAACCTGGGGATCGTCGTCGAGGGGGGCGGTGGAGCGGCCGGCGGGCGTCCTCGCGCAGATGACCAGGGTGGTCATGGGTGGTGAGGTGTCGTCGCCGGGGTCGTGCAGGGTCTCCGTCTGGCAGGTCTTGAATCCGGCTTCGCCGAGGAGCTTTTCCCATACGGGCATGTCCAGGACCCATCGCTGCATGGTGCCGGTGCGGGTGGGGATGTCTGCGGGGCGGCAGTCGGTCTCTGGCGGGGTTCCGTTGCGGTAGTGGGCCAGGGTGGAGAACACGAGCCTTCCGCCGGGCCGGAGCGCCGAGGCGGCGGCGGGCAGCGTCGTGCGGGGGTCGGTGAAGTCGACGGCCCCGAAAACCGAGTAGAGAACGTCTGTGCTGTGGGGGTGGTGGTGCAGGTAGTCCGCTGCGTCGGCCTCGATGAACTCGATACCCGGGACGTGTCCGTACAGGGTGCGGGCCTTGGTGTGCTGGGTGGGTGAGCTGTCGATGGCCAGCACCCGGGCCGCGGCCGTGTGCCCGGCGACGTGGGCGGCCTGGCGGCCGGCGCCTGCTCCGAGCTCGGTGACGGTGCGTCCGGCGACGTCGCCGAGGATCTCGGCGCCGGGTCCGGTGCGCTGGTACCAGTCCCAGTACATCCGGGCATCGACGCTGCGGGGGGCGTCGGCGGGTGAGGGGGCGCCGTAGTGCTGCCAGAGGTCGGCGGGGGCTGCTGGGGTGGGTGAGGACGGATTCACCGGCCCATCCTGGCGCGCGGGTCATGATCGGCGTCGGGTCTCGGACCGATTCACCCCAACGGGGCCACCCCCGGCGCATAGTTCGCTTGTACACGCCAAGTCGAGCGGCGGGCGTGGCAACGGCCCCCACCGGGCCGGTGGGGGCCGCGCCGCTGCTACGAGGCGTCAGTGTCCGTCCTCACCGGGGCGGCACGGGGTGCATTTCGTGGAGTCGGCGGCCCACAGGGGGCGGTCGACGTGGAAGCCGGCGCGGGCGATGAGGTCGGCGGTCCGCGTCACGGATCCGTCGCCCTTCATCTCGACGAGCGGCACGTGGTGCAGGTAGGCGCCGCCGTTGTAGCGCTCGCAGAACTCCGCGTACGCCATGGTGTCCAGGATCATGGCGTGTACGCCGATGTCGATGATGTGGCCGGGCCCGAGGCCGAGTCCCTGGCCGCGGTGCTCGATGGCGGTGATCAGGTAGGCGATGGCCTGGCCGAGCACCCTCTCTGCCATGACGGAGTCGTACGGGTAGTCGCGCATCAGCAGACCGGTCAGCTTGGTCCACTGCTCGGCGGGGACGAAGGTGCGCGGGTCCCTCGGCGTCGAGTCGGGGCCGGTAGTGCGGGCGGGGCGTTCCAGAACGATGGTCATCGTGCTCCCCTTTCGGCTGGCCCCCTGGTGCGGGGGCTCCGGTATCAGGACAGCATCGGAGCCAGTCGGAACGTCTCCAACTTCCGTTGCGTGCACGCGGTTTGCAGGTCCTGCACGCGGTGTATACGGGGTCCTCCTGCCGCTCTACCGTGGAGGATGGCCCCGGACCGTGGTCAGGAGGCGGGCATGCACTCGGACTCCGTATGGCACTCCGCGCAGGTGCGGGGCCTGCTGGCCCGTCATGACGCCGGCGGCCTGATCCGGCTGGGCAGGGAATCGCGCGGCTGGCGGCAGACCGACTTAGGGACCGTGGTCGGGTGCTCGGCGTCCACCGTCTCCCGGCTGGAATCACGCGGCAGCCGTGCCGAGCTCCGGCTGATCAGACAGGCAGCTGCGGCGGTTGGTATGCCGTCAAATGTCCTATCGGCAGCTCTGGGCCTATCAGCCCCTCCCGCCACTAGAGTTGCGTCGGTCGGTCCGCGACCCGAGGAGGACCCATTGCGCCGCCGCACACTGCTCGCCACCGCCGGGGCGGCAGTACCCGCAACACTGCTCCTGGCCGTGGATGAGGCCCTGGCCGGTCCGCTCGTTCCGTCCGGCACGAAGGCGCCGATCGATGGCCGCCTTGTCACCGCGCGGGCCCTGTTCGACGCGGGGCGGCATGCGGCCCTCCTCGGCCTGCTGCCGGAGCTGCTGGGCGATGCTCACGACGCGGCCCGTTCGCGGCAGGACCTCGACCACGCCCGGTTGTCGTCCTGCTATGCGCTGGCCTCGCAGGTCCTGACCAAGATCGGGCGGCACGACCGGGCCAGACTCACAGCCGACCGGGCCACGACATACGCAGAGCTGTCCGGATCACCGCTCGCGGCCGCGGCCGCAGCCCGGGAACTGTCCATCGTGCTGCGGCACCAGGACCAGCCCGCCGCCGCTCAGCGCCTGATCCTCCAGGCCGCCGCCGGGGTCGAATCCACCGGCCTCGGCACCGCCCCGCAGCGAGCGGCGTACGCACAGATGCTGTGCACCACGTCCTACACCGCCGCCCGCTCAGGCGACCGGACCCAGGCCCTGGCCATGATCGAAGAGGCCCGCCGAGCTGCCCGTAGCCTCCCCGAACAGCCCCCGCGCGGTCGCCTCTTCCCGCTGACGCCGGCCGCCGTCGACCTGTACGCGGTCGGGGTTCACTGGGCGCTCGGAGACGCCGGCTCCGCGCTGCACGCGGGCAAGAACCTGCGTGCCGACCAGTTCGCGACCGCCGAACGCCGGGGCCGGATGCATACCGACCTGGCCCGAGCCTGGTGGCAGTGGGGCAAGCCGACGGAAGCCGCGCGGGAGCTGCTCGCTGCCCTGCGGGCTTGCCCCGGCGAGGTACGCGACCGGCCGGCAATCCGGCAGATCGTCACCGAGCTCTCGTCACGGCACCCACGCACCGCAGGCGTGCGCGAGCTCTCGGGAAGCTTCGCGCCGCTGCCGTAGACAACACGGTGGAAGCCGAGCGGCCAGGTGCCCCCCACCCCGGAGGGCCGGGCGCCGCGTCTGCGGTCGAAAGGCGCAAGAGGCCGGGAAGCACGGCCAGGACGTGAAAGAGGCCGGCGCCCTCAGTCCGCTCACGCGGGTAGCACGGGCACCGGCCAACCCAAGCGCACAACCCGTAAGGATCACGCCCTCGTACGGGCAGCGTACCCGTACGCTGAGGCAGGACAGAGACGCCGGTACCGTTTTATAGACGGTGGGCTGAGGAGCATCCGTGATCAGAGCAGGCCGCCGCCACCTCGTACGCACCCTGGCGGACCTTGCCGCGCAGCAGGGGCTGCGCACGGAGCGGTATCTCAAGCTCAAGCCGTATGAGGCTGCCGGGTTCCCGGTGCCGGTCAGCTCGGACAAGGCCCGTACCCGCCTGTTCGACGGCGAGCAGGTCGACGCATACCTCATGGGCAAGCCTGTACCGGAACTCCCGGCCAAGGACGACGCCGGAGACCTTCTGGACCGTCGGGAGTGCGCGGCCGAGCTCGGTGTCGCCCCTCGTTCATGGGACAGCTACAAGAGGGCCCCGTTCCTGGCTGCGCACGTGACCGACGTGTGCGGGGTGGACCACTGGCCCCGGGCCATCGTGCGGCAGTACCAGGCGGACCGACCGGGCAAGGCCGCCGCCGAAAGAGCCGGCCGACCGAAGCGATCGGGGGACCAGGTCCCCCGCGACCAGCTCCCCGCGTTCACGGCCCAGCTCCTGGACGACGACCCCGCCATCAGCGCGGCCGCCGTCGTCCAGGAGCTGGGTGTGCACCGCGACACCGCGCAGGACGCCCTGACCCACCTACGCGCCGACCGCATGGCCGACCTCATGCACACCGACCCGTCCCTGACACCCGAACAAGCCGCGGTGGCCCTCGGTTACCCCGCCGGACAGGTACGTCGCGCCACCGTCCGCGCCCAAGCCGTTCTGCGCGCCCGCCGCGCGGCGCCGTACCTGGCCGAAGTCGGCCAGGCACTCCACCGTCAGGGCTGGACCACCACGGATGTCGCGCCCACCGTCCACCACCCCGCCGACGACGTCGTCACCGCCGTGCTCACCCTGGACGGACCCTGCCCGCCGGCCCTCGCACTCGTGTGGGACGAGCGGCACGGATGGCGCACCGCCACCTCCCGCCGCCACCCCCTCACCAAGGGCGCAGCCGCCCCGCCCGCAGGCAACGGCATCCGCTACCTCGCCACAGGCACCACACCCCCGCCGGACGCCCTGACCGCCGCTCTCACCGCCTAAGAAGTGATCTCATTAGGTTGCCGCTGTGAAAGGGCGATGGCCTCTCACATGCCGCGGTCTGGGCCGTCCCAAGGTTCGGGGCGTTCGTCAGCAGACATTGGAAGATGTCGCAACTGCACGGGGCCTGGGTAGAAGGCTGCGCTGTTGGGCCCGCTCATGTCTTCGCCGATGAGGTAGCGGTAGAGCCATTCCGCGAAGCACATGCGGTGCTCTGCCCAGGTTTCGTCATAGTTGATCAGGAGCCTTGGAGCGTCGGGGGCATCGAGCAGGAAGATGGTCTCTCCTCGGTCGGTGCTCGCGATCGGCCATAGCCCATTGCGGGTGCCAAAACTCAGCTCGTCGAGTCCGAAGAGCCGGCGGGGGTCCTCCTCTGCCTCAAGATCGAGGTCGTCCCACGGCACCTCGGACCACGACGTGATCTTGCTACGAATGGTGCGGCCCAGGTTCCACCGCTCGGTCGCAGGGTGGGCAAGGTAAAGGTGCGCGTTGATCTGAATGGGGGCGAACGCGTCCACGAGGGTCCTGTAGTCGGGAGGCAGTTGTATGCCGAGCTCTGTGTGGAGTCGGTCCCAGGCGCCCGGGTCCGCATAGCGGTTCTGCGCCGGGCCGAGCATCGCCATCGCGGCAGCCAGGTAGTCAGTCATGAGTTCCTCGACGTGTGTACGCGGCGCGGTCTGTCGCGTTTGGCCGCGTCATATAGAGCCGTACTTTACGGATCAAGTCGAGTTGATGACCTTCGCGAGTCTGCGGTAGCAGATCAGAGCGGCGGCGATTCCGGCGAAGGCGAGGAAGTGCCCTGCTTTGCGTTCGTACCGACGGTGCAGGCGGCGGCATCCGGCAAGCCAGGCGACCGTTCGCTCCACGGTCCAGCGATGACGTCCCAGGCGCTGGGAGGACTCGACGCCCTTGCGCGCGATGCGCGGGGTGATGTTCAGCGAGCGCAGCCACCGGCGCAGGTGGTCGTAGTCGTACCCCTTGTCGCCATGGAGCTTGGCGGGCTTTCGTCTCCTCGGTCCGCGGCGTGAGCGAATGGGCGGTATGCCGCGCACAAGAGGTTCGAGCCCTTGGCTGTCGTGGGTGTTCGCGGCGGAGATGCCGATGGAGAGGGGCAGACCTGTCCGCTCCGTGATCAAGTGGATCTTTGATCCCTTCTTGCCGCGATCTACGGGATTCGGACCTGTCAGGTCCCCCCTTTTAGGGCCCGCATGTTCACCGAGTCGATCGCGCATCGGGACCAGTCCAACTCTCCGCATGCGCCGAGTTCGTCCAGGACAAGGCGGTGGAGCTTCCCCCATACCCGGGCTCGACTCCACTCGGTGAACCGCCGGTGTGCGGTTGGCCCGGATGGGCCGAAGCCAGGCGGCAGTTGCCGACCACGTACACCCCGTGGTGGCCACGAAGAGAATTGCCGCCAGCACCTCGCGATCACCGTAGCGCCGTCGGCCACCGCCCTGCGGACGCACCGGCGCAGCCGGGACCACCCGCTGGAACAACTCCCACAATCCGTCCGGCACGAGACGCCTCACCATCGCTATCACGGCCGTCAGCTTAAAGATCAAGCCAGTTGAGACGATCTCTAAAGCCTGTCCCGTATCTGGCCTTCGTGACGTCAGACGAACCTGTCGACAAGTTCTGAGGGAGGCGCAAGGATCTGGTCATGCCTCAGATCAGCGCAGGCCGTGCTGAGGTCCCGGCCTCCGAGCTTGTTGCCTTCCTCCGAGCCAGGGTTCAGGACGACTGGGATCATGCGCGTGACGCCATGGCGGGGGACGGAGAGTGGAGGGCCGAACGGACCGTTGTCGTGCTGGAATCCGGCGCCGAGATCCCTGATGTCTACCTCGGCACTGCCGACCACATCGCCCGGTTCGATCCCGCACGGGTCTTCCGGGAGGTCAAAGCCAAGCGGGCCCTCCTGGACCTCTACGAAACCACGCAGATGACCGACCCGGCAGCCGGATACCTCGATGGTCTTGGGCAAGCCTTGACCTTGCTTGCGTTGGCATACGTCGATGATGCCGATTACCGCGAGGAGTGGAAGCCCTAACCACAAGCAGGTGTCAATGCTCCGTGAATCTTGACCCCCACGTGCTTCCGGAGAGTTGACCCCCGGTTGCTGGTCATTGAGGTTTTTGAAGATCAAATTTGCTGCGGGAACTCTGCGTCGATCCGCTGTAGTGCCTCCTGCTGCCGCTGGTGGAACTGGAGGAGGTAGGGGCGAATGTGGTTCAGGTGCTCGGCTGGTGAGATCTCGCGATGGTCAGGGTGCTGCCGCAGGTAGTCCAGGCTCAGCGACTTCTGCAGCGATGCGCAGAACAGGTAGGCCGATGACAGCGACTCCGACTCGAACAGCAGGTGCAGGTCCTCGTCGGCGATAGTGGATCTCCCGCAGACTCCCTCGACCATGCCTGCCAGTACTTTGACGGCTGCCGCAGGGTCGCCGGCGGGGTCCCAGAGAGCCTCCGCGAGTGCCGCGCGCATCCTCCGCGCCATCAGGGCTGTGGGTTCGCTTCGTTCGTCCGTCACGCCCTCATCATCGCGTGGACGAGCGGGATCCGATCAGTCCTGACCCTTTTCCCGCCCTGCGGATCAGACGGCGCGAGAGGTCCACCACCGCGACCGCCATGGTGGCCGTCGTTCGGATCCGCTGAGGTCCGGGGACGGGGCGCAGCGAGGGACGGGGCGCAGCGAGGGGAGAAGGGGGTTCGGGCCTGACGGCCCGTTCACTCTGGAGTCACCGGGGCGGGGCGTTGACGTCCCGCCGCTGGCGGGGGTGATCCGCTGCGCTCCTCACCCCCGCCGGGCGTGCCGGGGCCGCTCCGCGCCCCCGGCCGAGCGCTCCGCGCTCTCACGCCGAGGGTGGTGGGACCGCCGGTCCGCTCCGCTCCCCGGCCGCGCGCTCCGCGCTCTCGCCCCCACCCCCCTCCCCGCCGGGGCCGCTCCGCGTCCCACGGCGGGCCGTCCGGCCAGGCGGGGCAGCGCTCCGCCCTGCCCCGAGCGCTCCGCGCTGCCGAACGGAGTCCCAGCCGCTGCGCGGCAGGGACAGCGGCGGCACGACAACGCCCCGCCCCGGTGTCTCCATATGGGTTGACCTGCGGAAATGACCGCAGAATCAACCCAGAGTGGCAGGGGAGTGCGATACATTTTTCTTGTTGGTCGGCAGTAGCAGCCGGTCAGCAACCCAAGCCCAAACCACCTGAAGGAAACCCAAAGTGACCACCCCTCAGCGCCCGTATGCCCTGATCCTCCGAACCAACGGAAGCTTCCAGATCATCGACTGGCCCACGGACGGCCACCTGAACATCTACTACACCGAGATCGGCTGCACCCACGTAGACGCCGTCGACGTCTCGCCCACGATCACCATGTGGCTCGACGACGAAGGCATGATCAACGGCTCCCCGGTCAACCGCACGGCCACGATCCTCTACGCCATGCACCGAGAGCCCCACCAGCACTACCACGGCAACGCCGTCATCACTGGCGGCACCGACCGCCACGGCGACACTCTCGGCCTCACTAGGGACCAGGTGACGTCACTCGTCGAACTCCACCTCATGATCGGCACCGTCGCCGTGCCCGCCCAGTCCACGAAGTAGCCCACCTCACCACCCGAGAGCGGCGGGGGGAGTAGCACCCCCCCCCCCCCCCGCCGCACCCAAGCCACAATTGCGAAAGGTGATAAACGCAGTGGTGATTCGACTCAAGGCACCGAGTAACGAGACGCTGGACCGCGCGATGCAGATTTTCGAGGTTCTTCTCGAAAAGGCTGGAAGCGGCATTCACCATCTCACTCTCACTGTCGAAGGAGACGGCGGCACGGCTTTCGCAGACTTCAGCTTTGCGCAGGGCGAGTTCGGATTCCTGGCCAGTGAAGAGAGCGGCCTGAGCTTCTGTGAACTCTTCGCGGTCGCTGTCTCTGGGGAGTACCCAGGCGGGCTCGTCATGCGAACCCAGGATCAAGAGGGCGAAAGCGTCCGTGGATGGAAAATCGATAGGTCCGAACCGCAGCCGGTAACCGGGGCGGAAATCTTCGACGCATATTGCCACCACCCCGCTACCGGGGAAATTTCTCCACCTGAGCCGGGCCTAGATTATAAGGATGCTCCGGCAATCTGCCCCTCTACCGAAGGGCATTGAGCCTGCGCAGTACCTGGGACGGTTCGCTCTCTGGACCGTCCCAGGGGTGTCTGGCGGCAACGCCTTATTCTCACAGTTCCTACCCTGTCGCATCATGTGATGCATCGGAGGGTTATGGGCGTGGTGGTGTCGAGGGTGAGTGGGGCCGAGTCGTGGAAGATTCGGCAGGGGGGATGGGTCCCCCTCGGCCGGCAGGATCCCGGAGACCGGCCCCGGGCCAGGCGACGACAGACGGGCCGACCGGCCACCCCACCCTTTTAGCTGCTGATTTGAAGATCGACCACACTCTGACGAGAGGGCATGACGAACCCTCACCGACTCCGGGCGGGAATGGATTCCGTAGGAATCCATTTTGCAATTCCGGAGGAATTGCATAAACCCGTAGGGTTTATCGTCTTTACGCCCCGTAGGGGCGTGCGTCGTTCCTCCGGGCT
>NZ_CP107899.1:8390000-8474698 GCF_036013915.1 Streptomyces sp. NBC_00464 | reverse complement strand
CCGGAGGAACGACGCACGCCCCTACGGGGCGTAAAGACGATAAACCCTACGGGTTTATGCAATTCCTCCGAATTGCAAATGAATTCCTCCGGAATTCATGCACTCGCCGAAATGGGTGTGGATTTGTGGAGCCCTGCGGCCAGCCGGTGATGAGGGCTCAAGATGGCAGCAGTGAAGGGGAACCGCGTTCGATGTGATCCGCCCTCCACCGGCTGCGGGAGGGCGGCCAGCAAGGCAACTGGTGCAGAGTGATTGGCTGCGTCATCCGCACCACCGACCCTATGGGGTGATGCGATCCCGCCATGAACCCACCCATCGCACCCTGGTGCATCACATGATGCACCAGGGTAGCGACCGTACAAACAGCAGGGTGCCGCCCGCCCGTCGGGCGGGACATCAACCGCCACGGAACAGCCCAACCGGACCCGTCACCAATGGAATTCAGGAGATCACAGAACCACGCCCGGGAAGGGGCACGGAAACGCCCCGTCCTGACCTGACAGGCAGCCAGCGCTGATATCCCAGAACCTTCCTGAAATGCCCTCAAGGCCCCTGTGAGCCTTCCAGAGAGAAGGCGCCCCGTTCCCCTGCGCGCGCCGGCCCGCTGGGCCGACGCACCCACCACAAGCCAGCGCAGCGCCTCCCGCACTGCCCGAGCTAACCACCACCCCACGCCCGCCATCACAGACACCCAAGCCCAACTGGAACCACACGACCGGGGCAGGGTAGGGGTCCTTGGCGGAGCGAAAATCTTGGGTGTATGCCCAAACTTCAGCAACACGCTTCAGGTGCAGAGTGACTCCCTCGGGTCACGGGAACCCACGTCGTTCAGGAAAGCGAGGACATCAGCGAACCCGACGAAGAAGAAGCTGTCCCCCTCGCCGGTCCACCAAAACCGTTCCTCTGCGGCACCAGCGGTGTCAATCAAGAAAATCCCCTGGCTGCGATCAACGTTGACGGCCACTGGAAAGAGGGGAGTCTGGGGAGAGATACCAACATCCTCGGGATCACTGTCCAGAACCGTCTCCCGGAACTCCTCAGCAGCCTCGCCCAAACCCCCGGGCTCCCAGTCCTGGCAGCCAAGCAGAACGAGAGGGAAACCCTCCAAGCCGTCCGTAAGCGACAGGAACTGCCGGTATCCGACCTCAAACAACTGACCGGCGCGGGCCTCCAGCTCAGCCAACGCCCAGGGTTCCGCAGGCGGACGGATCACCGGGCGGCGGCCGGCGCCCATCGGGGAATCGGCGAAATACGATTTCACCAGCGTGGCCATCACCTGTCCGACGAGTTCTTTCATCTGCACAGCTCAACTCCTCATGATCGCGATATCTGACAGATACCGTACTGGCCCCTGCTGACTGACCCAGTCACCCGTTCCGTGGTGTAGGTACTCGGATCCGGTGAAACTCCGGCGTAGTAGAAGCCGGTCGGCTTGTACCCCTTGTTGTACTTCCTTGCATATGCCCCAACCAGGGAGTTGACTCGCCAATCCTGTTGGTGCCAGCAATAAGGACTCCACTTACCCGACCAAGTGGTGTCCGGTAGGTGCCCTGCCACGTTCCCGTTGTACTGATACGGAGTGCCTCGGACCTCTTTTATGTGACGCTCTTGGTGATCCTCGGCCACCTGCGCCAAGGTGATTTGCTGGCCGTTGGGCCGAGTGGGCCATCAGCCTGCCCGAACAATCGAAACGGCCCGCCGAGGAAGCCGACGGACCGTCACGAAAGGTCGAGGTTTGAAGCGTCGAGCTACGGAGCAGCCTCGTCGCTCACATGCGTAGCCCGCGCCCCGGCGACCCCCAAGGCTTCAACGATCCGGCCGGCAGCGTTCACGGAGAAGAGGCCCGCGGTCACGCTGAGGACAAATTCATGGGTCGGAGGGTGGTACACGTCCCGCTGCAGGAAGAATGCTTCTCCATTCACTAGAGAGAATGCAAAACAGAGCCATTCCGCAAGGTCATCGCGCACGGTCTCTGGACCGCCCCAGCGCTTCTCCAGCGCTTCTCCAGCGCTCCGGAATCGATATCGATCTGAGCGAGAAACCTCAAATCACCTAGATGGATGCCCCGTTCGAGAATTCTTTTCATACCTGCTGGGTCAAGATCTTTCGAATCCATGTCTACCGCACCTCTGTGATGATGATTGGAATTGAGGCCCACTCGTCGCCGTCCTTAATGAAAGAGGTGACGCCACCCTCCACGCCTGCCTCCCATGAAACGTATCCGGAGGGAGTGTTTCTCTGGGGCTTAGGTTTTACAGAGGTGGAGAATTCCAGACTTCCCGGCTTGGAGCTATCCGGTATCGGGCCGCGGTGTGCCTGAGCAGTGGGGTTGACCCATCTCGGAGTCTTCCCCCATAGTTCACTAACAACGGCTAACACAATGACGTGGATCGGTCCTGTTGACCGTGTCCGCGTCAGGAGTTGGGCGTTGTCCGGTCATGGGGACTTCGCCGTGGATCGTGTCGGATGACCTGTGGGAGCGGATCGAGCCGCTGCTGCCACGCAAGGAACGCCGGGTTCGGCACCCTGGACGGAAGCCGCTGCCGGACCGACAGGTGCTGTGCGGCATCCTCTTTGTCCTGCACACCGGCATCCAATGGGAGTACCTGCCCAAGGAGCTGGGCTTCGGCTCGGGTATGACCTGCTGGCGGCGACTGCGAGACTGGAACGAGGCTGGCGTCTGGCAGCAGCTGCACGAAGTGCTGCTGGCCGAGCTCAACGCGGCAGCCCGCCTCGACTGGTCGCGTGCGGTGGTCGACTCCAGCCACGTGCGAGCCATAAAAGGGGGGACCGGACGGGACCGAGTCCGGTCGATCGTGGCCGATCCGGATCGAAACACCACCTGATCACCGACGGCCACGGCACACCCCTCGCCGTGATCCTGACCGGCGGCAACCGCAACGACGTCACCCAGCTCATGCCGCTGATCGACGCCATCCCACCCATCAGAGGCCGGATCGGGCACCCACGACGCAAGCCGGACTCACTCTTCGCCGACCGCGGGTACGACCACGACATCTACCGCGACCAGGTCCGAAAACGCCGCATCGTGCCGGCCATCGCCCGCCGCGGCACCCTCCACGGCACAGGGCTGGGCACCTACCGCTGGGTCGTCGAACGCAGCTTCGCCTGGCTCCACGGCTTCAAACGCCCTCCGCATCCGCTGGGAGCGACGAGCAGACATCCACGAAGCCTTCCTCAAACTCGCCTGCTGCCTCATCACCCACCGACAACTCAGGACATTGCGTTGACCTCGAACAGCAAGATTGCTGGTCACCTCGTGAATGTCCGCGACGCATGTCATGATCCGCTCTCATGAGTGACCGTTCGCTTTCGCCTGCTTGGCTGGCTTCGTGGATGAGCAGGGTCTCAGAGGCACTGAAGGCAATGACCGACGATTTCGAGCGCCGGCACAGCTTTCCCCCGGGCACCAACGAGGTCCGGCCCGCCGACCACGACGACCAGGCCACGGCTCGCATGCTTGCCCAAGAGAGCCTCGCTCCGGCTGACCTGGTCACCTTCTACGACACCATCGGTGACGTCACTTGGGCGGACGTCGGCAACGGCTACTTCGTCGTCCCAGCAGGGGATGTCCTTCTGCAGCTCACGGAGTGCGGAGCTGTCGAAGTCGGCGCGGACCAGAAGGCCCGCGGGCTGGTGATGGGCTCGAACGGCGGCGGCCTATCCTATGTCGCTGGTCCTGGCGGGGCGGTCTATCGGACGCGAACGGCATCGCTGGACGGGCCCGAGCTCGACCGGGTGGCCGATGACCTGCGGCAGTTTCTGGAGCAGTTGGAGCAAGTCCTGACACGGTTCGTCGCCAACGGCGAGCCGGGAAACCTATAGGAACTGGCCCCAGCACCTCATTGTGTTAGCGGTTGTAAGGGCGTCACGTAACTGCTGTGGCGAACAGCCGCAGACTCGTCAGGTGCTCGGACTCCTCCACAGATGTCGCTCGTCCAGGGTTCCGAATCGCACGTCTCCAAGTGCAAGGTCGACGAGGATGGGCCAGCAGTCCAACAGCTGCTCTCTCGCATCACGCGAGGCGAGGTACTGCACAGAGTTGTAGGGCACGATCAGCAACCCGTTGCTCTCACGGACCCGCTTTGCGTCGATGGCGAGAGGCGGTTCGTCATCACGCTGACTGTGCGCAAGGACCCCCGCCGCAAGCTGTAGGGCCTCGTCCTGCTCCATCATCCGTCTCCAGTCCGCCGGCTAGGACTTGTCCGGCCGATCATGTGCGGAGCCAGATCGCGACGGCCGCCGCGGTGGCGGTGCCGAGGAAGACGTAACCGCGCTTGTCGTAGCGAGTGGCGACGGCTCGGAACTGCTTCATGCGATTGATCGCCCGCTCGACGGTGTTGCGCTTCTTGTAACGGTCCTCATCGAAGCCGGGCGGCCGTCCACCGCGTGTGCCTTTGCGCCGGCGGGCCGCCTGGCTGTCACTCTTTTCCGGAATCGTGTGGCGGATGCCCCGCCGTCGCAAGTACTCGCGAATGAGGCCGTTGCTGTAGGCCCTGTCGGCCGCAAGGCTGTCGGGCTTCTTGCGTGGCCGTCCCAGGCCCGGTCTAGGCACTCGGATCTTCTCCAGCACCGCGATGAACTGGGTGCAGTCTGCCCGCTGACCTGGCGTGACGATCAGGGACAGAGGGCGGCAGCGGCCGTCCGCGCTCAGGTGAAGCTTGCTGGTGAACCCGCCCCGAGAGCGGCCCAGGCCCTCACCTCCAGCACCACCTCCACCAGGCGGGCGAGAAGGCTCTGCCACGGCGTCTCGGTCTGGTGTTCCACCCCTGAGGCCCCCTTTGGTCCTGGGGCCGGCGGTGGGTCGGTGCGGGCGCCTGCCGCATGCTGATGCGCGCGGACGATGGTGGAGTCGACCGAGATGTCCCAGTCGATCTCGCCTGCAGCGTCAGCCGTGGCCTGGACCTGCTGGAGCAGACGCTCCCAGGTCCCGTCGGCCGACCACAGGCGGTGGCGTTCATAGACCGTCTTCCACGGACCGAACCGTTCGGGCAGGTCACGCCACTGAACGCCGGTCCGCACCCGGTGCAGAATCCCGTCGATCACCTGCCGGTGATCCCGCCACCTGCCACAACGCCGGTTGCTAACAGGCAGGAACGGCCGCAGCCGCTCCCACTCGGCATCACTCAGATCACCCCGCCCCATGCTCACATCAACGGCTGGAACACGCTGGCCGTCACGTGGCCGACACGACACCTTCGCGCTGGGCGTTCTTCGGCCTGGAAAGAAAGATTCGACGGGTCGGCAGGTCGATTTCCGTGACGATGACGGTGATCTCCTCTCCGGCCTTCAAGTCTTCCACCGGACTCACGGCGGGCCGACCGTCGATCTCTCTGGAGGGGACCAGCCCGACGAACCCGTCTCCGAGCTCGACGAAGACGCCGATGGGAACTGTCTTCTCCACTGTTCCGCGGATTTCCTGACCCACCGTGCGGTCGGCGAAAGCCCGCAGGGGGTCGGGCTCCAGCGCCTTCAAGGACAGTCTGGCCTCCAGGTTGTAGGTGTCGAACTGGAGGAACTCGCACGAGACCCGCTGGCCTACGTGAACGACATCGGTGGGGGCGTCGATGCGCCTCCAGGACAGTTCGGGGATGACGATGAACCCGACACCGGGGAAGAGGGGATGGGCAGGTCCGTCGTCCAGGGCCACGAAGACTCCGAACCGTTCGATCGCCGCGACGGTGCCGGACAGGATGTCGCCGCGGTGCAAGGTCTCCAAAAATGCCCAGAGTTCCGGGCTCTCAGACTGCCAATCCATACCGCCACCCTGGCACACGGTGCCGAGGGCCGACCATGTCATCGACGAGCTGCAGCTCCCGCTATGCCTCAGTAGCCGAGACCATGATCGGCCGGACAAGTCCTAGAAGAAGGCACCCTAACCGGCCTGGGCCTAGTAGAGCTTCAATACCCTGGGACGGACAAATCTGCGGCTCTCCGCCTCACCTCAGAGTCTCACCCCCACGACCAGCATCAACTCGCCACGGTGCTGGTCGAACTGGTCGAAAGACCAGCGAAGGAGTAGTCGGGGCCAAGCCCTGCGGCAAGGCCAGGCCAGAGAGCCGGCCTCGGCACCAGCCGGTGAGAAGGGCGCGCCGCGTGTCCTTCTCGTACGCGACGTGCACGGCCGCGGCCGGCTCCGGCCTCCAGATGCTCGTCCCCGACTCCGGGCAGCCGCGCAGAGCCGGGACGAGGCGCATCCACTGTCTCGGCCCGGGAGCCCGGCTCTCCGGCAGCGACGGTGAGACGGACGCTGAGCCCGAGCGAGGCCACGACTACCGGGAACTCCAGGGCGGGCCAGCTCCCTCGCCGGTCCTCGGGAAGTCGGAGGAGACGCGGCGGGGCCGGCGCCTGGCCCTGTTGCAGACCGCGCTCCTGGAGCACGCGGCCGCGTACAACCTGCGTACGGTCATGATGTTCCACCAGAACGTCGAAGAGGCCCGCGCGTTCGCGGAGAAGCTGCCCGCGACTGCTGCCGAGCTGTGCGTGCCATACGCGGCAGCGTAGAGGGCGTACCGACCTCTGTCAGAGACGCGTTCCCCTGCGTTGGGCAGGTGGTGACTTGAGCTGAATCCCCTGTCTCACCTGCTGCGGATTGGCACGATGAGCTGCGATGGACTTACAAGGGATCGCGCTGGTCGCCACCACCTCGGTAGCTGTCGTGGGGGTGCCGTGCACGCTACTGATCGGCCGCTGGCAGCTTCGTGCTGCACTCCAGACTGCCAGCGCCACACACGAGGCAGGTCTCCGCCAAGCGGAAACGGCCTACCAAGCCGCGCTGGACACGGTCCGAGCACAGTCGGACTCGGCTCACGACCAGTGGCTGCGCGGCGTGCGCCGGGAGGCATGTTCGGTCTTCCTCCTCGCCATCGGGGAGCTGGTCGGGATTCTGGACCAGGTCCTGGATGGCACGGGCGCATCGGACAATCTGCGTCCGGCCAGTCGTGATCTCCAGAGGGCGCTAGCTGTCTTGGAGCTGGAGGGCGACGCAGAACTGGTGGGGGCCGCGCAGGAGCTGGTGATCTGTTGCGATGAGATCGCTGACGCCGCGCTGGGCAGCAGTTTCGCTGCCCGTACCTGGCGTGCCCTCTATGCCAGGCAGGTGGAAGAGAGGAGCGCTGTCACACGGCGGGAGCTGCTGAACACACCGATTAATGATGCGGTCAACGCGCTGCTCGACCTCCAGGTACGTCTCGCCGGCATGCGCGACGCCTATTCAGCTGTGGAAACGCCGCGCGGTGTCCGTCCGGGCACGATCAGCGCTCTCGGCCACTACGTACCGCGAGGTGACCACCCGTTCGAATCCATCGGTGAGGCCTACGCTGCCCTGCGGCACGTGTACGAGATGGCAGTGCAGCTTTTCGAGAGGACCGACCTGCCGCGCGAAGAAGCTGCCGTGCTGTTGCGCGACGCCGTCAACGAGGGCCGGATCACCGTCCTCGAGTACATGACGGGCCAGTCCACTCGGCTGAGCGAGACCCGAAGAATGTTCCTGACCGCGGCACGGCACGCGCTGGGAAACAACGAGCTCGGGTGACTGTGCCAACGCCAGCTGGGCGCCACTGGTCCCCAGACCTGCGGGCAGTGTCAGGATGACTTGTCTCGCGCTCCTACTCACCCGCTTTTCCCCTCCACTGCGCGAACCGGTTGTCTTTAGCCTGGGCGTATGCCCGAGCCCGTGTTCAGCGCCGACGATTACGCCAACCCCGATGCTCCCGAAGACGAACTCCGCGTGAAGCCAGACCATCCTCGTGTCCGTGACCACTCCTACGACTGTGCGCGCAGCACGCAGGAGCTTGACCTCTGGAAGAGCTCTCTCATTTCCACCGTGATGGAACCCTGGGATGACTACCCCGACCTGGCGGAGATCCCCGAAGATGCCGTACCAGGCCCGGAACTCACTCTGTTCGTCAAAGAGCGAGAGCGCGGCCCCGGCTATGTCGCGGACTTTCTCTACAAGGCAGCTGATCTGCCGGTTACTGTGCACGGCATCCTCGCGAACCAAGGAACCGGCCTCGGAGTAATCGAACTCGAGCTCTGGCGGCCAGGGTGGGGTTACTGGGACGACTGGGGAGACTTCGTCGGCCCTCCGGACGAGGATGCGGCGGTAGCAGTGTCCGTGCCGATCACCAGTGACGTGTTGCGCCGCATCCCACTGGGTCAGATCGTCGCCCGGGCCCAGGCCGAGCTGGCCGACCAGTCGTGGAAGGAGGAAGGTGTCACGGTCTTGGGCAGATCGCGGGCCGCGGGATCAGACCTCGCACCACCGTCCCTGCGAGCCCTGGAGAATGCGAACGCGCTCGCACAGCCGGCGCAGCGAGGGCGGCCCCCGCTCGACGGTGGCCTCCTGCGCGCCGTGGCCCATGCCTATCTCCGTGAAGCCATCAACGGTCCTGGCCTCCATCGCCGCCTGGCTGACCTGTTCAACCGCCCGGAACCGACTATCAAGGACTGGATAAAAGCGGCCCGGGGCCGCGGCTACCTCTCCCCCGCCGTCCCAGGCCGCCGGGCCGCCGGCCCCGGCCCGCTCCTCACGCCTCCCGAGGACGGCTCACGTACACCACCGGCCTGATCTCCATAACCGCCCTGGGCTCCCTTCCGGCTGATCAGGTGCCTGGGTACGAAGAGTCGGGGTGCGCGTCCGTCCGGAACGCCCACGCGGCCCCGGGGCAGCCTGCAGGAACGGGCGGGAACCGGTGGCCTTTCACGTCGGTGCTCCAGTGGTGACCCGCCCCGCAGTCGCACTCGTAGATCCCGCTCTCCGGCACGATCTCGCCCGGGTGCCACGACGTCTGTTCCTCGCTCATGTTCCCTGTGTACGACGCCCCGCCGTAAGGCGCGACTCCGAGACCTGCCCGGCATGCTGTGGCGGACCCGCGCCGAGCCCGCCACCGAGGCCGAGGCGCAGCGGACTGGCCCCCCAGGCCACCGCCGCCAGGTCGTCGGCCTGGTCACCGGTCCGGAGCTCTGTGACGGGCCGGGAACAAGGCCCGGTAGGCCGCGTGCCGCTGGCAGAGCGAAGAACTCAGGTGCCGAGGTGGCAGGAGCGCCAACGGCGCCCAGTGCGGCTGATCAGTCCCAGGCCTTCCAGGCGACCGAGTTGGTAGGCGACCGAGCTGGTGCTGGACAGGCCGACCCGTTCTCCGATCTGGCGGATCGAGGGCCCTTCGCCGTGATCCGCGATCCAGTTTCTGATCACCCGCAGAATCTGGACCTGCCGATCGGTCGGGGCGTCGATACTCATGCCGCCCTCGCTACGTGACAGTCACCGCGGGCCTGGCGGCGTAGTTCGGTCCGGTCCGCCGGCCTGCCGGGCGGGCGGGTGTTCCAGAAGGGGTGCCACCAGATGCGGGCGGACAGGAGGAGCAGGCGGCGGCGCAGTGCGGTGTTGCCGTGCTGGCGGGGGGCTGCGAGGGCGTCGTACGTGGCGTTGAGGTCGCGCTGGGCCTGGACCAGGTCGGCGGGGAAGGTGGGGGCATCCATCCCGGCATTAGAGCGTATGTTCGATTTCCTTGTCATGTCGGGACACACGCGTCCGTACTCGTTGCCCGGCGCTGGTCAGTGGTCCCGTGCGGGGAGCCGTGCGAGGTCGGTGTCGTGCATGATGCGGTCGACGGTGTCCGTCAGGATGCTGTCGGCGTCGATGACGGTCTCGATGCTGCCGGGCAGGAGATCAAGCGGCCGGTACCACTCACGCAGCTGGTTCTCGTCGACCTCGTCCGCGATGGGTTTGGTCGCGTGCCTGGCCAGGGTCTCGGGGAAGGGGACGTCCAGGTAGTAGCAGTGGGTGTGCCCGCGGTGTTCGGTCCGCAGCTGCTGGAGCATCTGTCCGTAGTGGTCGGCGTACAGGATGCCTTCGAGGACGACGTGGTAGCCGGCGTCGAGGCTGTAGCGGGCGACGGTGTCGATGAGGCCGATGTTCGCGCCGCCGGGGCGGTCGTGTTCGCGCAGGACGATCCGGCGGAGGTTGTCCTGGCCGACCAGGGCCAGGCCGCGGCCGAAGCGCTCCCGGATGCGGGCCGCGATCGATGACTTGCCCGAGGCACTGTTCCCGCGCAGGAGAACGAGCCGAGTCTCTGTGGTGCCCACCATCATCCGCATGACCCTACCGGCGGCCGCCGGCACATCTGCTGCACCCGACGGGGGTTCCACACCGCCCGGAACGGGATTGTCAGTGCTACCTGCTATCTCCTGTCCTGTCAGGTTAGTCACCGTATGCGACAGATCATTCAGGAGATGCGCTTTTATGCCTTTTACTGCCCTGCACCCGGAAGCGGGCCGTATCGACGCGACCCAGCCCGACCTCGGGGCCGGCCTGGAGTGGTCCCGGGTCTACAAGGTCTCACCCCGTGTCGCCCTCACCTGCCCTGAGTGCGCGTGGGGCGTACACGCCAAGCACTCTCCGAACCGTGTGCGGTTCTTCTGCCACGACGGCGGGCGGCCGCCGGAGTGCTCCCTGGCGAACGAGTCCTGGGAACACCACATGCTCAAGCTGGAGATGGCCGGAGCCATTCGCGCGGCCGGATGGTTCGCCGAACTCGAGGTCGCCGCCGCCGACGGCTCCTGGAGGGCCGACGTGATGGCGACCTCGCCCGACAGCGAGCAGCGCATGGCGTGGGAGGCGCAGCTTTCCCCGATCACGGTGGAGGACATCACGGCGCGGACCGACCGGTACGCGCCCGAAGGCGTCAGCGTGTGCTGGGTGTCCCCTCACAAGCGCCCGCCGGTGTGGCTGGGGGCTGTGCCGTCCGTGCGTGTACGGGCGCCAGAGGGCGTTGATGAGTCCTGGGTCGTGGACGACGGTCTCGGCAGCTTCGTCTCCAGCGGGTGGTTCTTCCAGGAGGCGGAGCTGGCCCAGTTCGTGAGGTGGGTCCTTCGCGGTCAGCTGCGTCCCTGGCGGAGCCTGCCGCCTCACCGCGAGGTGACACGGATCGTCGGTGAGGAGACTCGCTGGTTTGTCCGCGATCTGTGGTGGGCCTCCCGCCAGTCGGTAGAGGCGCAGAGCGCGTACGAACGGGAGCGGAAGCAGCGGGCGGAGGACACGCGCCGGCGTGAGGCCCGGAGGCAGGAGCTGGAGACCGCGTCCAGGGAGCGCCGTAGGGCGTGGCTGGCTTCCCCCGCTGGTCAGAAGGCCCAGCGAAGGCGCCATGAGGCCAAGGTGGAGAGGGACGCGCAGAAGCTGGAGCAGAAGGTATCCGCCAGTCGGCTTCGGGCGCGGCACGAAGAGGAAGAATCCCGGCATCGGGCGGCACTTCGAGAACGCCGGGTCCTGGAGGAGTTCATGCATGAGCAGGAGCTCGATGCCCAGCGACAGGCCGCTCTGCAGGAACTGGAGCTGCGGGCCCACACCACTGGAGAGGAGTGGTGGGCGCTGCTGTCTCGCCCGCAGGTCGAGGAACTGTTCAGGACCGTTGTCGACGCGGCATGGAAGCGCGAGCGGGTTCAGGTTCGGATTCCCGAGGGCGGCGGCATCGCGGCGAACTTCGCCTACGGGGTTCCGGTGCATGCCTTCAACCGGCTGTACGGAATCGTGCGCCCCTGCCCGGACTTGCTTCCTCTCTCCCCCCAGCTGATCTATCAGCAGGTCTTCGCCCGTGACGCGGGCGAGGCCCGGGCTTTGGAGGCGGGCGGCCTGCGTGCCGGACGCATCACCCACTTCGGCCTTGCCGGCCACGAACCGTCCCTGTCTTCCCGGACTCAGTAAGGACGCGGGCCGGTCCTGCACCGTGGGCCGGTTGTCAGTGGCACCTGGTATTCCCTGTCCCGTCAGATACGTCGCGAATTACGCCGGCGCCAGGAGATGCGATTCATGCCTTTCACCGCGCTGCATGCCGACCACGGCCGCCTCGATGCCACCCTGGCCGACCTGGGCCACAAGCTGGACTGGTCCCAGGTCCACAAAGTCCGACCCCGCCCGCCGCTTACCTGCCCGGAGTGTGAATGGGGCCTGCACGCCAAGGTCTCCCGCTACGGGTTCCGGTTCTTCGCCCACGACCCTGGCCGGCCGCCTTCCTGCGAGTTGTCGAACGAGTCGCGGGAGCACCACATGCTCAAGCTGGAGATGGCGACCGCGATCCGGGACGCCGGATGGTTCGCCGAACTAGAAGTGCCGGCCGCGGACGGCTCGTGGCGCGCGGACGTCATGGCCACCTCCACTGATGGAATCCAGCGCATGGCCTGGGAGGCCCAGCTGTCCCCCATCACCATCGACGACATCCACGAGCGCACCGAGCGCTACCGGGCCGAGGGGATCCTGGTGTGCTGGGTGTCCCCGAACAAGAAGCCGCCGCAGTGGATCAGCGCAGTGCCCGCGGTACGGGTACGCGCGCCGGAGGACCGGGGACAGGTCTGGGTGGTGGACGACGGTGTCGCCGGGTTCGACTACGCCGCCGGCAGCTGGGTCTTCCGCGAAGAGCAGCTGCAGCAGTTCGTCCGCTGGGTGCTCCAAGGGCAACTCGTGTCCGTGGAGAGCTATCCGCGCTACCGCAAGGTGCCTCGTGTGGTCGACGGCGAGCGGCTGCGGTTCCGTCGGGGCCGGTGGTGGACATCCCTGCAGTCGGCCGACGGCCAGACGCGGCACGAGCTGATGCGGCAGGGCCAGGAAGCGGCAAAAGAGGAACGCGAGGAGCGCCAGCGCCTGCGGGAGGAGGCCGCCGAACGCCAGCGGAAGGAGCTGGAGGAGAAGGAACGGATCCGGAAGGCGGAGGAAACCGCTCGACGGAATAAGCAGCAGGAGGAAGAGTCCCGTATCCGTATGGAGGCGTGGCGCCGACGGTGGGCCGAGGAGGAAGCCCGTCGTGCCCAGGAGAAGGCCGCGGAGGCGCAGCGTCTCGCTCGGGAGCAGGCCGAGCGGGAGGAGCGGGAGCGTCAGGCTGTGGAGGCGGCGAACGCGTGGTGGGCCAGGCTGTCGAAGCAGCAGATCGCGGAGTTGTTCGCAGCGGTGGCCGAGCGGGCCCGGCGCGAGGAGAAGCTGTGGGTGCAGATCCCCGAGAAGCTGCTGATGGACCCGGTGTACGCCTGCGGAGTACCGCTGTACACGCAGGACAGACGACGCCGTTCCCTGTACGGAATCGTGCGCCCATGCCCCTCCCTGCTGGCAACCTCGTCCCGGACGAGGGAAGAACACGCCCTGGTCCGCAGCGCCCAGGAAGCCAGGGAGCTGCAGGAGATGGGGCACGAAGGACGGATCACGCACTTCGACATGCCCGAGCATGAGCAGCTCACCATGCTCTGACATCCGACCGTTTCTCTGCCGGGCCACTCACACATGTGCGGCCTGGGGTGGGCGGCGGTCAAGCCACCGCGAGACGGTCAGGCGGCGGGCTGCCGGCCCTGGTTGTCGAGGTGGCAGCGGGCGGTCAGGCTTCAGGGTCGACTTCGGGGTGTGTGAACCGCACGGGTTTGCCCAGCGACCGGGCGTAGGCGATTTCGGCTCGGGTGCTGTCTCCGATGTAGTCGCCGACTACGAGCACCTCATCAGCGAGCCGGATCTTCGCTCGGTGCAGATCGTCGAGTCGAACCTTCAGCGCCTCGGCCTCGACAGGGTCGGACCAGAGTTCGTGCGGCGACTTCATGTCACAGCCTGGTTTGACGACGACCTTTCCGGCTTTGGTTTCCCGCAGATCGGCCTCGGTCATCTCGGTCATGAAGCGGGTGGAGCCGCAGATCACGACGATACGCGGGAGGCTCAACAGCCTCTTCGCGTCGGCGAGCTTCTCCTCGGGGGTGAGCAGTTGCGGGTAGGGCACTGGATCCTCCTGGTGGCGTGGTCTCCGTGAGGCGGTCGAGGCGTTCGTAGAGGGCGCGCACCATCCGGGCGCGGTTCTGGACGCAGCGCACGTTGCCCTCCAGTTTTACGAAAAGCTGGTCTTCCGTCTCGCGCAGGATGACGTCGGCGAGCGCCTTGGGTCCGCTGTCCATCGGGAGCTGGTCGGCGCGGCGGCGGACGTCGGAGGCGACGCGCGGGCGTGACCGGTCAGCTGGAGGCGATCTGCTCGTATTCGCGGTCGTGAGTGTGTCCGAGCCGGCCCACGCGAGGACGGCTTTGATGAGGCACTCGTATGGTGCGCGGTCTGGGGGAGCTCTGCTTCGATCAGTCCGTCGGGGTCGTGCAGGACCGTGAGTGTGCTGGTGTGCATGGCGGTCCTCGCTGCCGGGAGCGTCGGGTGCGGGTGGCCGGCGATCAACGCTGGGTCCTCGCCGCCATCTCCGTCCTTCTGGTCCTCGTCGTGCTGACCGAGGAACCTGGCGAAGCCGCGGTCCGCGCGGGCGAGCAGGGCTGGGGAGGGGACGCCGTAGGCAGGCGACTGGAGTCCGCGGCCCTCCAGGGCCGGGGCGGTGCTCTCGGGGTGTGCGCGCAAGGGGCCCCGCCTCTCCGGCTGGTGGTCCGTCGGTGCCGTCGACGCTACGCACGCACGGTCCGCGCACTCAACGAAGTTGCGGAGAATTGCGGAAGTTCACTCCAAGGCGTCGATCGCGGCCCGGATGAGCGCTCGGGCCGTGTCCCCGTAGACCGCCATCTCCGCGAGGCCGGCGAACGCCTTCGCGTAGTCGGCGAGCTCGCGCGGCTGCGTCACCTTGATCTCCGCTGTCAGCGTCTCCACCACGGCCATGGTGCCGTCATGGACGTAGAACGCCTTGAGCGGCCACACGGTGCGCTGCGCGGTGAACGGGATAATCCCCAACGAAACAAAAGCGAGCTGCATCACCGCCAGGAGGTGGCGCAGCTGCCCGCGCATCGCCTCAGGGTCGGCGGTGCGGAAGCGCAGGACGGATTCCTCCATGAGGACGACGTAGCGGTGGCCGCCCTCGTAGAGGAACCGGGAGCGTGCCACGCGGGCGGCGACGGCTTCGGCAACGTTGTCGGGTGTGCCCTGGAAGCGGGTGATCTGAGTCATGAGGGTGGTCACGAACGCCGAGGCCTGAAGGAAGCCAATGGAATCTGATGCCCCATACAATATTTGACTAAATAAAGGGCTAACCATGTACAACCGTGACGCGAAACACAGACGAGAAGGGCGTTTTGGGTTGTGCGCCCAAGATCCTTCCTCTGCCTGTCTGTGATTTCCCTGCCTAGGGTCACACCTGGTTCCCATCTTCAGGGAATTCTCACAATGTGACTTTTCTAGGGTGGGGCTATGTGGGCGCGTATCCGATCGCGCGGCAGTACTGGGGTGTTGACGGGTGTCTTGGGTCTGGCGGTGATTGCTGGTCTGGGGCCGGACACTGCTTTCGCAGCACCTCCCCCTGCCGGCCAGGCCGCTGCGCTCCAGGAGGAGGGTGAGCCCACCTCATCGGGCGAGGCGAGCGTCGAAGCCGCCCAGGCGAAAGCCCGGCGAACGGGCGTCCCCGTTGAGGTGACATCGATGCGCAGCGAGACCAGTGATGTCTTCGCGACCACTGACGGCGGCTTGGAAGCGCGTGAGTATCTGCGGCCGGTCCGGACCCGGGTGGATGGTCGGTGGAAGCCGGTGGACACCGACCTGGCAGTGACCGAGAAGGGAACGGTTGCGCCGAAGGCGGCTGCGGTGGGGCTTGAGTTCTCCGGTGGTGGCGATGCGCCGTTGGTGCGGATGACGAAGGCTGGCCGTGAGCTGTCGCTGACCTGGCCCGGTGTGCTGCCGAAGCCGGTTCTCAGTGGTGCGCTCGCTACGTATCAGGATGTGCTTCCTGGGGTGGATCTGCGCATGGAGGCGCAGGAGACCGGCTACACGCAGTTGCTTGTGGTCAACTCGGCGGAGGCGGCTGCCGATCCTCGGCTCTCGGAGGTTCGGCTGAAGCTGGATGCGCAGGGGCTCGATGTCGTCCGCACGAGTGAGGGTGGCGTGCGGGCGGTGGACGAGGGTGCCGGCGGGACGGTTTTCGAGGCGCCGAGGCCGATGATGTGGGACTCGAGTGTTCCCGGTGAGGGCGCGGCCGCGAGTGGTTCCGCGTCGCGGGCATTGGCAGCGGCTTCGCCTGCTGCGGGCGAGGAGCCGGGTGCGACCGAGTCAGGGAAGCTGGCCCAGGTCGAGGTGGCTGTTCCGGCCGAGGGTGACGAGCTGGTACTGACGCCGGACTCGGACGTTCTTCGTGGGGCGGACACGGCGTATCCGGTGTTCATCGATCCCCAGTTCGATACGCCGCTGGCCTCGGGGTGGACGATGGCGTCGAAGTACTGGGCGTCGTCCCCGCAGTGGAAGTTCAACGGCGAGTCCACTGCGGGGATGGGTTACTGCAACTGGGCCTATTGCCAGCCGAACGATACTAAGCGGCTTTTGTACCGGATTCCCACGTCCAAGTTCGCGGGCAAGACGATCCTTTCCGCAGAGTTCGTCGTGCGTAACACGTGGTCTGCTTCCTGTTCCGCCCGGAGCGTCGAGCTGTGGCGCACGAAAGACATATCGTCCGCGACCACATGGAACTCACAGAATGCGGCTGGTTTCTGGATTAAGCAACTGAAATCTTCGTCTTTTGCGTACGGGTACGACGGTTGCTCAGCGAAGGATGCAGAGTTCGATGTGAAGTCCGCGGTCCAGGAGATCGCCAACGCCGGGTCGTCGACGATGACGTTCGGGCTACGTGCGGCAAGCGAGTCGGACGGGTACGCGTGGAAGCGGTTTTCAAACAAGGCGTTTCTGCGGGTGAAGTACAACCGGCCGCCGGCCCAGGTCAAGATGTCGCAGTTGACGATGCAGTATGGCGGGGCGTGCAAGAGTCCGAGCGCGTCGCCGCCGATGGTGCGCACTCTCGGAGTGATCTACGCCAATGGTGTCACCGACCCTGACGGTGACAAGGTTGCCGTTCAGTTCCGGGCAGGCTGGGATACTAAGGACGGTAAGGGTCTCATCGCACGGTGGAAGCCCGCACTGACCACTTTCAAAGCATCGGGCTCGCAGTTCTATATCTCCCTGCCTGCGTCCGTATTGCCCAAGGACGGGACACAGATCAACTGGTATGTGCGGACCTACGACGGGGCGCAGTACTCACCCTGGTCCAACGCAGGCAGCGCCACCAGCTGCTACTTCACATACGACGCGGCAGCTCCTGCGACTCCGACCATCACGTCGTCCGACTATCCCGAGTCAATACGTGGCGAAGACGATCCCTGGTTCGACGGCGTAGGCAAGTACGGAACGTTCCAGCTCAAGGGCTCGGACTCTGATGTCACCAAGTACTGGTACGGCATCAATACCGACCCGTCCCCGAAGAACACAGTGGCCACATCAGCTGGGGCGGCAAAGTCGATCAAACTACTGCCGTCCAAGGTGGGAGTGAACTTCATCATGGCCCAGGCGATCGACGGATCGGGCCGTGCCAGCGCTCCTTATACGTACCAATTCAAGGTAAGTGCCGGCCAGCCCGAGAGGGCTATGTGGGAGATGGACGACGACGCCGCGGCAGGCCAGGCCGAAGGCAGCTCCGGTGCCCGCGTCGCCACTCTCCACGGTGGGGCGACCCCCGAGGTGGAGGGCAAGAAGGGAACCGCCCTCCACCTCGACGGCGCGACCGGATATGCGGCAACCGATATCCCGACCATCAACACGGCGAACGGCTTCAGCGTCTCGGCCTGGGTCAAACTTGACAAGATTCCCGACAACGCTGCGATCATCGCAGCGCAGCCCGGCAACTATGCACCAGGATTCGAGCTCTACTACTCCGCGGAAAAGACGCGGTGGGTCTTCAATCAGTTCTCCTCGGACACGCCGAACGCTTCCATCATCAGAGCAATGGCACCTGACCCAGGCGGCGTGGCCGTTGGTGAGTGGACGCACCTTGTCGGGATCTACAGCGGCGTGGACAAGGCGCTGTCTCTGTATGTCAATGGCACGCTGGCCGGCTCCACCCCGTACACGACGGCGTGGGATGCACGCCGCGGGCTGCAGATCGGTGCCGGCAAGTACGACGGCGTCCTGAAGTCGTTCTTTCCCGGCACCATCGATGAACTGCGCATCTTCGACAAGCCGATCAGCGCCGCGGAAGTGGCAAACCTGTACCGGCTCGAGCCCATAGGCAACGGCCGAACGGCCCGTACGGTCTTCCCGCTGGACGAGCCCGAATATCAGCCCAAGGCCGAAAACGAGACCGAGGCCAAAAAGACGACCGAGGTGGTCGGACACGCCGATACCCAGCCACTGGCGCTCAACGGCGGTGCCCAGCTCGGAGCCGCAGGCCTCGCCGGCCACGCCCTGCAGCTGGATGGCACGACGGGCTACGCCCGCACCGCCGCCCCGCACACCGACACCCAGCGCCCCTTCACCGTATCGGCGTGGGCAAAGCTCGACCGTCTTCCCGACGGGGCGGCCACAGTCGTGGCGCAGTTGGGCACCAACCGGCCCGGCTACGAGCTGTACTACTCCAACACCTACAACCGATGGGGCTTCAAGCAGTTCTCGGACGATGCGGTGGGCGCCTCCCAGATCGCTGCTCTTCAACCGGAGGGGGCCAAGGCCTACGCCGGTGACTGGGTACACCTGGTCGGGGTCCACGACCAGGTAGCGCAGACGCTGACTCTGTACGTCAACGGTGCCAAGGCCGGCAGCGTCGCTGCCCCGGCCGAGCCCTTCTACGCTGGTGGGAACGTCCAGGTCGGAGCACTGAGCGTCGACGGCGGCAGGCTCATCGAGTACTTCCCCGGGCAGATCGATGACGTGCGTCTGTACGACCGGCCGGTCTCTGCTGAAGAAGTCCAGCAGATGTTCCGTCAGAGCCCGGTGATCGAGGGGCGCTGGCAGTTCGAAGAGGCAACGAGCACCCTCCCGCCGACGGTGGCCGATGCGACGCCGGAGAACAGGCCCATGAGTCTGTACGGATCTGCGCGGCTGGGGTCGGGGCAGATCGACAACAGCGGCCTGGAACTCGATGGTGAGAGTGCTTACGCGGCAACCTCGACGATGCCCGTCGATACGGGGGTGAGCTTCACCATGACGGCTTGGGCTCAGGCGGCAGCAGTGCCTGACCACAGCATGGTCGTGATGAGTGCCGAGGGCACAAACCGCAGCTCGTTCGAGGTCCGTTTCCAACCTGATCCGAAGAATCCTGAGGGGCTCGGCAGTTGGGTGTTGTCCGTTCCGGACAAGGACAGCACCACGGGGGCCACGGTGACTGCCGTGAGCAACACCGCGTTCAACGATGTCACCAGCTGGAATCACCTGGCAGTGGTGTATGACGGGTTCGCCAAGGAGCTCCGCCTGTACGTCAACGGCCAGATCCAGACCGCGGTCTGCAGTGGTGCGGACAGCGACGAGGGGGCAGGCGAACCTGCTTGTGAGATCCCCGGGTCCTTGGCAGAGGACGCGCTCAGCTTCAAGGCTGCGAAGTCCGTGCAAATCGGCCGGGCGAAGGAAGACCTGCCCGGCAGCTACTTCGCTGGCTCGGTGGACGATGTGTGGGCGTTCCAGGGTGCCCTGGACGACAGCCAGGTCCAGCAGCTGAACGGAACCCTCTTCGACATCCCGACCGAGGTTCCCAGCGGTAACCGCTTCTGAAGTCTCTCGTATCGGGTGGGCGGGCCCACGCGGGCCCGCCCACCCAATACGACCAGCGCTCTTGCGGATTTTCACTTCATCTTCTGCGCTCGGCTCACATAGGTGGCCGGGCGCCCAACAGCGATGGACACGCCACTTATGAAAGCCACCCCCGGGGCCCGGCTGCTCCGCAGAACATCACTCGCGCTATCCAGCGTCCTCATCGCGTCCCTGCTGCAGGGTGTAGCGGCGCCCGTATCCGTCGCAGCCAGCAATCTGCCGGGGGCGCCGTCGTCGGAGAAGCCCGTCGCAGGCAGCAAGACCGGCAAGGTCAAGCCGCGTGCACAGTACACGGGCTCCCGGGTACCGGAGAAGGCTCCTCGGGCCAAACTGCCGCAGCCCACCCAGGTCACCACAGCGCTTCCGGCTCAGGGTGCCAAGGGCGCGAAGCGGTTCGCCTCGCCGCAGGGGCAGCCGATCGGGCTCGCGCGTGCCACGAGTGGCGTGGCGGGCAAGAGCAAGACGAAGAGCGGCGCGGCCAGCGAGGCCGCTGATCCGAGCAGTGTCACCTCACGAATCCTCGACTCCCAGCACGCCAAGCGGGCAGGGGTGAAGGGGTTGCTCTTCACCCTCGCCCCGAAGGTTCCTGCCTCAGCCGGCAAGGGCGAAACACCGGTCGATGTCTCCGTCGACTACTCCTCCTTCGCCCAGTCCTTCGGCGGCTCGTATGCCTCCCGCATGCACCTGGTTGAGCTGCCTTCCTGCGCACTGACAACACCTGAGCAGGAGAAGTGCCGTGTCGCCAAGCCGGTCGCCGCAGTCCGCGACAGCGCTCAGCAGACGCTGACCGCCAGCGCCGTCGCACTCCAGACAGTCGCACCCACGGTCCTGGCAGCCACGGCAACAACAGAGGGAGACAAGGGCGACTACAAGGCCACCTCTCTCTCGCCCTCCTCGACATGGAGCACCAGCCTCAACTCCGGTGACTTCAACTGGTCCTACGACTTCCAGGTTCCCGATGTACCGGGCGGCATGAAGCCGAGCGTCGGCCTTTCCTACTCCTCGGGCGCCATCGACGGGCGTACCGGCGGGACGAACAACCAGGGTTCCTGGGTCGGAGACGGTTTCGACCTGTCGTCCGGGTCCATCGAGCGCCGCTACAAGCCGTGCGCGGACGACGGTGTGAAGAACGCTGACGGCAGCAAGCCCGGCGACCTGTGCTGGTCCTACGACAACGCGTTCATCTCGTTCAACGGCTCAGGTGGCGAGCTTGTACCGGACGGTGCCAACGCCTTCAGGTTCAAGAACGATGACGGTACGAAGATCGTCCGTCTCTTCGACACCAAGAAGGAGAACGGCGACAACGACGGCGAGTACTGGCGACTGACCACGCCGGATGGAACCCGCTACTACTTCGGCTACAACCATCCCCCGGGATGGGCTGCGGGCAAGGCGGCCACAGACTCAACGTGGACCGTCCCAGTTTTCGGGAACAACACCGACGAGAAGTGCCACGGCGCAACCTTCGCCGAGTCCTGGTGCCAGCAGGCATGGCGGTGGAACCTCGACCTGGTCATCGACGCCCACGGCAACACCATGACCTACCAGTACGGCAAGGAGCAAAACTCCTACGGCCGCAATCTGAAGGCCGATGACGACACCACGTACGTCCGCGGTGGGTACCTCAAGAACATCAATTACGGCCTGCGGTCCAACGACACCTACGCCAAGCCGCTGGCCCAGGTTATCTTCGACAACGCAGAGCGCTGCCTTCCACAGACCGGCGTGACCTGCGAAGAAGACACGATCGACTCAAAGTCCAGCTACTGGTACGACACGCCTTGGGACCTGAACTGCAAGGCTGCCAGCAGCTGCGACAGCGGCCGGCTCTCCCCGTCCTTCTGGACCCGCAAGCGGCTGACCGGCATCAGGACTCAGGTGCTCAAGGCCGACGGGACCCCCGGCAAGGTCGACTCCTGGGCGTTCGAACACCACTGGGGTAAGGCGGATGTCGACTACCAGCTGCTGCTGGACAGCATTCAGCACACCGGTGAATCGGCAACGCCGACCATCAAGCTGCCGAAGACCACGTTCACCTATACACAGCTTGCGAACCGCCTCGACAAGACTGGGGACGGCTACGCCCCCTTCATCAAGGATCGCCTCTTCACGATCTCCGATGAGTCGGGCGGCAAGGTCAGTGCCAACTACTCCGAGCCGACGTGCAACTGGAGTGGTCTGCCGACCCCCGAGACGAACACCACTCGGTGCTTCCCGCAGTACATCGGCGGTGACAGCACCGATGGCGCGAACCTTCAGTGGTTCAACAAGTACGTCACCACATCGGTGACCAAAACGGACCGTACAGGGAAGTCGCCTGACCAAGTCACGCAGTACGACTACATCGGCGATGCCGCTTGGCATTACGACGATGACGACGGGCTGACCAAGGAGAAGGAGAAGACCTGGTCCCAGTGGCGTGGCTACGAGCACGTCAGGGTCAGGACCGGTGGGCAGGGCGGCACCGGTGAGATGAAGACCCAGCAGGACAGCTACTTCCTGCGCGGCATGAACGGCGACCGGAAGGACGCTGCTGGAGGTACCAAGTCCGTCTCCGTCACACCGGACGCGGACGAAGGCGAAGCCATCACCGACCACGAAGCCGTTGCAGGCTTCGGCTACAAGACGATGACCTTCGACAAGCCCGGTGGCAAGGTTCTCGGCAAGACGATCAGCCGTCCCTGGTACCAGCAGACCGCGAAGAAGGTCCGGGACTGGGGCACCGTCACCTCCAACTTCACCGGTATCTCCAGCAGCAAGACCTGGACGTCGCTGGACGCGGGTGCAGGCACCAAGTGGCGCACCACCGCAACGGCCACCAAGCACGACACCGTTGCCGGCCGCGTGATCGAAGCCGACGACTACGGCGACGACTCCACCTCGATTGACAACACATGCACACGTACCACCTACGCTGGCGATGCGGCCACCGCAATCCTCAGCATGCCGGTTCGCGTGGAGACGGTCGCAAAGGCCTGTGACGCGTCCGTCGACCGGAAGAAGGACGTCCTGAGCGACGTCCGCTCGGTCTACGACGGTGGCGCCTACGGTGCCGTCCCCACGAAGGGGGACGTGACTGCCATCGCCACCCTGAAGAGCCATGACGGTACGAAGGCGACCTATCTCGAAGCCGGGGGCACGTTCGACAGCTACGGCCGGCAGCTGACGGTGACCGACCTGACCGCGAATGTGACGGTCACGGATGACGGCACCCCGGTCCGGACCGCCCGTACGGACGGTCGCATCACCACGACCGCGTACACGCCCGCCACCGGATTCGCTACTCAGGCGAAGGTGACCACACCACCAGCCCAGGCTTCCGACGCGACAACAGCGCAGACCACCACCACGGACATCGACCCGGCGCGGGGGCTTGTCGCCAAGCAGACCGACACGAACAACAACGTCACCCAGTACGCGTACGACGCACTGGGACGGACGACCAAGGTCTGGGCAGCCAATCGCCGCAATACGTCGACGCCCACCGCAGAGTTCGTTTACACGGTCGCCGAGGGCAAGGCGGTCGCGGTCACAACCAAGTCGCTGAACAACACCGGCGGGCAGATCACGACCTACGAACTGTTCGACGGATTTCTCCGAAGCCGCCAGACCCAGGAACCCGGGCCCGATGGCGGCAGCATCCTCACGGACACCTTCTACGACGAACGTGGCCTCGCGACCCGGGCCTTTGCGCCGTACTACGTCACCGACGCGGCCAGTACCGAGCTCTTCGAGCCGAATAACGCGCTCTCGGTCGAAACCCAGATGCTTGTTGCGTACGACGGGCTGAACCGCGCCGTACAGGCCCAGGAGATGGCCGGCAACGGTGATGAAGGCCAGATCCTCAGCACCACCAAGACCATCTACGGCGGGGACCGTGTCACTGTCATCCCACCGGTCGGCGGCACAGCCACCACCACCCTCAGCGACGCACGCGGCAACACCACGGAACTGCGCCAGCTCCACACCCGTGCCGCTACCGCTGCCTACGACAGCACCTTCTACCACTACACGCCGCGCAATGAACTGGACGAGGTAACCGACCCCGCCGGCAACAACTGGACGTACACCTACGACCAGCTGGGCCGTAAGGATTCGGCGACTGACCCGGACCAGGGCACCACGACCACGAAGTACGACGACCGTGGCCAGGTGACGTTCGTCCAGGGCTCGCGTACCGACGTCCCCGGACTCGCCTACGTCTACGACAACCTCGGCCGCCAGACCGAGGTACGCGAGAAGTCCGCCACCGGAACCCTGCGGACGAAGCAGGTCTACGACACCGTCACAGGTGCCAAGGGACAACTCGCCGAATCAACCCGCTATGTGAACGGGCAGCCCTACACATCAAAGATCACCCAGTACGACGAGCTGTACCGGCCCACCCGGACCGCCGTTGTCATCCCTGCCGTCGAAGGCGCCCTCCAGGGCACCTACCAGACCGGAACAACCTTCCAAACCTCCGGCTTGATCGCTTCCTTCGCCTACTCCGCAGCCGGTTCACTGCCAGGCGGCTCCGTCAACTACACCTACGACAACGCCACGCTGCGCCCGGAAACCGTCTATGGGGAGGGCATGACCTCGCGCGTCAGCAGCTACAGCAACACCGGCAAGCCTCTGCAGTTCCAGATGGGGCTGAGTGGCGGAAGCAAAATCACAGAAGTCACCAACTCCTACGAACCGGGAACCCAGCGCCTGGCCACCTCCCGCGTGGATCGAACGGGCCAGTCCGGATCCGACCGCTACGCCGTTTACGCCTACGACGAAGCAGGAAACGTCCGCTCGGTATCGGACGCCACCACCACCGGCACGGACAACCAGTGCTTCACCTACGACTACCTCGGCCGTCTCACCGAAGCCTGGGCCCAGCCCGTCGACACCTGCGTGGCCACACCCGCCGCAGACAAGACCGGCGGCCCAGCCCCGTACTGGCAGTCCTTCACCTACGACAAGGCCGGCAATCGTGCCACCCAGACGCAGCACGACATAGCGGGTGACGCGGCAAAGGACGTCAAGGACACCTACTCCTACCCCACCCCCGGCTCACCCCACGCGCACCGCCTGACCTCACGGACCGTCACGGGCCCTGCCGGAAGCAGCACCGACAACTACACCTACGACGCGAGCGGGAACACCATCACCCGCCCGGGCCAGTCGCTCACCTGGGACGTCGAGGGCCACCTGGAAACTGTCACCAAGAGCGGCAAGACCACCAGCTACCTCTACGACGCCTCCGGCAACCGGCTCATAGGCCGAACCCCGACCGAGACCACCCTGTACCTGGGGAACACCGAAGTCACCCTTCCCACCGGCGCCACCAAGGCCAAGGCCACCCGGTACTTCGACCTCGGCGGCGGCCAGACAGCCATCCGCAACGACGACGGCACCTTCGCCTTCACCATCGCCGATCACCACGGCACCGGCGAACTCGCCATCCAAGCCACCGACCTTGCCATCACCCAGCGACGCTCCCTTCCCTTCGGCGGAGAGCGCGGCCCGGCACCCGCCACCTGGCCCGGCACCAAGGGCTTCGTGGGCGGCACCAACGACACCAAGACCACCGGTCTCACCCACCTCGGCGCACGCGAATACGACGCCGACCTCGGCCGCTTCATCTCCATCGACCCGGTCCTGGACGTAGCCGACCCCCAGCAGATGAACGGCTACACGTACAGCAACAACAACCCTGCCACCTTCTCCGACCCCACTGGCCTGTATCTCGATGACGGCACCGGCCACAGCATGAACCGCACAGGCAAGCAGCGAAAAGATCTCGGCAAGCCCATCGGGGGTACCGGCCCGAACGGCTGCTACTACACCTGCCATCAGAGCAGCAGCGGTACGACACCGAGCCCCAGTCCTGGAGCAGCACCGTCGCCCGAGCCACCCACAGGTCCGGGTATCACGGACCTTCCACTCCGGCTCGTTCAGCCGGTGGCCCGCGTCGTCTACCGCCTCTTTAAATCAGCGCTCCTTATGGACCCCCCCGAGCCGCAACTCATGTGTACGGTCGACGGGCGGTGCGATTACCTAACGCCCAGCGATCAGGTCATACCTTGGACCCCCGGTGGCCCAAGCCGTCTCCTAGCAGGAGCACGAGCCGGCGAGGAAGCTTTTTCTGTTACACAAACGCTGAAAGCCCTGAAGGACGCAATTAAGCGAAACGTGTATAAAGCGGGTGGGCCCACCAATGGACTTGGGATTACCAGCAAGGGAAGCATCTACAGCGTCCAGAGCGGCAATAAGGTACTCGACAAGAAATTGATAGATATTCTCAATGGAAGACTCCAGCAATTGGGCATCACGAAGGGCGCATCGACGTCAGCTCGCGCTAGTGATGCAGAACAGAAATTTGCTGCGGTCATGATCAGGGACGACATCAAAAAAGCCGAGATCTATATCAATAACCCAGCAGGGCCATGCAGGCAGCCACTCGGTTGCGATGCCGTGCTGAACAGAGTTCTGGGCAAGAGAGAACTGACGGTACACTGGCCGAATGCACGGGGAGGTTTTAATGAGTGGACCTACGGCAACGGTAAAGTGGGAATGGGTGGAAGGTAGGGCAATCATGCCGTAGATTGACCATACAGAAATCACGGAGTGGCCGAGCGCCCCAGTTGGTGCTCGGCCACTCCGAGTGTCACTATGTTGCCTTGTCTCAAGCATGTCGCTGAGCCGGGTGGCTACTCGAAGGGGCGGGTTACGTGAGTGGAAACGAAAGCCGGGAGCACTGGGAGCTCATTCCTGGAGCTGGAATCGGGCCCCTGCGGTACGGGATGACCTCAGCTGAGGTCGCCGCAGCGCTCGGAGTATCAGAGGCACAGAAAGTGACGGATGGTCCCTACGAACAAGAAGAGTTCGCCAACGGGGTACAGGCGTTCTACGACGCAGGCAGCCTTGCGTGCATTGCTTTGAATGCAGCCATGGGCCCGCAGGTCCTATTGGAAGGTTTCGCACTAGCCGGCCACGACCCTGAGCAGACGCACCAATTCCTCCTCGACTACGCCGCCGAATACGGAGGTTGCTTGTTGTACACCTCCGATGGCTCCCTGGCTTTGACTGACCTGGGGGTCCTTCTGCGCTCACAGGAGGTCGATGGCGTGCGAATGTCGAGGCCTCTGCTCGTCAAGGAGGACTGGCTCGAGTCAGAGTACTACCGCGATCACCTTCCTTTGGAAGGTGATCCGATTCCGTTTGCCGGGTCATAAAGTTCGAAATATACAATGGCCCGAGACACCTCCTGAATCCACTGGCTCAGTTAGCAAGTGATGGATTCGCATGAGCGGGTCGGTGTTTCTGTTGTCGGGCGTGGAATGACCTCTGACCTGCCCAGCCTTTCCGCTTGTCCACAGGCCTCGGGCCCTCACGGGCGGGTCGGGCAGGCCCTAGGTGTTCTGTCCAGGGAGGTTGTGGACGGTGATGCAGGTCTCGGCTTGGTGATCTTGAACGCATGAGGGCCTTCCGGGTTCGGTGTGGATTGCGACGTCTACACCAGCCCGAAAGGCCCTCATGCCCCACCGTAATGCACCTCTGACCGAGACCGGACGTCTGCGGCTGGCCCGCTGCGTGATGGATGACGGATGGGCTCTGCGCCAGGCAGCGGAGCGGTTCCAGGTCTCGCCGACCACAACCCAGCGGCGGGCCGGGCGATACCGCAAACTCGGTGAGGCGGGGATGAGCGACCGTTCCAGCCGCCCCGCCACAGTCCTCGGCGCACGCCGACCCGGACCGAACGCCGGATCATCAAGGTCCGCCTCACACGGCGGTGGGGACCGGCCCGCATCGCTCACCTGGTGGGCCTGGTGCCCTCCACTGTGCACCGCATGCTGGTCCGCTTCGGCCTGGCCCGGCTCAGTCATCTCGACCGGGCCAACGGCCACGTCATACGCCGCTACGAACGCGACCGACCCGGCAAACTCATGCACTACGTGCCGCAAAGACCTTCTTCACGGCGGCGGTCTGGCCACGTACGCAGGGGTGCCGCCTCGGGGCAGCCCGAAGCGGCACTCAGTCTCAGGTGGAAGCGGCCTGTATCTGCGCGGTGGCCTGGGACCGGGCAGTCTTGGCGCCGGTCTTGCCCACGTCGATGGTTCGGGGGTCAACGGCTTCGAGGGGCGAGCCGACCGCGTAGGGACCGTCAGGGTCGTCGGGCCGGTTAGGACGGTCGTGTGGCAGGAGGTAGAACGTGCGTCGGGGGAACAGGCCGCTGTCCGGGAGCCGCGGCGCGGTGGGAGCGAGGTTGGTGTAGCCGACGAGCCGGCCGTCGCGTTCGTAGCGGGGCTTGCCCCGGCGGGTGGTGACCTTGTCGAGGGCCTGGCGGACGTAGTCGAGGTCTTCGGTGCTCTCCAGCCAGACGACTTCGGCTTCCTGGGCGAGATCGCCTTCCCGTGGGATCGCGCTCACTTCGCCTCCTGGTTGTCTGCGGCCGGCTGCCCGCCGACAGGTCTTGCATTCATTCCGTCGCTCCTTCGGTGGAACGAGCGGAACTGCTGACGAAAGCACCACCCATCGTACGGTCGTTCTTCCCCAGGCCACCGTGTGCCAGTCGTCATCATGACGGTGCTCCTTCTCCGTCACAGTCCTCAGCAAGGAGTGCAAGGCCCGGGTAGAGCTTGGTCGCGTTGTTCTTGATCATGTCCGCCGGTGAGGTCAGGCCGAGCTCCTGGCGGATACGGCCGGCGAAAGCCCGGCTCGTCGACGGGCGGATCATCTCCTCCGAGCACCAGCGGCCGTACACCTCGTACAGCAGCTTCTGCTCGACACGCAGGTCCGGATTCGGACGGCCGTCAGCGCACCGGGTGCAGCGTTCGGTGAGGAAACGGCCGATGTGGTCCTCGGTCGTCTCGTACGCCGCGGTCGCCATCCGTACGGAGTCCGGCCCGGTCAGCGGGTCTCGGGTGGTCAGGTAGAGGCGGGCGCCCTCGATCAGCCACTGCAGGATCCCCGGGCCCTCGTCCTGGACAAGCTCGGCGGCAAGGTTGTCGATCTTCAGCTCGTTCGGGACGGTCCGCTCGAACGGGATGAGACGGATACGGCGCCAGAACGCGTGCCCGCCGGTGCCGACTTCGGGACGGTGATTGCCCAGCAGCCACAGCTTGTGCGTCGGCCGGAACGTCATGAAGTCCTGCCGCATACGGCGGGCAGTGATCCTGTCGCCGCCGGTCAGGAGCTTGACGCGGGACTCATTGAACTTGTCGTTCTGCTTCAGCTCACTGCACACCACGATCCGCCGGCCGTGCAGTTCCGTCAGCTCCGTGCTGTGCTCGGCGAACTTCCCCTTCTCCATCAGGAAGCCCGGCGGCGCGGCATTGGCGTAGTCACCCAGAATCTGGGTGATCACCTCCAGCAGGACCGACTTGCCGTTGGCGCCGGTGCCGTAGAGGAAGGGCAGGACCTGGGCGCCGACGTCGCCGGTGATGGAGTAGCCGAGCAGCAGGTGCAGGAAGCGGGTGGTCTCCAGTCCCTGCTCGTCCTCACCGAAGGTGTCGTTGAGGAACCTCTTCCACCGCGGGATCGGGATGTCCCGGGGGGCGACCTGGGTGGCGCGCGAGTGCATGTCGTTCAGCGGGTCCGGGTCGCTGAGCTTCCCGGTACGCAGGTCGACGACCCCGCCCGGCGTGCACAGCGCGTAGATATCACCGTCCAGGACCTGCGGGTCCAGGCGCATGCCGGGGGCTGCCTGGGCCTGGAACAGCATCGCTTTCACTCCGGCCGTGGACTCCGAGCGCTTGCGGTGCGCAGCGACTTCCCGGTTGCTGAAGCGGCCCTTCGGGTCGGTCTCGGCGAAGCTCTCCGCCATGTCGCCGGCCGCCCAGACCGCTGCCTCCTCGCCGCCGGTCAGCTTCCATCGGTAGCAGTTCCAGGAGTGCCATCCCATGCCGACCACGTAGCGGAACTGGTCGGAGTAGAGACGGGCGAACAGCTTCGCGTTGCCGCGGTCGGTCAGCGCATCTGGCAACACTCTTGTGGTGTCGGCGGCCGGGTAGCGGGCGTCCGACTGCTGAGCGGGCAGAAGCGGCTGTTCCGGAGACAGGCTGCGGCTGTGTTCATGGATCTGTTCGGCTGCCCTCTGCGCGTCGAAGCGCGCCGGCTCGGCGTTCATGACCGTCCTCGAAGATGGACTCGGTGCCCGGCATCCACGTTCGGCACACAGCGGACGGTCATGCCTCCTGAGGACGGGGCCACCCGCCTGTCCTGGGAGGTCTCCTGGCCGGCAACGCCGTGGTCCGGCGACGCGGCGGACCCGGTCGGCAGGGGTTCGGGCTGACGGGGCAACGGCTGTCCTTGTCGCGATACGTACTGGAACCATGTCGCCCAGTCCGCCCCACCTGCCACGGCCTCATGGAGAGGTGCGGGCTCAACGGGGCTGACGGGACTGAACTGTCGGCATTGCGAAACAGAGCGTAGTCCACTCACCCGGCCACAGAAGCGCTTCTTCGCCGTGTCCCGAAAGTTGAGTCCCGTCAGCCCCGCGCAAGCTGGCCTGGGGGGCGGTGCCGTCGGAAGTTCAGTCCCGTCAGCCGCTGAGGGTTTCAGTCCCGTTCCACATACCGGCAGGTCAGGGGCTTACGGACCCGATGCACGGGACTGACGGGACTGAAACTGTCAGTTATGAGCCGCATAGAGCACTACTTGTATGTGCGCGCCCGCGTGTACATGACAGTACATATATAGGTGATAACCCCAGAGTTCAGTCCCGTTAGTCCCGTGGAAGAAGAGTTCACCCATGCTGACCTGGCATTTCTCTATGCGGGACTGAACGGGACCGAACACGCCACGGGACAGAGACGGCGGCCGACGTCATCAGGCCGCGGAACCTGGCTTTCCCCCGTCAAGTCGGTGCGAGGGAGTGTGCGGCCCGTCATGCTCAGGCTTGTACGGAGCCTCGGCGGGCATGGCCGCCAAGCGCAGCTGCGCGTCAGCACCGGCACGGACGACTTCGCGGCAGGTGCAGCGGTACCCCGGACCCTGATCGGTCAGTCGGTGCGGCCGATGGGCGACGGGCAGCCGTGCGACCCGCATCTCCAGCTCCACGTCACGGGGTGACCTTCCACCGTGCGGCGGCCCCTTGGTCCGCCTGGTCCGCAAATCGGAGCGGCTGTCACACCTCGCCGATAAGGTCACGACGGGGCGGATGGGGTGCTGGTGACAGTGCTTCACCTGCGAGGGGGGACGGGCCGGATGGCGGGCCGCCCGTTTCGGCCATGCCATGACGCGGGTCCCCGTGCTGACCGACCGGGAGTCGTATCGTGCCAAGAACCACGTTTCGCGCACTGACCGTCGTACTTGCCGCAGGGATGGCCATGGGCACCTCGCTGCCGGCCTTCGCGCTGTCCGGGCAGCGGCCGGCACGGCCGTCCCTCGACCAACTGGCCACGGGGGACCGGCCCTGTGATGCGGTCACGCCGACCGAGGTGCGGTTCTCCCCCACCCTGAGGGCCGTACTGAACGACCCCGACGGCGATCCGGTCAGCGCGCAGTTCGAAGTCACCTGGAACACCGAGGGCTCCACAGAGCCGAGTCGTCTGCGGGCCGCCACCACGTTCAAGGCCGACGGGTCGGCGTTCTCCTGGACGGTTCCGGACACGGTCCCGGAGGGACCGGTCAGCTGGCGGGTACGGGCCAAAGATGCCGATGGCTACGGCCCCTGGAGCGACTCGCTGCACCAGGGCCGGTGCCAGTACGTCAAGGACGGCCACGCACCAGCCGCGCCTCAGGTCACCTCGTCGGACATACCGCTCGGCAGCGACGAGTGGGTGGACGCCGTGGGGCGCTACCCGGCCTTCACCTTCGCCTCGGCCTCTCCCGACGTCACCGCGTATCGCTACGCCTTCGGTGTGGGGGCGGTCGCGGCCACCGCGCGACCGGACGAGCGCGGTGGGCCGGTGACCGTGCGGCTGACGCCGCCCTCCCCGGGAGTGACGACCCTGGAGGTCCAGTCGGTCGACGGGGCGGGGAACGTCAGCGAGCCCACCCGGTACACCATCCTGGTCGGCTCGCCCGCGGGCGACGTCGCCCGGTGGAAGCTGGACGACCCCGTGGGCTCCATGAGCGCCGAGGCGGCTGCCGGCGGGACGCCGGCCTGGTTGAAGGCGGGCGTCACCTTCGGCGCTGAGGGCCCGAGCGGCACGACCGCCGTGGGTGCCGCCGCGTTCGACGGCTCCTACGGCGCCGGTCTCGTGGCCGAGACCGGCGCCGCGGACTCCACCAAGACCTTCACCGTCAGCGCGTGGGTCCGTCCCGAAGAAACCGACCTGGGCATGACGGCGGTCAGCCAGACCGGCTTTCTGGCACCCTCCAACTTTTCTCTGGGCACGGCGCTCGGCGAGGACGGACAGCCCTCCTTCACCTTCTCCCTCCCCGGGACGGCCGGGGCGACCCGCATCACGGGCGGCTCCCCGATGCCGGGCGACTGGTCCCACCTCACCGGCGTCTACAACCCGGTGACCGGGACCGCGCAGCTCTACGTCGACGGCGCCCTCGCCGGATCCGGCGACGCCGCCGTCCCCGACGGCACTCAGGGATACCTGCAGATCGGGCGCGAAATGGAGGACGACGGCATCCACTGGACCGGCGCCTGGCACGGAGACATTGCCGATGTCCGCGTCTGGGACCGGATCGTGCTGCCCGACGAGATCGCCGATATCGGCCACCGCACACCGCAGCGCACTGGGTACTGGGCGATGAACACCGTGCGCACCGACGAGTCGTACATCGACACGCCGGATGCCGGCGGAAGCCAGAGCCTCATCCTCTCCGGCGACGCACACCTGGACACGACCGACCCACTGACCGGCGAGGGCAGCATCTCGCTCGACGGCGACGGTGACTACCTCGACAGCGACGGGCACCAGGTCGACACCGACCGGAGCTACACCGTCACGGCCCAGGTACGGCTGCACGAGTGGCTGCCCGAACAGGACATGGCGATCCTCGCCCAGGGCGGCGACGAGGCCGACGCCTTCACCCTGCGCTACCGGGGAAGCGACACCACCTGGGAAGCCGTCTTTGCCCATGCCGACACCGCCGAGGCACCGGCGACCAGGTTGACCGCTTTCTACGGCGAGGGAACGCACCACCTCGCGGTGCAGTACGACAGCAAGGCCGGCCAGGTCCGCCTCTTCGTCGACGGGACCCTCGCCGACAGCGCCCCGTACTCCGCGACCGACGCCTGGAATGCCTACCGAGCGCTCCAGGTCGGCCGGGACGGCGCGGGGCAGGGCGGGTCCCACCACCTCGACGGCGACGTGGACGAAGTACGCACCTATGCCGGCGTGTTGTCGCCGACGGAGATCCGCCGGCTCTGCGAACCGGGCGAGCACCCGGACCTGTAGAAAACGTGGCCCGCTCGCAGCGCCCCTGCGAGCCGGCCCCCCAGGGCGGCGGAGCCGTCACTGCGGCGGTGGCCACGGACTGGACTGCGGTTCGGCCGCGCGTACACCGACGGCACGGGAAGCGGCGGACGTTCTCCGGCTTCTTGTGCTGGGACTTCCCCATCAACATCAGCAGGGAGGCGCCCTGCTCTCCGAGGTGGGTGAGGGCGGAATGGCGGGCGAAGCGCTGCCCCTGCGGCTGATCGCCGGTCAGAGGGCCGGCGGGCAGATCCCTCTCACCCAGGACGACATGGCGGCGATCCTGGACGTGCCGCGACAAACCCGGCGCACCAGGACGTCATGGACCACGGAATCGTGCTGAAGCGCCGACCCGGCGTCTACCAGTTCAACCCGCCGTACTCGTACGTCGCGGGTTGAACTGGTCGCGCGGAGCCGAAGGCCGCTCCGAGTATGTGCAGGTGGACCAGCAGGACGCGTTGGAAGAGCTGCGGGCAGGCCCTGTTCTCGTATAGCTACCGCCAGGTGGTGTGTAGCGCTGAGTAACTACTTGGGGCTGCGGTCGCGCTGCTGGAGGGCGGCGAAGTCGGCGTGTGCCGTTTCGACGGCCTCCGGGTACGCCTGGGTCTTCTCGTGCTCGGCCAGCGCCCGATAGATGCTGGAGAGGCTGGGGCTCTGTCCCTTGCGGCGGCCAGTGGGGATGAGGAGGTCGGGCTGGATGTCCTCGACGGTCTCGCTGTTCGCGCGGCGGCGGAGCACGGTGTGCAGCATGTCGTCGGTGATGACCGGCGGTCGGCCGCCGTGCTTGCCCTTGCGGGCCGCGGCGTCCAGCCCTTCGAGGGTGGACTCCCGGATGTTCTCCCGTTCCGTCTCCGCCATTGCTGCGAAGAACCCGAACAGTAGGCGCCCCGGTCCGCTGGGGTCGTACATCCCCTGGAGAGGGCCGGCGAGCATTTCCAGGACCAGGCCGTGGGCGGTGAGGTGGTCGGCGAGCGCGGTCAGCTCCGCGGCGTCGCGTCCCAGACGCTTCATCTCGTTCACCGTGAAGATGACGCGGCAGTGCGGGGCGTGGGCCTTGATCTCCCTCGCGGCGGCGAGCGCGGCCTCGAACTGCGGGCGGACCCGCATCCGGGTGCTGATCTTCTCGGCGAAGATCTTGTCCCGTGGGATGCCGTGTCCGGCGAGCGCGTCGAGCTGCGACTGGAGTTCCTGGGTGAGGCTTGAGCACCGCGCGTACCCGATGCGGATGTCCGCGGTCGGGGTGTCGTGATCGACAGGCGCGGGCGCCGGGGTACCGGGCCGCCACGGCTGGCCGGGGCCGCGGTCGGCGGGGGTGGGCACGCGCAGGAGTTTCGCGAGCCGGGGCACCTTGGTGAAGCGGCCGGTGTGGTAGGTCCCGGCAACCGCGCCGGAACGCGAGCGGCAGGGTGAGCCTGGCTGAGCGTTACAGCGTGGGCAGGGGTGGCGCTCGACGTCGTCCGCTTCGGACATGAGTGCGATCAGAGGGTCCGTCATGACCCCGGATACTGTCACAAACATTTCCCAGAACACGCCTGGTTCCACTTTTGAGTGAGAACGAGTTGTGACAGTGAATCCGCGACCCGGACCGCTTCCGTCGACTGTTCTTGATCTTGCTCCGAGAAAGGGTCATTTGTGGGAATCGGGTTAGCCGCGGTTGGCCGCGAGCCAGTCACGGACTGTCTGCGCGTCCTGGAGTCGGCCAAGGCCGATGAGCACCTCTACCTGCAGGCTCAACACCTCACGCAGAGGCGAGAGAAAGAGAAGCGGGTGGGACCTCATCGGGATGAGCCTGCGGTAGATCTCCACTGCCTCGCTCGTGGCTCGCAACGCACCGGAGAGATCCTGCTCCCCCCTAAAACGCACTGAGGCTAAGACGTACAGCGAAATGGCGAGGTTGGGTTCGTAGGCGCCCGGGTTGCCTGCCGCCAGACGGCGGTACATCCTCACCGCCCGCTCGATGGCGGTCATGGCCTCCGCCCACCGCCCCAGCTTCGACAGATCGTCCCCGAGGTTGGACAGCGAAAGGGCGAGGTCGGGTTCGTAGGCCGCCGGGTCGACCGCCGCCAGACGCCTCCGGATCGCCACCGCCTGCTCGGTGGCGGTCAGGGCCTCCGCCTGCCGACCCGTCTCCGACAGCTGGACGCCGAGGTTGGACAGCGAAAGGGCGAGATTGGGTTCGTAGGCGTCCGGGTTGCCTGCCGCCAGCCGGCGGTACATCGCCACCGCCTGCTCGGTGGTGGTCAGGGCCTCCGCCTGCCGACCCGTCTCCGACAGCTGGACGCCTAGACTGGACAGCGAAATGGCGAGGTTGGGTTCGTAGGCGTCCGGGTTGCCTGCCGCCAGCCGACGGTACATCGCCACCGCCCGCTCGGCGGCGGTCACGGCCTCCGCCCGCCGCCCCAGCTTCCACAGATCGCCCCCGAGGTTGGACAGCGAGGCGGCGAGGTCGGGTTCGTAGGCGTCCGGGTTGCCTGCCGCCAGCCGGCGGTGAATCTCCACCGCCTGCTCGGTGGCGGTCAGGGCCTCCGCCCGCCGCCCCACCCTCGACAGATTGGCCCCGAGGTTGGACAGCGAAAGGGCGAGGTCGGGTTCGTAGGCCGCCGGGTCGACCGCCGCCAGACGCCTCCGGATCTCCACCGCCTGCTCGGTGGCGGTCAGGGTCTCCGCCCGCCGCCCCATCTCCGACAGATTGGCCCCGAGGTTGGACAGCGAAAGGGCGAGGTCGGATTCGTAGGCCGCCGGGTCGACCGCCGCCAGACGCCTCCGGATCTCCACCGCCTGCTCGGTGGCGGTCAGGGCCTCCGCCCGCCGCCCCATCTCCGACAGATTGGCCCCGAGGTTGGACAGCGAGGCGGCGAGGTCGGATTCGTAGGCGTCCGGGTTGCCTGCCGCCAGCCGGCGGTAAATCTCCACCGCCTGCTCGGTGGCGGTCAGGGCCTCCGCCCGCCGCCCCATCTCCGACAGATTGGCCCCGAGGTTGATCAGCGAGGCGGCGAGGTCGGATTCGTAGGCGGGGGTGGTTCGAGCGAGGCGTTGCCAGGCTGCGTGAGCGTCCTGCGCGGTTGTGAGGGCGTTGTCGCGGAGTCCGGCATGGGAAAGGGCCATGGCGAGGGCGTCGTTGGTGCGGGCGTGGATGAGGGGATCTTGTGTGGTGGCGAGACGGTGGCGGGCCAGGCGGGAGGTGATGGCGGCGACGCCGACGTCGAGGTCGGCGTGCCGGCCGGTGGGGAGGTGGGGCTCGATGGCTTCCAGAACGTTGACGTCGATGTGGTCGAGTCCGGCCAGGGCCGCGAGGGCGGCGCCGCCAGCGTGCAGGGCGAGTTCAGGATGTTTCGTGAGCAGGGGATAGAGCTGGCCGGTGGCGACATGGGGCCAGCGGCGGGCGGTTTCGATCAGCACGGTCAGGGTGTCGCGGGTCCAGGGTGCGGGCGCGTCGGTGCCGGTGCGGCCAAGGATGAGGCGTTGGGCAATCTGGTGGGCCCAGTCGTCGGTGACCGCTCCGGACACTGGGTGGGATGCGCTGGGATCGTCAGGGCTGGGCGGGGTGGTCAGACCGATGAAGTCTTCGCTGAGGCGGTCGGGGTACAGCGGTTCCAGGACCGTGTGGCTGTGGGCCGGGGGGTAGCAGCGCTGGTGGTCGTCAAGGAGGGTGTTGGCCGCTGCGTCGGTGTCGGCGAGCCCGGTGCGGTGCAGGACGTCCCAGCCGTGAGGGTCACGGGCCAGGGGCCGGGTGAAAGTGGCAGTCAGCACGGTGCGGCCCATCGCGGTCGGCCCGGTGGACAGTACTCGTGCCGGGGGCCGATGCAGCTCGCTCCAGTAGGAGCGTTCGCGTTTCAGGAGGTAAGCAGAGGCGCGGGCGGGGTCGGTGGGGGCATGGTCATCGTGGCGGCGGGCGTCGACGGCGGCCAGGGCCGCGATGTGGATGGTCAGGACCTGGGCGTAGTCATCGTCGGTGTCCAAGGTCGAGGGTGGACCGATACAGAGGGCCTGGTCGGTTGGCAGGCCGAGGTGGTCGGCAAAGCGGTCCCGGGCCCGCTGAAACAGTTCGGCGCGTGCCTGCGGGTCGGCGGCCAGGGGCGGCAGCAGGCGGGTACTGGCGCCGGCGTCGAGATGGTCGCCGATCCAGGTGTCAAGGCTGTCCCACCAGTCTCCGGCCGGGCGGGCCAGCAGCAGGACACGAACTGGGACGCTATTGCGGGTCAGGAGCGCTCCGCGCAGCAGTTGGCGCAGGTCGGCGGTGGGCCAGCGTTCGGCGTAGTCGGCCACCAGCAGGATTCCGACCCCGGTTTCGGGGGGTGGGGTGGAGGCGAGGGGGTCGGCGTCGGCCTCGTTGACGGCCGCCTGCCACACCGTCCAGCCCGCTTGGCGGCTGAGTTCGGCGAAGTGAGCAGCCAGGCGGGTCTTGCCCTGCCCGCCGGGACCGTGGACCAGCCGGATGGCTAACGGGTCGGCCGCCTCGTCGCGCCAGCGGGCCAGAGCATCGAGGTCGGTGCGGCGGCCTGTGAAGGGCACCACCTGATGCCCGGCCCGCAACAACCGGGAGGGCTGTGCGGCAAGTGCGCGGGCCCGGACCGGACGGGCCGCAGCGGGGAAATCCTCGATCCGGTAGCCAGGCTTCCAGTGGTAGACAAACTGGACGTGCTGGGTGCCGTGGTCACCGACCTGCAGTGCGGTCGGTCCGATGAAAGTGCTGCCGCGAACGCCGCCACCGGGGCCGGCGTCGGTCATGCTTCGGGGCCGAAGCGGACATCCTGCCGGTTGTTGTTCCCGGCCTGGAACGCGGTCGGCCCACTGAACGTGTTGTCGGACACCAGCGCACCGTCGCTAGCCGGCCCCGCCCCGGCCTGCTCCAGCAACTCCCTCAACTGGTCGGCGGCATGGGCGCGCTGCTCGTCGCCCAGGTTCCCCAGCAGGGTCTCGATGCGGGTCCGCCACACGGTCTCGTGGCGCTCCCGGACCAGCTCCACCGTACTGTCGTCTGCGGCCGCGAGCTCGGCCGCGCTGCTGTCCAGCCGCTCCACCTCTCGGCGCTCCCGCTCGGTGTCCCCCCGGCCGAACCATCGCGCCACCTGACCTCGCAGGCCGTTCCACGCATCGGTCCCCACCGCCTGCACCACGGCGGTGCCCCCCGCCGCTGCCAACGCCGTCAACGCCTCACTCAACATCCCCAACCCCCTGCTGTCACTGGCTGCCCGCGATTCGCACTATGACGCTAGGGCCCTAACGCCGGGTACACAGCGTCTTTACCCGAGAGACGCTCACCCGAGACGGTCAGGTTCCCGTCCCCACCGCGCTCCTGGGGAAGGACCCATCCTCCCTGCGACCCGACGGAAGTACCTCAGAGCGCTGCTGCGGCAGCCGGCTGCGGTTCTTGCGTCCGCTGGCCGGGGACAGCTCCGCCAGGACCGAGATCGAGGCGGCCGTCCATATCGAGCTCGAACCTGCCGTACGGATTCACGTGCGTCCAGAACAGCGGCGACAACGCCCGGCGGTCCGCGTCGGTGAGCTGGTCCGCCCACTTCGGATCGGCCAGCACCTCCTGCATCAGCAGCGTGTTGACGTGCACCAGCGCCGACTGGAGCAGGTGCAGCGCGAGCATGGACACCTCCTGGGACTCCTTGTCCGCACCGGCCAGGTCGCCATCCTTGCCGTAGAACAGGTCCTTGTTCGCGCTGTTCCAGTTCTCCACCACCTGCAACCCCTCGTGGATCTCCTGCCGCGTCTCGACGTCGGCCAGGTAGTCGCAGACGAACGAGGTCCTCACTGCCCGGCCCAGCTCCTCGATCGCCCGGTACGTCGGGTGTTTCGGCCCTCCCCGGGTGAACCGACGCAGGACCTGCTCGGCCTCGGCGGTACCCAGGCGCAGGGCGGTGGTGTACTTCACGATCTGGTCGTACTGCTGGGCAATCAGGTCCCAGTCGATCGTCTTGGTGGAGAGCACCGGGCCCAGGTTCGGCCACTGGTCGTCCTCCCCGGCCGCGGGTCGGTACAGCTTCGCCGAGCCGATGTTCTTCAGCCTCGGCATCAGTTTGAAGTCGAGCATGTGTGCGAAGGCGAACCCAACGATGGAGGCGCCGTGCGTGTCGGTGTACTGCCGGTCAACGACCATGTCGGTGCAGTGCCGCAGCACGCCCTCGATCACCGAGGCGACCTCGGATGCCGAACAGGACTTCAGCTGTGAGTAGATGCAGACGGACTTCCGCTCGACATGCCAGTAGATCATCACGCCGGGGCCCGAAGCGCGCGGGTTCGTGGATTCCTGGACGCGAACGGGGCGGAACCCGCGTCTGGTTGGAGCATGGAGGCCTCGGGTGGGGTGGGTTCGCGTCAGGCCAACCATGCTAGCCCCGCGCGTGGCCTCCTGCTGCTCGGCACCAGTTACGGTGCCGAGCAGCAGGAGCCGAGGCCTGCCCTACTGGTCCGCGCTGCGCCGTGACCACTTTCGCTGCCGGTCCCGGTGCGCGATCTTCCATTGCTTGTAGCGGAGTCGGCTCTCGAACAGGGCGACGGTGCGGCCGGATGCGCCGTGCGCCCGAATGATGCTCGCCCGCGCCCTGGCCAAGGCGAGGACCAGAGTCGCTAGGCTGCTGATCAACAGGATTGCCGCGATCAGCCAGATCGGCAGCCCTGATACAGACAGCTCGGAGATGAGCTTCAGCATGGCTCAGACTCCAGTCTCGTCGGCCACGGCGCCATGCTGGCACGCGGCGGGGTTCGCCGTCGTACGGTGCTTCTGCATCGCACGCAGGAACTTGCGCCGCACCCGTTCGCCAAACTGCTTCGGGTTCTTCGCCTGTGCCAGTAGCGCGGCGTCGTGCCAATCCGCGTTGGTGTTGCTGAACACGTACATGGCGACAGTGCGCGCCTCTTCGGGATTGAAGTCGACCAGCAGGGCATCCAGACATGGGTGATGTCCGAAAGGCTGGCTGTACATCGCGTGGTCCTCAACCGGATTGCGCCGGGTCGCGGTCCGCCGCCTGCTCATACCGCGTGTGCTTCTGGTCTTGCTCTCCGCGCCCGGATCGTCCAGGCAGTCGATGTGCCGATACTCCAGCTTTCGCGCATACAGCGGTAGAAGGTTGTTCCGCTCGGTCCTCACCTGCCGGTTGAGTGCAGCGATCACACGGTCGTTGTTGAACAGCTCGACTCCGTCCCACCTAATCCCCAGCAGGCCGTTCAGGACCGCCGAGCGCCTGTGAATGGTCAACTGCCACTTCTTGGCGAAGTCCATGGCCTTCTCCTCGTCGCCGTTCATGACGTAGGCGACCATCGCGTCGTGCGCCTCCTTGTAGGCATCGCAAGTGCCCACAGGAACCGGCCACTGGTTCGCAAGCGGTGCCAACTTGCCGTAGATGTACTCGCTCGGCAGCAGGGTGAGCGGCCGCTTGAACGGCAGCGTCCTGACCAAATCCGCCCGCATCAGGTTCTGACACCGCCGGACGAGCTGCACGGCTTCGGCCGGCACGGACGCTCCGATGATGAAGGGGACGCGATCGGAGCCGTAGTGCTTGCGCAGCGATGCGCTGTCGGGGATCACCACGAGCCGGGTCGCGACGCTGTCCGTCTGCAGTCCCGCCCGCCTGGCCACCGACCGGTGCTGCTGCATCGGACGGCCCATCAGCCACCGGAGCGCAGCCCGCGCCGCGCCTGTGCCCTTGGCCGCGGGCATCCCTTCATGCCGGACGGTGACCAGGACCGCGAGCCTGGTCTGGGACTTCGTCAACTTGTTGTGTGCCATCAGAGAACCCTTCGTTAGAGGTGCCTTCACTCCTTGAGGCCCCCGACCGGGGTCCAACGGCAACGCGAAGGAAAATGTGGCGCAGATCACATTTGGCCGGTGGGTGGACAGACCGTCGACGCCGGTCCCTGCCTGCGGAGCACATCAAGACGCCGCGCAAAGGAGCGCCGACGGGCTCGCGGTGCAGCTCGCCCCGGTGACCGCTCCACGCATTCCGTCACCCGGCGACCCGCATTTCATCGGTTGCCCTGTCATCGCCAGAGGCTGGACCGGCGTTCGGGGTGGGCGGTGTAGATGTACTTCATCGCGGTCTCGGCGGCGATGCCGAAGACGCGCATGAGGTGGACGGGGTCGGCGGTCTGGCGGGCTTCGTCGAGGATGCGATCCTGGCGGAGCTTGGACAGAGTCAGGCCGAGCGGCCGGAAGATGTCGTTCATGACCATGGTGGAGACGGGCGGTAGCCGGTCGTCGGCCACGGTCTGCTGACTGACCAGCAGGTAGAGGTTGGCCGTCAGGGGCCAGCGCCGGTGGCGGCCGCGGACCCAGTCGGCGGCGAGGGCGTGCGTGAGCTCATCCAGGTAGACGGTGTGCGGCAGGCCCCGCCGGACCGTCAGACGACCGCGAGCGAGGTCGAGATCGGCCAGGAGGAGGCAGCGGGTCTCACGTCGGCCGAGCCCGTGGATGGCGACGAGCGCGACGACGAGCTTGGCCATCGGTGTGCCGGCTCGGTCGATCAGGCCGCGGAGCCGGTCGGTGGGGATGGGGACGGGCAGGCGTTCGCTGGTGGACAGCGAGGTCCCGCGGGTGGGGTCGCGGAAGATCAGCCGTTCCTGCTTGAGGGCTTGGAAGAGGCTGCGCAGTGCGCTGAGGAGATCTCGGCCGGTCGGTCCGGGCCGCTGGGCGAGGGCGTCCCGGATGTCGTCCTTGGTGATCTCGCGCAGGCTGGTGACGCGGGTGGCCCAGTCCGTCAGGACCGGGTGGAGGTAGCCGAGGTACTTGCGGATCGTCTCGAACGGCATCGCGGGGTGTTCGCGGCGGCCTTCGCCGCGCAAGACAAGGACCCAGCTGCGGAGTTCGTCCGCGATGTCCTCGGGGAATGTCTGGATGCGCTGGTCGATGGCCCGCTGGTGGATGTCGACTTGCCGGGCGGGGTCGGGAACGACCAGACCGTGGCGGGTGAGGAACTGCAGGATCCGTCGTGCGCTGGTGCCGGGCCGGTCGGCGGGCAAGGACCGGATGTCAGCCTCGTGGATGAGGGCGTCGGCGCCGAGGCGGGCCAGCAGGATGCGGAGGCTGCGGGCGGCGAGACGCCATACTTGTTCGTCCCAGCCCTGCTGTTTCGCGTGGTGCCGGAAGTCGTCGAGCAGGGCTTCGGCGGCAGGGGTGAGGGAAGGCAGGCGGTCCAGCTCGCCGACGGTGATGCAGGTCCAGTCGCGCCGGGCGTCGAACAGCGCGGTCTGGGCCGGGTTGACCAGGTGCGGCGAGATGGATGGTGCGGGCGGGCGCGCGGCGGCGGCTCGTTGCCGGGCCCTGTGATGCGGTGCGTCGTAGCCGAGAGCCCCAGGGCGGATTGCCAGCCTTGGTGCGAGGTCACCGCCGAACCACAGTTGGGTCCATGTCTCTTTTCGTGCGTCGGGGCCGTGCTGATCGATGTGGAGACAGCAGGCCCGGCAGATGCCGTTCAGCAGCGGGACGCTTCGGCGTCCGCAGCGACCGCAGTCGCCGACCGGGTGCCTGCCTGGCCACGTGCTCCAGCTGCTGCAGCCCGAGCAGACAGAGCGAAAGCCCCAGCAGTCGCAGTGCCGGCAGCTGCGGTGCAGCTTGGGCGGGATGATGGGCCGACGGCGAAGGCGGGGGCGGAGAAGACCGGCCTCGCGCAGGATGTCGGCGACCGCGTTCTGGCTGCGGGGCAGATCGTCGAGGACTTCCTCGGCGACCAGGTCCTCGCCGTCGGAGTCCCGGACGGCCAGGGCCAGCCGGATCATCCAGCAGGCCGCCCGCCACCACGCCTTGCTGAAGCCCTGCTCAGCGGCCTGGGCGATGGCGATGGCCTGCAGGCGGTCGTAGTCGGCGAAGTCCCGGTCGCGGATGCGCCGGACATGCTCCTGGGCGAGGTGTCGACGCGGGCGGAACAGGAGGAGCTGGCCGCTTACGGCCGGTGGGCACACGCGCGGGTCGTCGCTCGGCTCGGCCGACGCGATCCGCTGACGGTCCAGCCAGGACCGCGGCCGGCTCGCGTCGCGCGGCCGCCCTTTCAGCGGGCGGTCGATCGGCTGTGACCTGGGCAGACGGATGCCGGGCAGGATCAGCGCGAGCTGGCACGGCCGCCCGGCGACAGGGTCGGCAATCCATTCGGCGTCGAAAGTCCGGATGACCTGCAGACACAGACGGCACAGCCCATCGGTGTTGAGGTGGCCGGCGTGCCCGCAGCGGCGACAGGGTGCCTGCTCGGGATGCAGATGCCGCCAGGACGAGCAGGCGGTGCAGTCGGCGTACTGCGGCTTCTCGCCCCAGCCCAGGCAGATCCGGCACTGCCCGACGGGCCATGTCTTCCGTCGCGCCACGGCGTCAGTTCGGCGGCAGCGACCGGCGCGAGCGGCCCTGGCCCTTGCGTGGGATCGGTCGGACCGGTCGGACCGCTCCATCCTCGGCCCCCACCGCCCGTTTGCCGGTTTCCCGCTCGTCTCCGTCGGCGGCGGCCAGCGGCTCGGCCTCCAGCAGGTCGGCGACCGTGCAGTTCAGCGCGGCGCACATCTTGTCCAGGTCGTCCAGCCTCACCGAGATCGGCTTGCCGCCCCACAGGGCGGCGACCTTGCTCAACGACGGGTTGAAGCCGACCTGTTGGAACGCGGCCAGTAGGTCGCTGGGCCGCCAGATGTCACGCTTGGCCGCTGCCCAGCGCAGATTCCACTTCACCGCAGATTCCCCTTGTCCATCACCAGTCGCTGCACGGCCCGCCCGGAGGCGGCCAGGCTCGCCACCTCAGGATCCGCGTGAGCGGTCGCGAGGTACGAAACCGTGGTCGTTGGCCGGTCGTGTCCGAGCATTTTCTGCACCTCCCACAGCGACATCCCGCGCTCATAGTTGTGGGTCGCGCAAGCATGTCTTAGCAGGTGGGGGTGAAGATGGGTGACCGGGCCGGTGAGGAACCGCTGCCCGGCCGTCTTCAGCGCCTTGCGGAAGGTCGACGGCGTCACCGCGATGCCCGGCGTCGGCACGTTCAGCGCCGCGACCGCCGGCGGCAGGCGTTCGGAAGGGAACAACGGTGCCCTCGGGTCCTCCGGGTCGTCGCTGAACTCGCCCCGGACCTCCTCGATGTACCACCACAGGAGGTCGCGGCCCTCCTGGAACAGGTATGCCTCCCGCTGCCGGGGACCGGAACCGTGGGCGCCTTTGCCGTTGACGAGGAAGCGGCCCCACTGCCCGGACTCCCAGTGGACGTCTCCGATGCACACGCCGCACAGTTCGGCGGCCCGCACTCCAGAGATGTAGGTGAGCTTGCCCATCACGTAGTCGCGGCGGGCGATGACGGGCTTACGCGCGTCTTCCAACGAGTTGCGCCAACCGGCGAAGAACTCCCGGGTGGCCCGGTGTGACGGTGGCACCCGCAGCCCGAAGTCCCCGCGGTGCTTCGGCCGGTTGAACGGGTCGATGGGCGACTCGACAGCCGCCCCGAACCGGCGGGCGATCTCTCCGGCATAGCGCTGTTCGAGGAACGCGAAGTAGTGGTCGATCTGATTCATCTTCTGCCGGACCGTGGAGCGGCCGCGCTTGCCCGGCCCGGCGAAGTACCGGTCGACCTGCCGAGGGGTGAGCCGCCATGGCACCAGGCCGTAGTGCTGGCAGATCTCGATGACCGGCTTGACCAGCCGGTCCAGCGTCGTGACCGCCAGCCCGGCCGCGTCCCGGGCCCACTGGTACTCGGCGACGGTGTCCAGGAAGAACGACTCCTCGTCCCCATCGGTGAGGGCGGCCGACTGGCGCCGCTGCAGCGTGACGATGTCGGCCAGGTCCGGCTCCAGCACCGGCTCCTCGGTAGGGTCCTCGGCGTCGCCACCCCCGCGGGGCCGTACGACGGACAGCAGGCGTGTCCTGGAATCCACCACAGCACGGCAGATTACACGAATCTCTCCATGAATCCTGGTGAAACTGGCGGAATCCCGTACGGCTGGCGTTCGGACTGCGGTTGGTGGTTGAGCTGCTGAGATGCGGCTACGCGGCGAGGGAGAGCTCCGGGGAACCCGCTCCTACTCCAGTTCGGTAGCGCTGGTGCCACTCGGTCATCAGGTTGCTGGACCATGCGCCGAACTTGCGGCTGTCGGAGGCGCACGCAGTGCCCGTGCCCCACCACATCTCATCGCGGACGGCGAAGGTGGCGTTCACCAGCTTGCGCAAGGCCGCGCGCATGTTGGCGCGGTTGACGAAGAGGTGCCGCACCCGCCGCAGCGTCGCCTCCGACTCGCCGTGCTTGCCCGTCACCGCGACCCGCTTGATCCCCATGTTCGTGCCCAGACCGAACAGGACCAGCAGCAGCCGGCGCCGCAGCACATCCTTGGACAGCATCTCTCTGGTGGCGACCGAGGTGAACTCGGCGATGAAGTCCGTGTCGAACTCGGCGTATTTCAGGATGTCCAGCAGGTCGATGGTGCCCCAGCGCCGCTCGATCTCGCCCTTGATGGCCACCAGGCTCTCGGGCTCCTCCAGCTTGTCGCGTGGGGAGACCCTGATCCACGGCTCGCCGTGCTTCTTGACGATCGCCACCCCGCCGGTCGTGCCCTCCGCCAGCGCCTGCTCGAAGCGGTCCAGCGAGGTGCGGAGCTTGCCTTGCAGGGCGGCGATGAACTCCCCGGCGTCCTGCGGCTGGCCCAGCGCGGCGTAGTGCACGTCCCGGTTGTCCTCGAAGTCCGCCGGCAGGTCGTCCTCCGGGTTACGCCACCGGTTCGCCCCCACCACCCAAATCTCCCGGCGCCGCACCGCGTCCCGCAAAGCGACCAGCACGCACAGCTCGTACGGGATGCGCTCGACACGGCCCTTGTCGTCCACCACCGCCGCCCGCCAGTGCTCGGGCACCACCCCCGCGAGCGGCACGCTCTCCGCCGGATCGAAGAACGCGCCCTCCTTCAGCGGCTGGTCCAGGTAGCGCTGGAGCAGATCGATAGCGTCCATCACCGGCCGGTAGGCAGTGTTGTTGCACTTCAGCTCCAGCGCGCCCAGCAGCGGCGAGAGCATCCGGCGCCAGTGCGCCGAGTACGACGACCGCAGCACCGTGCGGACCCTCGCCTTGTAGCGGGCCTCGTTCGCCGCGGCCTCCGCTGCCAGCGCCTTCAGCGTCTTCTCCCCGCCGACCACCGGATAGATCACCCGCCGCACGGTGCCGGACGGCTCGGACAGCGCCGCCTCCGCGACCCGCAGCAGCATCCCCTCCTTGCCCCGGACCTTCTTCAGCTCGGCGTTCAGCTCCTTGTCGACCTTCCGCTCCGCCCGGGTGTTGATCTTCAGCACGAGCTGGATGAACAGGTCCACCAGCGAGTCGGTGATCTCCGTCTGCCGCACATGACACAGCGCGGCCAGTAGCGTCAGGCGCCGCGGCGGCTTCATCCGCTCCAGGTTCGCCGGGTACTCCTTCGACGCCCGCGCCCGCCACGCGTCCACCAGCTTCTCCGACACGTCCGCGAACAAGTCCGCGGGCAGCTCCAGCCGCCGCACCCGCTGAAGCTTGTTCACCTCCGCCAGCAGGCTCTCCAGGCCCGGCGCCCCCGGGTCGGCCTTCAGCTCGGCGAAGTGCGAACGCCCGCCGGCCGACACCGCATCATGGCCGTCCGCTCCCTCGCCCGTCTCGTCGTGGCTGCCGGCGACCAGGTCCTCCAGGCGCGACCGCGTCGCGTGTGAGATCCGCTCCATCCTGCTGCGGCAGAACTGGGCCTCGAAGTCCTTGACCGCCTTGCCCACCAGCCGCCCGACCCGGCCTGGGGCCGGCGGCTCGATGTGGTCGTTACGGCAGCGTGCCACCACCGCTGCCGCCAGCCGATCCCGCGACAGCTCCACCGGACACAGCTCAGCGGCCAGCCACTCGGCCAGCCGCTCCTGGTCCTCCTCGGTGTTCGCCCGGAACCCATACGCCTCCCGGATCTCCTTGCGGTGCCGCTTGATCCGGTCGCCCTGCCAGTCGTAGGCGTCCCACGCCTCGGCGGGGACCTTCACCTGCTGGGCCACGTACTCCACCGCCGCCGCGGGCATCTCCTTGGCGGACTCCGGGAACCGGGCCTCCACCTCGAAGAACTTGAGCAACAGCGCAAATCCCAACCGGGTCGCCCCGGACTTGTTCCGTACCTTCTTCATGTCGTCTTCGAGCAGCGTCCAGACCTCGATCAGGTCTTCCGGCTCCCAGTCCTGCCGCATGCGCCCCATCCTTCGCCGTCACTCGTTCAGCTCAACGAGGCGACCCAGGCGGGGAAACGAGGGGCTACGGAAGTTACTCAGTGCTACACGCCACTTGGCGGTAGCTATACGAGAACAGGGCCGGGCAGGAAGCCTGTCGGAACTGGTGCGCCACCCGTCGCTGCAGCACATGCGCGAGGCGATCGACGAGCTCCGCAAGGAACGCGCCGCGAAGCGACGGGAACGACGCAAGCGGTTCGACGCACAAGAGGAGAAGGAGCAGGGGGCATGTTATTCACACCGGTCAACGGCGAAGGCGTCGTCGCGGCCCTGGACCTCCCCCAGCCTGCCTACCGCGTGCTGCTCACCCTGCGCTCCCGCAGCGAGTCCGGCGGCCGCGTGGAGATGGGCCAGAACCAGATCGCGGCCCTGCCGGGACTGAGCCGCCCCAGCGTCACCTCCGGCCTCCGCGACCTGATACTCGCCCGCCTGGTCACCAAGCAGCGCAACGGCCTCTACCGGATCAACGCGACGCTCGCCGGATACGAGTCACCCGCCGCGGCGCAGCGCGCCATCGATGACATGCCCGTCGAGGACCGCCTGGACGACCCGGAGTTTGTCACCCGGTTCCACCAGGCCGTCGAGCACTACCGCGAGCAGCTCGCCCTCGAACGGCGTAAGAAACTTCGTGTCGCTTGAACCCACTCGACCAACGCACAGGTGCTGCCCCCGGGCAGGTCGCAAGCCGTGTTACCCGTGAGGGCAAGAGATGCTCACCACCAGGAACCTCGTCGCATGTTCAGCAAGCGCCTGCCAGTGAGATCCCGGTCAGCGGCGAGCAGGAAGGCCACCGGCGAGGTCGCGATCTCCTGGCGTCGAGTCATGAATTTGCTGGCGACGTAGGGCACGAGCGTTATGGCCGCTGCTGTTCCGGCGACCGTGAACTGACCGCCTGCAGCAGCCAGACCTCCGAGAATGGTGCCAGAGGCGGCATTAATATCGATCCTCAAGCCCATTGCGCCAGGTGAACCAGGTTGTTCTGGTCCTCCAGACCAATCCGCATCCGGATGCAGCGCACATCGGCAGCGTCTGCTGCACCCGGGAGGCCGGCTTGCTGCACGAGCCGTACCTGTGTGCCGATCGGGCCGTGCGAATGATGCGCTGCCTCCCGAGCCACCATGCAGCCGTGCAGCACGAGCAGCGGGAGGGCAGCAGGCGGCTGCTACGCCTCGATGAAGGCCACGACCACCACGGTCTTCAGGGCCGTCACCCAATACAGGATCCGGACGCGCTCGACTTCGTCGGCGTACTGGCGCAGCCGGGGGCCGGCGGCGGTCCCGGGGAGCGGCTCTCCGGCGTCGGGGTCGACGGAGATGACGACCAGGGCGCGGTCCAGGGCGTGGATGTCGGCCTCGCTGGTCAGGTTCTCCATCTGCTTCGCGGCGGAGTCGGAGAACGTGATCCGGGCGCGGCGTCGGCGGTGCTGCCTGGGCATCAGGCGACGGCCGGGCGCTGGGCGGCGAGACGGGTGAGGTGGGTCTCGCGTAGTTCCTCCCACGGCGTGCACTGCTCGGGGTCGGGCAGACCGTTGGTGGCGATGTCCTCCAGGACGGCGGCGAACCGGTCGGCGTCGGCACGGGCCTTGGCCGCGTACGCGCGCACCGCGTCGGCGGCTGCGGGCTCCAGCTGCCGGGCGGCGGTGTCGGCGGGGGCCGGCTGTTCGCTCATCGAGGGCTCCAGAGGGCAGAACTGGCGTGTCTCACCACGGTATCGCCGGGCAGGCGGGCCCGGGAGCACTCTGTGGGAACCCGGCCCGTAAGTACGCTCCGTGCTCCTCACATGTGCGCGGGAGGTCGGGCACTGGCAGGCGGTGACTGTGAGTCACGCTCGCTCGAGGCCTCGTTTGCACCAGGCGGGTTCGCGCCGTCCTGGCGCAGCTGTACGTGGTGAGGCGTACCGGGGTCCCGGTAGTGCGCCTCGCGCCCCTGGTTCAGCGGCGGGTCGGATGGGCGCAGCGTACGTTTCCGGAGGTGATTGCTTTCCGGGGCAGGGTGAGGCCGAAGGCCCGTTCCAGGCCTTCGAAGAAGAGCGCGATGTTGTCCGGCCAGTTGTTTGCCTTCTCCGCGATGCGGAGGTGCAGGTTGAGGAAGGACAGTGGTGCTTCCGGGGCGAACGGCGCCTCGCCCGGGGTGTACCAGATGAGCTCGTACATGTCCCGCCGGTCTTCGGCGCCGTCCTCGATCGGGAAGGGGTTCTGGTACACGCCGTCCTCGAAGTAGCTGAAGGCGTAGATGCCTTTGGCCATGGTCGCGCTGAGCGTGATCCGCTGCTCGGGAGGCGGGTCGAGGGAGCGCGAGAAGGCGTGGTCGACGTCGTGGTAGCCCAGCCACGTCCAGCCGTTCTCCTCCCCGAAGGCCAGCACGCGGGTGAGGTCGTCGGTGCCCTCCCGTGCGTCCCGCTCCTCGACCTGGTGGAGCAGCAGCCCGTCGGCGATATCTTGCGGGTCGGCCCCGTAGGCGAGGGCGACATCCTCGGCGGTCGGCCCTTTGATGAACACGAGTTTCGTGAAGGGTTCTTGGCACCGCCAGCTGCCGGCGATCCATGCCATGCCGTCGCCCACCGGGCCTTGGCGGGCGAGGAACTCCTCGAACGCGGCCGCCTGCTTCGGGGGCATGTAGCCCTGGCGGGCGGTGCGCGCCCTGTCCTCCAGCCAGTCGAGCTCTGCCACGGACCTCAGCTCGGCCACGACCACTCGGTCCCGCACGAAGGTCATCCGCCCCCCGTCGGCGTGTACGTACCGGATGTACGGGGCCTGCGGGTCCGGGCCGAACGGGTGGCCCTGCCCCGATCTGGATCTGGGCCGGTGTCGTGCTCCGTCGCGGGCCCGTTGGGCAAAGTGTTCCAGCTCGGCGAGTTCCGCCGCGGGGAGGAGCACACTCGTTGGCTCGCCGCCCTCGACGACACACACCCGCTTGCCGGTCTCCTCGACGCGACGGACGAGACCCGCGAAGTCCGCTAGGGCGTCGCTCAGTTCAACGTTGTCCATACGAGGGGACATTATCGGCGGAGATGCGCCGGCCGGGCCGGGGGCGGGTTCTGAACCGCCACTACACTACAGAGCGTCACCGTTGTGCGGTCTGACTCGCCACCAAGCGGCCAACGGAGCCGCCAGCAAGAAATCCACGAAACACGGCCACCTGGGGCTTCGAATCCCCAGCCTCGCCAACCAACGATCAAAGCCACACCCGGAGAGCCTGCGGGCAGTCGCCCGGTGGTGGGGCCGCGGCCCGCGACTCCCAGACGCGGGCGGAGTGGGCGGCGCGGACCCGGGGAGGTGAGCAGCGCGACGGAGCGCCGGATGTCCTCCATCGCCGCGCGCAGCCCAGCCGTGATCTTACGGGCCTGTCTGCGGTGAGCGGCGGCCACGCGGGTTCGACGACGGCGTCCTGATCCTGGTCGCGGGTTCCCACGACTCCATCGTCCTCCGGGCCGGCGGCCGGGGCAGGGCGTGCGGAGGAACCGGCGCGACCTCTGTCTCACACCCTCACAGCCTCATAGCTCACCCGATTCTGCCTGGGGAAACGCCCTGTAAGGCTCATGGACCTCACAGGGCAGGACTGTGCGTGACACCGGTGCCGGTCTTCGCGGATCAAGTCGTCTCGCCTACGGTCACCTTCATGAGTAGCGACGGCGTAGTGGTGGATGAGGCGGTCCGTGCGGCGTGGGACACCTACAGGGTCTTGGAGAAGCGGACGCCCGCCAAGGAGCGCCAGGAGGCGCAGCAGCGAGTGAAGGCCGCGATCGACTCCGTCGGGCGTGAGGAAGTCTCCCGGGGCACGGTGTTCCTGGTGGGGGTGCTGACCGGGTACCTGATCGCTGAGCCGCCCGGGGGCGGGGAGCAGCTCGATCCGCTCAATGACCTCATCCCTGCCGTGATCCGTCGGCTGCCCTCATTCGAGATGGCCGACCCGGAGCAGGTGCCGATGGTGACCGGAGTCCTCATGGCCGCCGCCATGGGCATGGACACCGTGGCCTGGCGCGACCGGTTCGGAACGATCGAGCCGAAGGAGGCCATGGTCCACGGCTTCGTGCTGTGGCTGCTCGCCGACCTGTTCGACTCCCTGGCCGACAAGCCGGGAACCATCGACGAGCTGATGCGCGAGACCTTCGAGTCCATGGGCACCTCGGAGGGCTGACGGAGCACGAACGGTGATCGCGGATCGTCGCGGCGCAGGGCAACGTACGACATGCGCGCGGCCGTCAGCCTGGTCGTCGCCCTCGGGACGGTGCTTGCCGTGCAGCCCGGCCGCCGGGGCTGTCGGGTGGTGCCACTGCCTGGGGTGTGACCGAGATACGTGGCAAAGGGGCAACGGGATGATCTTGAAGCCCTGATGCGCTCGGATTTACGTGCGGCGACGTGCAGCGGGGTCGCGTCCGGCGACGTGCCGGGCGACCGAGTCGACGCCGGGGCGGGCGTATCGCTCCAGGGAGCGGACGGATGCGTGGCGGGAGCGGGCCAGCAGCATCGGGGTGGAGGTGCCGTCTTCCGCGTCGTGCGTGAGGGCACTGTGACGTAGCCGGTGCAGGGTCCACCCGTCCAGGTCCTCGATGTCGTCGGGTGAGGCGAGGGGGTTGGCCAGCAGCCGGGTGTTCTCCTCGAAGATCTCCTCAGCGCGGCGGTAGGAGAGCCGGGCCCGGCCGGTCTCCGGGCACACGTCGAGTGTCGGGGTTCCGGCCGGGGCCTTGCGGTCGGTGAGGAACAGCGGGCCGCGGGTGCGGCGGGCGATGAGGCGGGGCAGGAGCTGGGCGGTGCCGGACTGCCAGTGAATCCACTCGGTCGCGCCGCCCTTGGCCGTGATCTTCCCGCGTTTGTCCTGCGGGTAGAGGTCTTCCACGTTCAGGCACAGCACCTCGTCGGCCCGTGCGACGGACTCGTAGAGCATCTTCCACTGCGTCTTCTCCCGTAGCGCGACGTCGAGGCGCCACAGGGCAGCGATCTGGTTCTCCGCGAGAGCCTTGGTGCGGTCCGGTGGCGCCGGCCGTCGCTCGATGCCGATCGTCGGATCGCATTCGATCCAGCCCTGGCGCTGCCACCAGCCGATCGCTTTTCGCGCGATGGACAGCTCCCGGTTGACGGTGTCGGCGTCCATCTCGTCCGCCCGCGCGGCGGCCAGCTCGGCCAGCACTTCCGGCAGCGCCGGGTCGTCGATCGCGGTGACGGGGAAGACGGGCGGCTTCGCGCCTCGGCGGGCGGCTCCAATCGGCGCCGGTTCGCCGGTGAGCATCCATCCCCAGGTCGTCAGCGAGATCCGGTAGATCCGCGCGGAGGACTTCGCGATGCCCGCGCCTGTGAGGTACCGCTCGACCGCCGCGGTGTACGACGCCGGAGCGGCGGACAGGGGCACGACCCGAGCGCGCGGCAGCCGGAGCGCGCCCCCGCTCCCGAGTTCGGTCACTGGTTCGATCCTCATGCCCGCCCCGCCCTTCCGCCACTGCCGCAGTAAATGCGTACACCTCGCCCCGCCGGCCGGAATGCCCCGCCGCAGGTCGCGATGATCACGGTAGGGGCTCCGCCGCAGTAAATCCGGCATTTACTGCGGCAACTGGGGGCTTCAACGAGGACATCCCGGAGGCACCGGTCAGTCCGGGACGAGAGCAACGAAGTTCAGACCTCTGGGCTGACTGGGGAGTAGAGTCCGCACGTGCGTTGATTTTCCGGGCGACGGCCAAGCGCCGCCGCAGATGGTGCAGGAACGACCCTGATGAGTTCGGGTCGCCTGATTGGTATGCCCATCATGATGATCCCGGAGATCACGAAATGACTGCTCAGAACCCCATCACCTACGATGCGTTCGTCGAACTCGCCGTCGCTGATCCATCTGTCGTTGGTCTTGTCCTCAAGGGCTCCCGGGCTCACGAGGGGATGACCACCGAGCACTCCGACCACGACCTGTACGTCGTTCTCGCTGATGTCGCGACAACCGACCTCACCCGGTTCACGGGCCACCGCACCCCGGAACTCGACCTCGTCGTCCTGTCTCTCGACGAGTTCCGCGCCGCCGGAATGCCAGGCTTCGAGCGGTATGCCCTTGCCCGCGCCCGGATCGTGCTCGACCGGCTCGACGGGGCCATCGCCCAGATCCTGGCCGAAAAGGCACGGCTCGACGCCGACGAAGCCTTCCGAGAGGCGGACGCATGGCTCGACGCCTACGCCAACTCCCTCTACCGCTCGGTCAAGAACGACCGCGACGGGCACACGCTCGCGGCCCAGCTCGACGCCGCCGACAGCATCCGGTTCCTGCTGGAGCTGCTCTTCGCACTGGACCGTCGCCCCCGCCCATACAACAAGTACCTGGAATGGGAGCTCGCCCGATTTCCGCTGCCCGGCTGGGACACCGGAACGCTGCTTGACGCTGCGGACCGCATCGCGGGAACGGGCGACGTATCCGCACAGCGCCGCCTCTTCGCCCAGGCCGAGGTAGTGGCCCGGCAGGCCGGGCACGGCGCGGTGCTGGACGCCTGGGGCGAGGACCTACACCTGATGCGAACGCAATAGAAGCGCGGTGTGAGAGCTCCCGGCCTCCGGGGACCAAGTGAAGCGGCAGGAGAAGCCCTCGGGTACGGATTGTCAGGCGGCCTGGCCGACGCCGGCGGGGGTCAGGTCCTGCTCGCGCAGCGGGGTGAAGTCGACGTCGAGCTTCGGGTCGTACGCGTCGGGCTGGATGCCGAGTTCGTGGGTGCTGTACTCGCCGAACCGGTTGATGTGTTCGGTCAGGTACGGCGAGATGCGCGCCAGGTCTTCCGGGTCGATCTCCCATCCCTCCTCAAGGAGCTGGCGCACGATCTCCGCGATGTCCAGGGCGTTGTGGAAGATCACCGCTTCTCTGAACTTCGAGATCGGCGTCGAGGAAGCGGTGTGAACTCGCAGCCTCGGTCAGGGCAGGTGTTGGCGAGTTTCTATCCAAGCGAGAAGTTGATCCCGTATTGGGCCAGGTTGCAGGTGGTTGACGAGCCTGTCCAGATGGGCCGTCAGGTTCTTGTGCCGCCGTAGCTCGCCCATCTGCTCAGCTGTGAGGTCGCGCCAGCGATCGGCGAGAGCACGGGCCTCAGCAGGGGGGAGCGCAAGTGCGGTGACAGTGTCGGCTGCCAACGTCTCGGGGTTCCAGTCGTCATCCTCGTCGTCAGGGCCGAGCTGGTCGATCATCCACATCCGGAGCATGAAGTTCTGCTGAGCTGCTCTTGCTCGAACCCACAGACCGTCGCCGTGCAGACGCTGGTTGGCCCGCAATGACAGCTTGGCCCACTGTTGGCGTTCGCGGGGTTCGTCGGCGCGATAGGCGTGGCCCTGCGCGACGACACGTACCGCCTCAAGCTGCTGGCTTGGGGCGTCCGAGGCGAACGCCTGAAGGCGTTCGATCGTCCAGGTGCTGAGGTCACCGCTTGGGTTTCCGTGATCGGCATCGGCGTTCAAAAGTCCTCGTTCCTGATGGTGGGCATGCCGAGGTCGACTTCGGCTCCCTTGTGGGGACGCCGGTCGACCTGGGCGAGCTTGTCCTTGACTCCCGCAAGGCTGACACGCAGTCCTTCGACTTCGCCGAGCCACCCCTCGCGCTCAGCCTCCGCGATTCGGGCGATGAGATTGTCGCGGATCTCGACCAGCCGGTCGCGCTGGGCAGGGTCGGGCCAGAGCATCGGGCAGCGGACGCAGGCATATCCGAACCAGCCCAACTGGGTCCGGCGGAGGCAGACGATGGGCGGGTTGCTGAATGTAGCGGTCAGAGATCTTGAGGTCGGTGGGGCGTCCGGGCGTGTCGTGCCGCCGGATCGGGTCAGGTCGTCTGTGACAAAGCCCCGGGACCAGGCGAGAATCCAGCGTATGGATGACGCGTTCACACTTCTTCGGCGGGCTGTCGAACTGCTGCCTGAGGACGCCATGGCGGAGAACGGCCAGACGGTCGGGAACGTTCGCGAGGAGATCGCCTTCCAGGAATGGGAGATGGCGCTGGACGTGCTGATCGAGATCGCCGACGTCCATCCCGTGTCCACCGGCTTCTGGGAGATGCTCGCCGAGGCCGCCAGGCAGATGATGCTCGACCGCAGCCGCCGTTGGTGCGAGTGGCGAGCTTGGGAAGTTAGGCACGGCACCGTTCGCGCGACGCTGACTCTGCTGGGCGCCGACGAGGGCGGACGCCAGAGCACCTTCTCAGGGGATGGGCGACTCAGGCCGCTGTGGGACATCGGCAACCGCACCGCAGACGGGCAACGAGATCTGAACATCGCAAGGATCTGGGTGGAGTTCGCGCCGCAACTCGGTCCCGGAGAGACAGCCGACGTTCGTCTGGCCCCCCTTCAACCCGAGCAGTGGCGGCATCTGAAGTCTGGTGACGTGATAGCGATGCACGAGGCCCAACCTCTCGCTGGCATCGCCGAGATCATCGAGGTTCTTCCGCCTGGCGTCTGAGGCCCAGCCGGGTAGCCAGGTACCTGATCCCACTCCACGGGGTCCAGGTGCGAAAGCACCGAGCATGCCGTGGCCGTCATTGTTTATCGGAGCTCAGGCAGTGGTCCGGAGCTCTTCGGGTAACGGCCCTCTTCAAGCCGGAAGAGGTACTTCCGGAGGTCAGCGCCGAGCCCTTCAGTGATGTAGGCGGCAAAGTCCCTCAGCCCCTCTGCGGCTTCCCGCTCGTCAGACCTGTCGCTGGACGACCATCCGGGCAGGAGGGACTCCAGGTACTCGGTGACCCGTCCACGGTCGCGCCACCAGTTCCGAACAGCCTCGGGTGTCCATCGGCTGTCGCCGTCGCAGGCATAGCCGCGGTACGGATCTTCCTGGGCTGCTGTCACCAGGTCCAGGACCTCGGCCGTGGTCGTCGGCTGGCGATACACATATTCACCGAAGTACTCGCCGCCGTAGAGCACATGACGCGGTGCGTGCAGCCGGCCCGTCCAACAGTTGTCGGCGATGCCGGTGTAGAAGGGGCCAGGAACGTTCAACCAGAGCCGGTCCTCCCAACGCCCGCCGAAGGACGTCTCGGGCTCGCCTTCTGGAAGCGCCGCTATCGGTTCCCAGCACAGCTCTTCGTAGGTCATCCGCGAAGCTTAGGACCCGTTGGGAAGGCTGTCTCAGCGTCGGCGCTGCTGCGTCCGGTGTCGCGGCGGATGTCGGGCATGCCGAGGTGAACGGTGGACGGCTGAGTTGCACGCTCGCGCATGGCCTCCAGTTTCTGCGCGGCGGCGGCCAGGGTGGTCTCGATGGCGGCGACCTCGCCGAGCCAGCCCTGGTCTTTGGCCTCTTGGAGACGGTCGACGAGGTTGGCGTGGATCTCCTGGAGGCGTGGCATCTGGGCTGGGTCCACGCGGAGTAGGGGGCACCTGACGCAGGCGTTTTCATGCTGGCACGGGGTCGCGTAGTCGCGGCCGCAGGTCCCCAGGGCGACCTTGCGGAGTTCGAAGTGGGCTAGGAACTCGTCCCACTCGGTGGCGGTGAGCTCGCGGTACTCCTCACTGGGCCGCTCGGTTCTGCGGCGGGCGATGAAGGCCCGGTGATGGGAGATCACGTCCTCCGGGTAGATCGCGGCATAGCCCATGGTGGTGTCCAGAGCGGCGTGGCCGCAGATTTTCGCGGCGATGTGCGGGGGCAGTCCGGAGCGGATGGCGTCGGTCACGAAGATCCTTCTGAAGTCGTGGGGGCGCCATTCGAGCGGGTCGCCGGCCATGGTGATCTGGGCGGACTGCGAGGTCGCGACCAGGCACTCGCGGATGTAGCTGCGGCTCAGCGGCCGGTCCTCGGTGCCGTACCGGCGTTGGAACAGGAACGGCATGGGCGGGCTCCAGGTCTGCTCGAACACGTCGTAGGCCGACACCAGCGGCAGGGCGGCGTTCCCGGCCCGGACCCGGAAGATCACTGCGGTCAGCACCTCCGCCAGCTCCGGGGAGACCAGCAGTAGGCGCTCCGCATCGGTCTTGGACGGGGCGACCTGCAGCATTGGCACCACCTCGCCGGTGGTGGGCAGGGTGTAGGCGATGAAGCTGTGGTGGGTGAGCTCCAGCATCTCCTCGATCCGGATGCCGGTGTGCCGTAGCACCTCCACCGTCGCCCAGGACCAGAACGCCGCCTCCTCCTCGTGGGTCAGGTTCCGCCGCCGACCGGCGGCCACCTCGGTGACGTAGACGCGGCGGGCCTGCCCGGACCTGCAGCGCTCGAACTCCTCCCCGGCGACTTGGAACCGTCCACCAGTTGGTGTCGCGCGAGCCGCAGTGATGCGAGCCTCGGCGTCCTTGCGCTGCCGGTCGACGGCTCGAAGCAGGGCGGGTAGCAGCGGCAGCTGGGTCCTGGTCCGCTGGTCCATCCGGGACTTCACCCCGGACCTGGACTTCTTCGTCGCGCACTCGTTGGCCTTGATCGGACACGGCGCCACCCAGGGCGCCCATCGCGCCGGATCGTCGGCGGCCCAGCGGGCGATGTCCTGGTAGAACGCCCGGATGAACACCAGCTCGCTGCGGAAGTTCACCCGCGGCCGCACCGGGTGGCCCTGGGCGTCACGGATGTAGGCCAGGCGTTCCTTCCACGCCTGCGCGACCTCGGGCGTCAGTCGCAGCGAGTCGATGCCGGGATGGTGGATCTCCAGGTCGCGCCAGAACAACCGGCACAGGTTGCGGGCGATCGAACGCAGCGAGACGTGGTCGAGCTCGGGAGCCCGCTCGGTGAAGTACTCGACCAGCAGGTCACGGACGGCCCGGCACTCGATGGCGTACGCGTCGACGATCTGCTCGACGCTGCGGCGGCCTTCGATGCGAAGCGCCCGCAGCCGCACCGGTGCGCTGGCCGGGAGCACGCCGGTCTCCTTGAGCAGGGCATAGAACAGCGGCCGGCCGGCGCTGCCCCGGAAGTGGTGTTCCTCCAGTGCGGTGGTCAGCTCGATGCAGTCGCCGACGGTGATGTCGCTGACCAGGCCACCCTTGCGGATCACGATCCAGGTGAGCTTGTTCAGGGCGTCGGACCTCGCTGTCGGGGTCGCATGCTGGGCCAGTTGTTCGAGCCGCTGGAAGGCAGCGGGGTCACTGGCGGCCCGGGACTCGGTGAGCATCACCGTCACGCGCTGCCGCAGCAGCCACGGGTAGCTGGGGCGGATCGCCTGCCCGGCGACCAGGAGCACCAGTCCCGTGGCCAGTTCATCGCGCCAGTGGCCCTTGGGTGTGCCGCGTCCCTGCAGGGGCAGATCGGTCCACTCGAAGCCGGCGTCGTCCGCCCCGCTGGCCATCCAGCGATCCTGCCAGGTCTCTCCGGGCTGGCCTTCGAGCTAGTCCAGCAGCTTGCCCAGGCCCCGCCGCCGAGTCTTGTCGCGGGTCAGGCCCGCACCGGGGTCGGTGAACCGGCCCAGCAGCCGGTCGACCAGGCGCTCCCGGCTCTGACGGGCCTGCCACCAGCTCGCTTCTCCGACTCGCGGTTTTCGAGGCCCCGAGCGGGGCCTGGTATGGAGGACCCCCGCCGAGCCGGAATGGTTGCCGGGGTGCTCAAGAGTCGCCTACTGCGGCACACGGTCACACCTTGACGAAGGACATAGAGGCACCCCCCACAGGTCACATAGATCGCCCTGGCGGTGACCGCTTCGTGGACCGCCGAAAGGAAGCGGGCGATGTCCAGGATCCGGTACGCCTGCGCGCGGCTGATGCCGAACTCCGCGTCGCAGTACGCCTTCCAATTCGGGTAGCCGAGAGAGAAGCCAGATGCGGGCAGCGAGCACCGCTTTCCGCAGGCTGACCGTGATCTCCCAGGCGGTGGGCTGCGGTCAGTGGCGGCAGCGAGGTTTGTGGCCGTGCACCTGGTCCTTGTTGTGCTCGCCTACGACTTCATCGTCCTGCGCGCCGGCAAGCTTCACCGGGTGGTGGCTACGACCGGAAACAGCCTGCCCCGGCAGTTGCGATGCCGGGCAGGGCATTGTCACGGTCTATCCGAGCCAGGTAATGGTGAGGACGGACAGGCGGTGCAGGGGGCGGTTCACCCAGTAGGTGAGGGACAGCTGGCCGACGGAGGCGTGGCGGACGTCCTGGCCCTCCAGGTCGTCGGCGTTCCACTGCCGAAAGCCCCACGGGTCGGCCGCGGCCGTGTCCAGGACGTCCCACACCATGTCTTCGACGTCCTCGGGCAGGGTGTCGAGTACCTTCGCGGCCGGAGCTGAAAAGCTGACCGCGTACGGCCGCCCGGTCACCGGCGTCTTTCCCGCAGGTCCGCCATGTCGATGAACTCGCTGTCGTCGTAGCCGGAGGCGACGAACGCGTCGACCGCCGGGGCGGAGGCGAGACGGCCCTGCCAGTCCTGGACGACCTCGTACAGCCCGGCGAGGGAGAATGTACGGCGGGACTCCTCCAGCGCCGCCGCCCACTCCCGTTCGAAGGCCGGCACCCACTGATCAGCGCGCTGGTCGGCGCGCAGCTGGGCGAGGAGTTCGGCCGGCGCCCCGGGTGCGGGGGCGTACGGCGTGAAGGGTGCGTGGTCGGGCTGTGCGCTCATCGGCTGGTCCTCCCGGCGGGTCGTCCCCTCACGGTACGCGCGCCGGGAGGCCATGGATGCTGACATGCGGCGATCCCTGTACTGCGGGCGACGCTTCTGCCATGCAGGAGATACGGTGACGGCGAAGGGCGTGGAGCCAGTTCCAGGACCACCACCCAACTTCACCCCCGCCCAACCGACGTCACGTACCTTGACCTCGTCGAGGTAGGCCACGATCGAGACCCAGCAACGCGCCCCGAAGACATCGGCGACCTCCTCGCCACCCGGCCGAGGCCACCAGTCCGGACGCCGGGCGACGTCGACGAGCAGGCCCTCCACCGCAGCCCGCGCCCTGTGGGAAGGCGCCAAGGCAGCTCCAGACAGTGGCTGCAAGATCTGCTTGATTGGGTAGGGCCAGCTGTGAGGGTCGGCCGTCGAGTGTGTTCTTTTGGCCGCCGACCCTCACTGGATAGAGGCGACTCGTCAGCCGTGGTAGGCGATGTAGCCGTTGCCGTCCTTGTCGTTGGCCTTCTTGGTGTAGGCGTGGACGTCGGCTCGGACTCCACCCGGCTTGTAGAAGTAGATGGTGTCCTTGTCGTTGTTCCAGATGAAGTTGCAGTTCTGGCGGTAGACGACGTTCTTGGCGTCTGAGTCGGCGCCGCGGCCGCCGCGCAGACTGACCTGGTCGCCCGGCTGCAGGACGTGGCTGTTCTTGAAGGTGAACGTGTTTCCGGCGGCGTCCTTGACCTTGTAGCCCTTCAGGTTCACGGTCGCCGTCTTCGAGTAGTTCTTGATCGTCAGGTACTCGTTCTTGGTGTTGCCGCCAGAGCACTTGTTGGAGTCCCGGCCCGGAGCGTCGTACTGGACGCCCTTGATCTTCAGGGCCGAGGAGTACTCGGCCGCCTGTGCCGGCACTACTACCGCGAGCCCGAGTGCGGCGGCAGCCGCAGTAGTCACGGCAGTGGTCAGGACGTAGCGGATACGCATGAAGAAATCCCCCTCAGTGGTGCGAACGGAGCGCCCGCAGCCTACTGGAGGTGATCGTGCAGTGATGACTAAGTGAAGAAAGCGTGACCATGCCATCGAGTGGGAAGCAGCCTGATGCTTGGGGAGTCCAGGTGGACCCTGGACAAGTCGTAGTGGCGGGGCCACTATCTCCTTGGTCAAGCCGCGGGGGTGCCTGAGGGGCCCTCGGTGGAAGCGTCAGTCGTGTCGGCTCCGGCGTATCTGTAGGTCCAGCCGGCGGCAGTATCGGGGGCCGGGACGGCTTCGTAGATGTGCCAGGCAGCAGGGTTTCCAGGTGTCTGTCCGCTGCCGCCGCGAGCACGAAGGCGTGCGGGTGGAAGCCCGTCCTGATCGAGCTGGACGATTTTGGTTTGTCCGTTGAATGGGCCACCGGTCACCTTGATGCCAACGGTGCTGTTGACCACCTCGCCGGCGAGCCAGCGGTGGATGAGTTTCATGTGCTCGGAATCCTCGGCCCCCATCTCCGAAGCTGATCACGCACCTGCCCGCAGGACAAGAAGGTCTCAAGTCGATGCGGCAGGACGGGCCTCGTAGAAAGTTCCATCGCGGAGCATCGCGAAGAGGACGTTCGCCCGCCGCCTGGCGAGGCAGAGCAGGGCCTGCGTGTGGTGCTTCCCCTGGACGATCTTCTTGTCGTAATAGGTCCGCGATGCCGGGTCGCCCAGGGCGGCGAACGCGGAGAGGAAGAAGGTCCGTTTGAGCTGCTTGTTTCCGCATCGGGATAGGTTGTTTGCCGCGGATCGAGGAGCCGGAAGTACGGGTCGCTGGGGCGAGTCCGGCTTGGACGTCATCTCATTTGGTGCGTGAACGTAGGGCTGGTGCTTGTGCTGTGGCACGTATCTGACCTGCTGGTTGCGCCATACTCCACGGGTGACTACACCGATAGGACCCGTAATCCTCTTCGATGACGACTATTACATGTACGTCCTCCAGGACCGAGCGTCCGCCGAGGCATGGTGGGAGATGCCCGACGAGTACACCTGTGGGTTCGACGCCCTGGCCAGACCGTTGTACATGACAGGTGAGCCGCACCAGGTCGCCCTTGAGCTCAGTGGTGATGAACCGGCCGAGGCAGACCTGCGTCGTCTCGTCGCCGACCACTACCAGCGGTTCCTTCATGGGCAGGCGCCGCCCCGAACCTCCGTTCTTTCAGAGTTCGTGGCGGGGCTGCCTGTCGAGGGCTCGTAGAGCGAGGGCCTTCGTTCGGTACCACGCCAGCGAATCAGGACGTGATCCTGCGGTAGCAGATCAGGGTGCAGGCGATGCTGGTGAAGGGGAAGTGCTCGGCTTTTTGCTTATAGCGGCGGTGGAGTCGGCGAGCCACGACATCGTGCGTTCGACGGCCCACGGGTGGCGTCCTAGTCGCTGTGATGACTCGATTCCCTTGCGCGCGATGCGCTGCTGAATGCCACGCTGGCGTAACCACCGTCGCAGGTGGGAGTAGTCATAGCCCTTGTCGGCGTGGAGCTTCTCGGGTTTGCGGCGCCGCGGTCCGCGGCGGGAGCGGATCGGCAGTATTCCTTGCACGAGCGGGATCATGGCCTGACTGTCTGTCGTGCATGTTCGCCCCCGAGATTCCGACGGAAAGGGGCAGGACGGTTCGTTCGGTGACCAAGTGGATCTTCGCCCCGTACTTGCCCCGATCGACAGGATTCGGACCTGTCAGATCCCCCATTTTCAGGGCCCGCATGTTCACCGAGTCGATCGCGCGGCGGGACCAGTCCAACTCGCCCCGGGAGCCGAGCTCGTCGAGCACCACGCGGTGGAGCTTGGCCCACACCCTGGCCTTCGACCACCGAAGAAGCGTCGATGGGCCGTCGCCCCTGACGGCCCGAACGAAGCCGTTGACAACTGCTGCCACGTACAGCCTGACGTGGCAACGAACACGATCGCGGCCAGCACCTCACGATCACCACGTCGACGCCGACCGTCCCCCTGAGGCCGCGAGGGCGCCTCCGGCACCACCCGCTGGAACAGCTCCCACAACTCATCCGGCACCAGCCGCTCAACGATCCCCACCATGAACGACAGCCCTACCTGACCAAATGAGATGTCTTCTTAGGCAGCGAGGTGGCCGACGGTCGGGAAGGTACTGCCGTTACCTCGATCAATATCCGTGCTCCGGTCCTGACGCCGACTCCCGGCATCGCGCTGATGGGTCTTGATCTCGTCGAAGACGAGATCGATCTCCCAGCGTCGTGCGTACAGTTCGGCGAGGTCGGCAGCCGGGTACTTCTTGTGGTCCATCAGGCTGGTGATCAGCCGGATCACCTCATGGCGCCGCCCTGCCAGGCGCGGTCGTTCACAAGCCGGGCGGTGGGGTGTGGGACGTCCCGCGTAGCCGGAATTCGGCGATGCGGTACGTCTCCTGCGACTGCACAGTGAGCCCCACCAGATCGCCGTTGTCGAAGCGGAGCGGGTAGAGGTGGAGCCACCAGATCCCGCCCTGGAACTCGTAGGCCACCCACAGAACTTGGCCGTTCCGCATTGCCGAGGTGAGGACCTTGAGGGCGTACCGGTGGGCGGGACTTCCGGCGCCGCGTGCCGCTGCCCGCGCCTCATCGGCTTCGGGTTTCTCTGCGGTTGCGCGCCGGTTCCTGGCAGCGGCCCGCCGCTCGGCCCGGCGTGGTCGCCACTCGTAGACGTAGCCACTGTAGAGAAGGCCGATCACGATGGCAGCGAGTAGTCCGCCCAGGGTGATGATTCCGGCCGTGCCCAGCGACGGGCCGGCCTTGCGTCCCGAGACGACCAGGGAAAGCGTCACCAGCCCACTGAGCACCACCAGTACCACCACACCGATGGCCAGCAACTGCTGCGTCGTCAAGCTCCGCGAGATCACTTCGTCGCCGGACAGCACCCGCGGCGGGGGCAGCGCGGAGCCGGGCAGCGGTCTGGTGAGGGCGGGGGTGGGGGCCGGGTCGGGGGTTGAGTCCGAGGCCGGCTTCGGGTTCGGGCTGGGGCTCGGGTACGAGGGGATCACCGCTCCGCCCCCGCCCAGCACGGCCGGGTCGTTCGGATTCGCGGGGACGCCGACGACCGCTGAGGCATCAGAGGTGATCGCGTCCGGGTCGATCACCGTCGCGTTCCGGGAAGGTGCCGCCACCGGCGGGGGCGGCGCGTCCACCGGCAGGGGCAGCGCCGCGATCCGTTCCCGCACCGCGGCTGCGCTCGGCGGCCGGTCCCCCGGCGCTTTGGCGAGGAGATCCAGCACCAGCGTGTCCCACGCGGCCGGAAGTCCGTCCCTGAGCGCTCCGGGCGGCAAGGGAGCCTCGTCGACGTGCTGACGCAGAAGGCGGTGCCAAGGTCCCTCGGAGAATGGCGGCCTGCCGACCAGGGCTGCGTACAGCAGGCAGCCCAGGGCGTAGAGATCGCTACGGCCGTCGAGTGCGGTCGCGCCGATGGCCTGCTCGGGAGACATATAGGCGAACGTGCCCACCAAATGGCCGGAACGGGTGAGGGTGGACAGGTCGAGTCCCTCGCCCTCCAGGCGGGCGATGCCGAAGTCCAGGACGGTGGCGTGCCCGTCGGGGCCGATCATCACGTTTGCGGGCTTCAGATCACGGTGCACGATCCCCGCCCGGTGCATGACCGACAACGCCGCGCAGATCCCGTCGCCCCAGCGGGTGATCTCCGCGAGTGACGGGGTGCGGGCATCGAGCAGCCGGTTCAACGGCTCACCCGGGATCTCCTCCATCACCAGGTACAGCAGTGGACGTCCGTCGACGAACGCCTCGCCCGAGTCGTGCGCCTCCACGATGTGCGGGTCACGCAGCAGCGAAGCCACCTGGATCTCCCGGCGGAACCTGCGGGCTAGCTCGGAGGTCTCCGACTCGACGAAACCCGTCAGCGTCTTCACAGCGACGCTACGCCGGCGCAGTTGGTCACTGGCCCGCCACACGGTCCCCATGCCGCCCGCGCCGAGCGGCTCCCGTAACTGGTAGCGGCCGCCGAGTATCGCCCCCCGCATGTCACCCTCTCCCGCGCGGCGCACCGTCGGCGCGTCCGCCGGATCATTGTTGACCGAACAGGCCGGGGTCGCCAGCCATTCCCACCGACCGAAGGCCCCACCGTCGCCTCGCCGACCGACAGCTGGCCCGCGAGTGCGGAGCAGGTGACCCCGTTCCTCGCGATCGTCGTCAACTGGGCACGGACGACGCGACACGGTGGTTCGGGGCGGCCCGCAAGGCCCACCAGCATGTGGTGACAGCGGAGCAGGACCGAGCCCATCGCTTCGGGTTCGCCCATCACCTGGACGTGGAGACCGACTCCCACCAGGAGATCTCCCTCCCCGTCGTGGTCGACTTCGGGGCGATGAAGGGGCTGTACGAGGTCACGCGCCGGGACTCCGGCGTTGACGTCGGAGTGTTCTTTGACTGCGCACTGCGGGCGTACTCGCGCTGCAGCATCCGGCCCGCCAGCTGTAGCAGCTGAGACCGCGTGGAGCTATCCCCGAGCATCGACCGCCGGCTGCACGGGGTGAGGCGGACCTTGCTACACGTGCAGCACTCGTGTGCCGTCTCTGCCGTACGAATGCTGCGCTGCGCTCCCCAGCAGACATGCAGCAGGCGTCTTCCGGCCCGCAACTACGCTCCGACCGCGGCACCTTCCGCACCCCCAGGTCCCATCAGCAGGTCTGCGAGCCCTTCAGTCGCATCGTCACCGCGCACGCTCTGCGTGTTGAAGCTGATCTGGCCGTCTCCCGCATCGGCAACCAGGACAGCCATGTGAGTGCTGTCCTCATTGTGCTGCGGACTCCAGACCAAGACGCCGCCGGCCATGCGACGATCCCTCGGAAGCGGCAGCCCGGCCGTAGGCGCCTGAACTGCTGACGCGCGGAAGCGCCTGGCTACAGCAGTCCGAGTTCCGTGTCCGGGCGGCAATGGACACAGGCCCGGAGGCCGTCCGCGAGGCGCGCATCAGGTCGAGTGCCCGCCACGCGGCCTCGTTCATCCGGGGGCGGGGGGTTACTCCACACCACGCTCACACCGGGAATCGCCGCTCAAGATCGCCGGACCCGGGCGTGGCTGTGGGCTATGGGTGGGTGGCGACGAGTTCGATTTCGAAGTGGTCGGTGTTCTCGAGGTATGCGGCGTGCTGGTGGGTGCCGCCTGCGTGGGGGTGGCGGTCGGGGAAGAGGAGGGTCCAGCCGGTGCTGAGGGCCTTTTCGGTGAGTGCGTCGACTTCGTCGGTGGTCGGGACGTGGAAGGCGAGGTGGTTGAGGCCGGGTGCGCAGCGGTCGTGGTGGTGGTGGGTGAGTGCGGGGGATTGTTCGAAGACGAGGTAGGTGTGGTTCAGGCGCCAGCTGCGTCCGTTGTCCCAGGTCTGGTGGAGGGTGTAGCCGAGGCTTTCGAGGAGCCAGCCCCATTCGGTGGTGGCGCGTGGGAGGTCGGGGACCCAGATTTCGACGTGGTGGAGGGTTCCTGCCGGGGGCGGGGAGGGGGCTTTGGTGGTGTGGGGCATGGTGGTGGGCTTCCTGGGTCGGTCGGTCGGCTGGGTGGCGTGGGCAGGGTATACCGGAATATAGCGCTCCATTCCAGGCTGCGTGATCAGTCATATAGCCGATGAATCAAGACAGTTCATCCTTTAGATGACTGATGCATGATTCATGGTGGTAGAGCCCGCCTGTGCTGGTTCAGCCTGGCCCACCTGCAGTGGCCGGGCCCGGTTGCTGGCGGGAGGGTGTGGTGTCAGTGCTGCTGTGTGCAGTGGATCCGCTCGGAAGCCGTCTCGCCCTCGTGCTCAAGCACGGTGCTTCCTCCTATCAGGAGGCGGGGGAGGTTGTCTGTGGCAACGGGCCGGTCTCGGTGGTGGAGGGCGGTGAGGGGCGCGTCTTCGTCTCCTTCAGCGTGTCGGACTCGGTCGGCGTCGTTGATCTGGCCCGACGTCGGCTGCTGGACAGCATCAAGGTCGGCTGGGCTCCCAGCAGCCTCGTCGTCGTCCGCGGCGCCGGGGTCCTGCTGGTGTGCAATGCGGGGGCCGACTCCGTTTCCGTCGTCGACATCGGCGCGGGTATGGAGAGGGGCCGGGTGGCGGTGGGGCGTGAGCCGCGGCAGGTCGTGATGGCGCGGGACGGCCGGGCGGCGTATGTGTGCGAGCAGGGAGCGGGATCCGTCTGCGCTCTCGACCTGACCGGCCTTCAGGCTGGCCGCTGGGATGCGGTGTCCGTGGCCTGGCGTACTGCGCTGGGCGCGCATGCTCAGCCCCGCGTTCTTCTGCCGACACGTCTCGGGCCGGGGCTGGTGTTGTGCCGCACGGCCGACCGGTTGCCGGTGGTGGATCTCGATTCGGGCCGTGTGATGACCGAGGTTGTCCTGCCCGGGCCCGGCGGTCCCAGTGGTGCGGTGGAGGTCGACGGGGATTTCGCGCTCGTGACGCTGGAACGGCTCGGTTTGATAGCGGTGGTGGACCTCCTGGAGTGGTCGGTGACCCGGACTATCCCGGTAGGGCCTTGCCCTTCGGGGATTGTGGTCGATCCGGATGATCAGACGGTGTACTGCCCTCTTCCTCTGTCGGGGGGTCTGGCTGTGATCCATCTCGATGGTGTGGATCTGTCCACCGAGGACGGGCTGCCGCAGTTCGAGAGTGTCCGGGCCGGCCGGGCGCCGAGCAGCGTCGCGGTGGTCCGCTGCCTAGAGCCCGGGCCCTGACTCGTCCCTGTCCCCCTCCCTGCGTTGGCGGAAAGGCGGAGCGTATGGCCGGCCCGATCTTTCCCGGACCGCAGCCCTCCTATGGCGGGCGGCCGGGGCGCAGTGCGCTGGCTGCTCTTCTGGGGCCCACGCGTGCGGCGGTGCTGCTGATAGTGGCTGACCGGCCGGACAGCACCACCACTGCGCTCGCCGAGGGCATCGGAGTCTCCGCGGCGACCATCTCCCACCACACCACGGTCCTGCGGAGTTCAGGACTGATCACCACCCGGCGCAGCGGGGGCGGCGTGCATCATGCGCTCGCCGCTCTGGGCGAGATTCTGCTCGGCGGAATCGCAGCTGCCGGCCCTGACGCCTGAACCCGTTGCCCGATGGCACCCGGCCGGAGCGGTGTGACGGATGAGCTGCGGGGGATTGCTGGTGCGGGGGTGCGTTCGTTTTCACTCCAAGGAGATCCCGCCGGGGCGTTTATTCCTTTCTTTCGATACCCCTTTGCGGGCGCGTCAATGCCTATTTGAAGAGCGCCGGGCGTGCGCCCTTTTTGAGCAGGTTCGAATAGCTTGCCAGGGCGATGGGTGAGAGAACAGACTATTGCCGTTGTTCAAAGCGTGTTCGCTTCGAGGTCGGCACGCCCGAACGAGGGGGTTATCCATGCCTGTTCAGGGTGCGACAGAACTGGATGCGGAGCGGCCTGCCGAGAGCATTTCGAAGGCGACGATTTCCCAGATGTTTTCCACTCCGGTGGCCCGGATGTTCTTTCCGTATGCGGATGAGGTGACTGCACCTTTGACGGAGCGGATCCTCGAGCGGACGGGGGCGCTGTCCAAGGATTTCGGGTACAAGACGGAGACGGCGGGTGAGCTGGTCCAGTGGGGCGGTGAGCCGGCGGTGCGGCTGACTCGATGGGTGTGCGCGGCTGCGGGTCGTTTTGTGGAGTCGCTGACGGGCCTGTCCTTGTCCGAGGCGTTCGAGCGGTCTGCCGGCCTGGAGGGCGAGGAGCGTGGCGGGGGCCGGCAGGTGCGGGTGGCGGCCAGTCGCAGCTGGGCGTCGGTCTACCGTCCCGGGGATCGGCACGAGGCGCACTTCCACCCCAACACGGCTCTGTCGGCGGTGTATTACGTGACGGCACCAGCCCTGTGTGAGATCAATTTCCTTGACCCCAGGCCCAATGTGGACTATTACGATCCCGGTATTTCGCTGGCCGGTGACAGTCACCGTACCCGGGTTACGTGCAGGCCAGGTGAACTGGTTATTTTCCCTGGCTGGCTGCGGCATTCCGTTCCCACGTTCCATGAAGAAGCGACGCGTATCTCGATCGCCTGGAACCTGAACTACACCCTCGACTGAAAGCCCCCCTCATGTGCCGGGCTCTTCTGCCCGTCAGAAAAACACCAGGAGAAAAGGGAACCACATGCGGAACATCCAGCTGTTTTCGACGGACACCGACGACGGTGTCGTCTCCGTCGTGGCCAAGACCGGTCCGGGCGAGCACCGGACCGTCGCGCAGATCCCGGTCGGCAACGCCCCGCGCGGCGGGGTGAAGTTCACCAAGGACGGCCGTGGCTTCGTGTGCAACACGAGCCAGAACACGCTCTCCGAGATCGACGCGGTCACGCTCAAGGAGGTACGGCGCATCGAGGTCGGGCACGGGCCGCGCGGCATGGGCATCGTGCCGGGCGAGCGCTACCTGCTGGTCTCCAACTCGGGTTCGAACACGGTGTCGGTCGTGGACCTCGAGCTGAACGTGGAGCTCCTCCAGATCGCGACCGGCCGCGACCCGCGCCACATGGGCATCACCGCCGACGGACAGGTCGCCTACGTCTGTGTGTGGGGCGACGGCTACGTCAGCAAGCTCGACATCAGCGCTCTCTCCGGCCCCGAGGGGAATCCGGAGCAGGTCACGGAGCTGGCCCGTATCCCCGTCGACCGCGAGGCACACCCCTACAGCCTGGCCATCGCCCCGTCCGGGCGCCACGTGTTCGTCGCCAACACACAGGCCAACTACCTGACCGTCATCGACGTCGAGACCGACGAGACCACGCACATTCCGGTCGGCTCCCACGGTGGCCGGGCGGTGGCCTTCACCGACGACGGTCGCTTCGCGCTGCTGACGGTGGAGAACACCAACAGCATCGTGGTCGTCGACGTGGAGACCCTGGAGGTGACGCGGAGGATTCCGGTCGGCTCAGGGCCCCGCGGCCTCGTCGTCGACCCCGGGGACGAGACGGTCTACATCACGAACTTCGCCCGCGCCAACATGATGGTGGCCGGCCACCCCAACCACGCCCCGAACTCCCTGACCATGGTCGACCTCAAGTCGGCGCCGCTGGACCGGGACGAGGGAGTCTTCGAGTACGAGGAAATCTTCGTCGGGTACGGGCCGTGCTCGGTGGTGATGTTCGACCTCGACAGCCTGCCCGCCGATGAGCGCCAGCGTCGCATCGAACGCGCAGACGTCCAGGCCTGACCCCCTCCGGGGCCGGAGACCGCCCTCGCGGTCTCCGGCCCCTCTTCCTTGCCCGCTCAGTCCCCCTGCCCAGGCGCCCGCGCCCGTGTCCGGGGCCTATCCCCTGCCGTCGTCAGAAAGCAGAGCGCCGTGGCCGATGTGATGTTCCGTTCGCTCCAGCCGTGGGCCCTGGTGCCGGACAAACCCCGGGTCGACCGGGCCGGGGCGCGCGCGGAACGCGACGCCTACACACAGTCCTTTCGCTACCTGCGCATCCCCCGCCTGCCCGCCGACTGCCCGCCATGGGTTCTGGGCCAGGAGCTGGGGTGGAGCATCCACTCCCCCATCGCGGTGACGATGAGCCCGCTTCAGGACCTGGGGGTCGCCGTTCCCTCCCAGGAGAACATCCAGAAAGTCGGCCACCGGCTCAGCCGGGCGGGGCTGTGGCAGCGCGGCGAGGATTGGCTGGCGACCAAGGACACCGACTGGCTGCACCTGGGCGACTACCGCGGCCAAGGAGGCGGCTGGGAAGGCATGTTCGTCCCCAACGGCCAAGGCACTGTGGAATGGAGACTGGGCTGGTCAGCCCACGTGCCGGAACACACCTTCCTCATGGTCATGCCGCTGCCGCTGGACGGCCTTGAAGTACCGCTGGGCGTGATCTCCGCAAAAACCGTCAACGCCATGACCGCACGAGGCGGCATGAGCATCGCCGTACGGCCCACACGCCCCATCACCCTGCACCGCGGCCAGGCCGTCGCCCGCCTGGTCCTGCTCCACGCCGACACCCTGCGCGCCACCGCCACCCACACCACCGAACCGGAAACCGGCCCCGGGCCAGAAGCCCAGACCGGTACGAACACAGCTACGGGGACGGAAGCCTGATGCCCAAGATCCTCGCTGTGCTCGGACGCCGGCCGGTCGGACCGCTCCTCGCCCTCGCCTTCGCCGCCCGTACCACGGCCGCGGTCCTGCCTATCGCTCTGCTGCTCGCGCTGGCCGACCGCTACGGCTACGGCCGCGCCGCCCTCGTCGGCGGCAGCACCACCCTCGTCCTGGCCCTCCTCGTTCCGCTGCGCGGCCGCCTCCTGGACCGTGCGGGGCACCGGCACGCACTCCCGGTCATGGGCGCCAGCGCCATGGCCCTGACCGCGACAGCAGCCATCAGCGTCGCCGCCCGCTGGCCCTGGTGGACCACCCTCCTGCTCGCCCTCACAGCGAACATGAGCAGCCCGCCGCTGAACGCGGCGCTGCGTTCCTCATGGCGCCGCCTGGTCACCAGCCCGCAGGACCTGAAAGCCGTGCACTCGGCCGACAGCATCCTCGAAGAAGCCGGCTTCGTCGCCGCCCCGCTCACCGCCGGCGCCCTGATCGCCTTCCTCGGCCCCGTCACCGCCTACGAGAGCGCGGCCGCCATGTTCCTGGTGGTGATCGCCCTCTACCTGACCGCCGCCCGCGCCTACGGACTTACCCCCACCAAGGCCCCCGCCGCACCGGTGCGAACCAGCGCGGCACGGAGCACGCACCGGTGGCTGGGGCCACTCGCCCAGCCCCGCATCGTCATGATCATGCTTCCGCTGCTCGTCATGGGCTGCCTCTTCGGCGGAATGGGCATCTACGTGCCCGCCTACAGCCAGCACGAGCACACCACCGCCCTCATCGGCCCCCTGCTCGCCGCGACATCCGCCGGCGGCGTCATCGGCGGCCTCCTCTACGCCGTCCTTCCCACCAGCCGCCTTCCGCTGTGGACCCTCTACCGGCTGCTGACCGTAGGTTTCGCCCTCCCTGCCTGCTTCCTCCTGCTCGCCCGGCCCCCCTGGGCCCTGGGCGCCCTCCTGCTCCTGTCCGGACTCTTCGTCACCCCACTGTTCATCAGCGCCTTCCTCCTGGTCGACGCCCACGCCACTGACGACGTCCGCACCGAGGCCAACACCTGGGTCGCCGCCAGCACCGACGTATCCAACGGCATTACCGCCGCCGTCATCGGCGCCCTCACCGCCCAACAGCACTTCACCACCGCCCTCACCGTCCTCACCGGCTGCGCTGCCTTCGGCCTGCTGACCGCCGCACTCCTGCCAACCCTCAAACCCGCAGCCACCACGACGCCTCCGGCCACCGACACCCCGGCACCTGCCGCTCAGGCGGGCACATGACCCCACACCCACCGGCCGCCATCGATCTGTCCCGCGCAGAGGCCCGGCGCCTGGCCATCGCCGCCAGCGGCATCCACCCCGCCCTTCCCCAGCCAACCGTCGAGGGAGTACTCGACCGGCTCCACATCGTCCAGCTCGACTCCATCAACGTCCTGGCCCGGGCGCACCAGCTCACCTTCACCAGCCGTCTCCCCCACACCACCACAGCTGCAGTCGACGCTGACCTGCGCATCGCTCCCCCACCAGTGGCCTTCGAGTACCCCGCCCATGCCCTCGCCCTGGTACCGCTCAACGACTGGCCCCTATGGGCCTTCCGCCGCCGCGCCGCCCGCCGCCGCCCCGATTACCCCGAGCCCGCCGAACGCGACCGCATCCTCAACCTGATCCGCGAACACGGCCCCCTCACCCAGCGCGAGCTACGACAGCCCGGCGACCGGGCGAGCAACGGCTGGGCCTGGGGACCGGCCAAACGAGCCGCCGAGTTCATGTTGTGGGCCGGCGACCTCATCTGCGTGCGCCGCACTCCACGCTGGGAACGTCTGCTCGACCTCCCCGAACGCCACCTCCCCCCACACCTGCACACAGAGGCGCAGACCGACGACGAATGCCTCACCGCCCTGCTCACCTACGCCGGCCGCGCCCTCGGCATCGCCACCACCAGCGACCTCGCCGACTACCTCCGCATCCCCACCCGCGCCGCCACGCGGCTCCTCCCACATAGCCCCTTGCTCCCTGTCACCGTCTCTGGCTGGACCAAGGCAACCTGGGCACATCCCGACGTCCTGACAGACCCCGGCAGAGCGGATGGCCCGGCCGTCTTCCTGGGACCGTTCGACAACCTGATCTGGTACAGACCCCGTACCCAGCGGCTCTTCGGTTTCACTCACACCCTGGAGGCATACAAACCCGCCCACCACCGCGCCCACGGCTACTACGTCTGCCCCCTCCTCGCCCATGACCAGCTGATCGCCCGGGCAGACCTCACCCGCACCGAACACAGCCTCACCATCCACCGCATGACCACAGAGCCCGATCATCCTCCCGAAGCACCCCAGCTACTCGATGAGGCATACGCCCGCATGACCACTGCAGTCGGGTGCTCCTGACCGGCGTACAGCCCAACGTGCCCCAGGTGGCAGGGCTGGGGCGGCACGGTTTGCAGCGGTGCATCCCCGCCCCGATACCTTGAGCACCTTCGATGGCCTTGGCGTTGGCCTGCAGACTAAAGCCTTCCTCCCGCAGCAGGCTGGCGACCGTGTCGGCAGAGACGCGATGGCCCTGCCGGGTCAGAGCCGCTGCCAACTTTCGGGTCGACTTCGTCGTCCACCACAGTGGCGCCATCGGGTCACCGCGCTCGTCGGGCTCGACCAAGGCAAGCAGAGCCGGTCGCAACCCGGATCAATGCCCTCCTCCTCGGACACCACGTCGAAAACGTCCAGCAGCAGCATCAACCTCCAAGCACCGCGACCTGACGTACTGCCGCGCCCGCTTCGTCAAAGGGCAGTTTCAGGAGAGAGCGGTCGGCTTGCGGGGCGGCGGGACGGCCCGCAGCAGCTCCCACAGAGGGCGTGAGCCGGACGCCCACGCTCCGAGGGTGTGGCGGTCGATCACGTGGAGGCGTTGCTGTTTCGCGAAGGCCACGGCCGGTGCGGTCACCCGGCCGTTCGTCACGATCACCGCGATGTCGGCTCCGTGGACCTGGCGGGCTGTGCCGTTGAGTACCTGGAGGTCGGGTGTCCCGACGGCGGACCCGGCCAGGCCGTTGCGCCTGTGTTTGCACTGGATCACCCAGCGCCGCCCATAAGGGTCGGTGGCCTTCACATCGGCGCCCAGGTCTCCGCCGCCCCCGACGCGGACCGCGTTCTGGCAGCCGTCGCGGTGCATCAGGTCCCGCACCGCGTCCTCGAACTGGGAATGGTGTAGGGCGTCCAGTTGGGGAAGCTCGTAGCGCAGTCCCTGCGCGCGGACCGCTTCCCACCGTGCCTGCTGTTGCTTCTGGTAGAGCCAGCCACCGCCGGCCAGTACCGCGAGCGCACCGAGGACGATCAAAACCCACCAGTGGACCAGCAGCCAGTGGACGACGGCCACGGCCAGGGCGACGGCCAGGACTATGGCTACGAGGAATCCGATCAGCCGGTCATCCGTCCGCCGCTTGCTGGGCCTGCGGGTCCGCTGCCGCACCAGTGGGCGGCGCCTGCCAACTGCCGGGCGGCCTTTGCGTGCGCGGGGACTCATCGGCCCGCCTGAGTGACGCCGCTCGCAAGTTGGCCGAGGAAGTCCATGATTCCGTGGCCCAGCGGTGTCGGGGCGATGAGAACCCCGAGCGCCAGGACGATGACGACGGTGAACTTCTCGTCGAGCCGGCTCCGGGCATGCGTACGCCGACGCAACCGGATGACGACGATGACAGCGAGCAGCACTGCCACGTTGATGGTCAGCAACCCTCAGACCTCCCCCACAACCGGCCTCACCACGCAGGGTAAGCAGGGCGCTACCCGCAGCCTTCTGTGTAGCCGGGCCACAGTGATGTTGGAGGCGGATCGCTGACGAATGGCACAAAGCCATCGGGCCTGGCTGAATACCGGGCGGCAGTTCAGTCCTGGACGCGCACGGCCACGTACATATCCCCGGGCGCACCGCCGTACTTGCCAGGACTGCCGAGCTCGCGGAGCCGGACCTTCTGGCCGTCCCGGATGCCTGCGGGGATGCCGACCTGTAGGTGCGCTGCTGGATGAGCCGGCCTTCCCCCTCGCCGGTCGTGCAGGACCGTGCCGCCTTCTCGTCTGTCCTGGCGGCGCAGGCGGGACAGGGCTTGTGCGTGGTGATCCGCAGGGGATTGACCGATCCGTCGGTGGCTTCCGCCGGGGTGACGTCGATGTCGTGCGTAAGGTCCCGGCCACGGCTGGGCGGTGCGGTCCGAAATGCCGGTCGTTGATCTCGTTGAGGACGTCCCGGACTTTCCCGGCAGAGGCCGGCCGCTGAGCCGGGTCCTTGGCCAGGAGCTGGGTGACGAGCCGCTCCAGCTCCTCGGGCGCGTCCGGGCGCAGGGTGTGCAGTGGGACCCGGGGCAGAAAGATCCGCCTCGCCCGGGAACTCGCCATCCGTCGTCACCTCACGGAATGCGCGCTGGGTGACTGTGCCTGCGGGCATGGGGCAGATCCGGTCGGCGCCGGCCCGGCAGGCCGCGGCCAGCGGGACAACGTGGTCGATGTCGAGCTGGCCGGCGACGGTGAAGGTCCTGCCGTCGTACTCGCTGTACCAGATGCCCTCCACAGCCCGGCACTTGTCGTCCCTGACGACGTCCTGCCCGTCGCGCTGGAGAACGACCTCGCGGGTGTCGCACTGCCCATGCTGCGTGGCCCAGTGCGGTTCGCCCGGCGGTAACCAGTCATCGCATGTGGCGCCTCGACAAGCAGTTCACCGAGCTCACCACGGGCAACACCGACAGGCGGAGGCTCGGGCATCGTCCGCAAGCCGCTCGGTCAGGCGTCGGCGGTCTTTCCGCTGGTCAGGCGGAGAACAGGAAGACGGGCAGGAGAAGAATAGGTGCGACGAATTTACGCACGAGATTTCCGTGGGGATTGCGGTGACCGGGCAGGGGGACGCGTGGCCGCGTGACGCTCGGGTTCCCCTGCCCCGGTGCAAGGGTGAATGGGGCGCGGGGCATCGCGAGCGGTGCCCGGACGAGGGGGGGCACGCGCGATACGGGTGCGGATTTCACACCCGTATCGCGTGGTGCCCGGTCAGCGCGGCAGGTGGTGCTTCTTCCTGCGGCGCCGCTCACCGAGAGAGGTGACCCAGAAAATGGCCCCGATCACCGCTGCGAAGGGGAGCGTTCCCAGGAGGTCTCCGGTCGCGATGACTTCCACCAGGTAGAAGATCGCCCCGACGACCAGTCCCATACCCAGAGGGTGGCGTGCAGCCCACTTGCGGGTGTGGACACGGGGGTCACGGAACATGCGAAGCCTTCCCTTCGGTTAGTAGTGGGGCCAGACATGCGTGTAGCGGCCTCGCCACCAATGCCTCGCGGATCGCCATACGGTTCTCGCGCGGCGGGTGTAGTGAGCTGTGCGGCCGGCGCCGTAGCCGTACAGCCCGTCGCGGGCTCCGCGCCAGCTGCTGGCCCAGTATCCACCGATATGACGGCTCCGGCGCTTGTGACCGTAGCGATAGGAGATCCATCCCGTCACGGCTCCCGCACCTGCCGCGCAGGCGGGAGCTCCCCAGTCTTCGGTTGCGAAGGAGCACGCTCCCGCGAGGGCGTAGGAGACCAGTGTCTGATGGTGGGCGACGAACCGGCCCGCCCTGCGGACCAGTCTACGGAAATGCCACCATCTTCCATCGAGGTCGAATCGGTCGACCGGGTCGCCGTTGCAGTATTCGTACGCGTTGGCGTTGCCGCCGAGGACCGGGTCGGTGGAGAGGAAGCGACCGGCGGTCGGGTCGTAGAGGCGCACTCCCATGAGGGTGGCCCCGGTGACCGTTTCGCTGGAGCGTTGTTTGCTGCCGAGCCAGCCGTAGCGGGTGGCGGACGCGGATTCGGGATTGCCGTACTCGTCGTACGAGGTGGCGGTCGGGGCCTTTGTCGTATCCAGCGGCAGCTGGACAACCGTGTCCCCGTGGATATCCGACAGCTGCAGGACGGTGTCGCCCGTGGCGCTGGTGACCGCGTCCAGGTCACCGCCACTGCCCTGCACATTGCGGCTGCGGATGCCGCCGGTGTTCTCGGCGGTCCAGTCGGGGCTGTCGGTGTCGTTGCCGTAGTGGTTGGTCTTGGCGCCGGTCTGGGTCCAGGTGCCGGCGCTGTTGGTTTCGGTGGTCCAGGTGGCGAGGCGGCCGGCCGCGTCCAGGTTCCAGGTCTGCCGGTTGGTGCCGAAGGTCTGTTGCTGGACGAGGTCGTTGGCGTAGTAGCCGATGGTGGCGCCGGACGTCTGGGTGATGGTGCGGCCGAAGGCGTCGTAGGTGGTGCCGGTGGCTATCAGGCGGTCGGCGCTGTCGTAAGTGTTGCTTGTGCTGGTCGCGCCGGTGGAGGTGCAGGCCGCGTCGGCGGCACTGGTGGCCGTGGCCAGGGCCGTGCGGTTGGTGTTGTTGTCGAAGGTGTAGCTCCTGCGGGTGCAGGTGCCGTCGGGAGCGGTGTCGTCGGTCTGGGTGAGGCGGCCGAGCTTGTCGTACCTGTAGCCGCGGACATAGGCCTCACCTGCGGCGTTGGTGTCAGCGACGGTCTGGTCGTGGATGGAGTGGTCGGCGGTGTCGGAGGCGACGACTTGGCCGTCGCTGTCTCGGGTGTAGACACGGGAGGTCTCCGTGCCGGTCTCGTCCTGGCTGGTGGCCAGGGTGTAGCCGCCGGGGAGCTGCTCGGTGGTCAGATCGCCGTCCGCGTCGTAGGCGGCGGCGAAGGTGCCGGCGACCGAGTCGGTACGGGAGGTTTCCAGGCCGCGCGGGTCCTTGGCGGTGTCGTAGGTGTAAGTGGTGGTCGACGGGGCCGAGTCGGAGACCTTGGCCGGTCGGTCCAGGTTGTCGTACTCGGTGGTGGCGGTGTTGCCCGCCCCGTCGTTGTAGGCGATCTCCCGGCCGAGCAGGTCGGTGGTGTGGGTGATCGTCTTGCCGTTCGAGGTAACCGTGGCGATGTCACCGCTGGCCGGGTCGTAGGCGGTGGTGGAGTCCGGCACCGCCGCGCCCACTCCGCCGGTGACGGCGACCTTGGTGGGCCGACCGGCACTGTCCGCGGTGGTGGTCGTGGTCCGTGTCACGGAGTTGGCGGTCTCGGTCACCTTCGCTGTGTTGCCCCACCGGTCGTACTCGATGGTCTTGGTGGGCAGCTGGGTGGGGTTGGCGCCTCCGCCGGTGATTGCGCCGGCTGGGCCGGTGGAGCAGACCAGGTCGGCCCATTCGGGTCGGCCGTTGCAGGCGCCAGTGCCGGTCGCCGCGTAGTACGTGGTGAGTGTCGCGCCGGCGTCGGTGCCGGACGATTTGGGCAGGGTGGTCTTGGTGACCCGGCCCTGGCTGTCGTACGTGGTGGTTTTGGTGAGGCTGAGCCCCATGGGGTCGTCGGTGGTGGAGGTGGGCAGTCCCTTGATCCAGTCGTAGCCGGTCTTGGAGCTGCGGGTATCGGCGTCCGTCGGGTAGCCGTCGACGTGTGCGCCGATCGTGACGGTGGTGGGCCGGTCGGCGACTGTGGCGCTGCCGTCGGTCGGCCTGCCCTCGTCGTAGGCGGTCACCGTGTGCTGGCGGGCGGGGATCTCACTGCCTGAGGGCAGGTCTGTGCCGCCAGCTCCGGCCTTCAGGACGCCGGTCAGGGTGGTCAGGTGCAGCGGGCCTTCGGACTCCAGTTCGCGCAGTCCGTCGGCCGAGAACAGATGGGTAGTGGACAGTTGCTCGGCGCGTTCTGGGGTGGATGAGCCGTTGATACCGAGCAGGGTCAGCTTTTGCAGGTCCGGCCCGCCAGTGGCGAGCGCCAGCTCACGGTTGCCAGCGGACAGTTCGCGCACCGTGTTGCCAAGGTGGTCGTACTCCGTGGTGGACAGGTGACCACCGGGGGTGGCGGTGTTGACTTCGCGCCCAGAGGCGTCCGCGTAGGAGATTGCGGCGCGTGCGTAGGAGGTGGCGCTCAGGGCGGCGCCGTCGTGCGCAGCTGGTACGGCGTCTGCGGGAAAGACCGCGGTGGCATCCGTCGGTGCATCGCTCTGACCCCAGGCCGCGACGCTCGACGCGCTCATGGAGGCGGGCGCCTTCGTCCCGCTCAGCGGCACGTCATAGACCACCGAGGTGGTGGCGCTGCCGCCGTCGGTCTGCGACTGCGAACCGTGCTGCAGAGTGGGCCGGGAGGCCGCCAGCAGCATGCCCGCGCCCGCAGTGGCCGCGTTACCGGCGGTGCCGTAGGAGAACGTCCACGGCACCTCGCCGGGCGGCGTCAGGGTGGCGATCCGGCCCGCGCTGTCGTAGGCGTAAGCGGTGATCAGCGACGGGGTGATCTGGGGGTTCCAGGCCTTGCGCAGGCGCCCGGCATCGTCGTACTGGTACGTCTGTACGGCCTTGTACGTTGCCGCGGACGCACCGGCGTCGGTGGACCAGAGGCGCAGTTCCTTGACCTGGCCGGTGAAGTCACCGGTGGTGGCGGTGGTGGCGGTGGTGGCGGTGGAGTAGATGAACTCCAGCATCCGGCAGCCCTTGGTGGAGGGTGTCGTCTGGCAGGTCGAGGCCGTGGCCGCCGAGGTGGGCGCGATGATGTACTTCGGACGGGCCAGTGTCTTGGCGCCCGAGACAACCTTTTCTGAGATCACGGTCGTGGTGGAGTTGCTGGTGGGTAGAAAGGTGGCCGACACCTGCCAGGTGGTCGCCGCCGGGTCCACCTTGGTGAACGTGGTTGTCGTGCCCTCGTTGTCCTTCAGCGTGAACGAGCCGCTCAGGCTTCCCGTGAGCGTGAGGTCCTCGGAGCCGGGTTCTGCCTTCCAGCCTCCGCTGGCGGTGGCGGTGAAGCCGATTCCGTCTCCGCCGACGTCTACCAGGGCCACAGAGGTGTCCGACGTCTTGCGGATGTAGCCCCATTCGGAATCGGTCAGCTCAGCGCTGGTGCCCGAGGTCCACTGCGGCCCGAAGATGGCCGCCTGGCCCTCCGCGTCCGCACCCGCGGCCGGCTTCCGGGAAGAGGCCGTGCGCGAGACGCTCATATCGAACGCGGACGTATCCGTGGCAGACAGGGTGTAGTCACCGGTCAGGTCGTTCACCGAGCCCGGGCCGACCTCATCGGATGGAGCAGTTCCCGCGTTGCGGTCCACAGTGATGGTGCTTACCGGGGAATAGCCGGTGGTAGTTCCGTCAGTGAAGGCGGCACGCACATCGACCGGCCCGTCCTCGGCCAGGCTGGTGGTGATGTTCCATGCCAGGGCCGGCGGGGCGCCGTTGGGGGCGGCCAGCGGCCACGCGGCGATGGCCGAGCCGTCGGCGTTCTTGGTGACATCCGACACGGGCACGTTCGTCCACGCGTCGGTCTCGCCGCGCCGGTACTGATAGGTGACACCGGTGTAGGTGGGCTTGCCGGTGGACGAGAGTGCCACGCGGCGGGCGGGACGGTCGCCGTCACCCGGGCTGAGCAGCGCGGCGCCGTCGGCGCCGACACCGAAGGAGTACTGGGTGGTGGCCGCGGACAGGTTGCCGCCGGAGTCGATGGTCTTGGCGTACAGCGTGTGCCAGCCGTCGCCCGGGGTGATGCTGATGGTCAGCGGGTCACCGTCGGTGCCATTGACGGTGTCGTCGATGCGCTTGGCCATTGCCGGGTCGTCCAGGCCCCACTTGTAGCCCTGTCCGTCGGTCGAGGTGGTGTCCAGGGTGCAGGAGACCGCGCCGGAAGCCTTCGCCGACCAGGTGCTCAGCGGGTAGTCCGGGCACGAGATGCTCGGCGCGGCGGGCAGCCCGGTGTTCATCACGAACGTCGAGTAGCCCGACCAGGTGCCGTAGTCCGTGCCGTCATAGCCGCGCACCCGGTAGCGCAGATGCGAGCCGACCGGGAAAGCATTTGCCGACGGCACTGCCAGAGTGGAAGTGGAGCCCGAGCTTACCGACTTCCCCAGCGCGGTATAGCTGTAGGCGGCGTCGGTGTAGGCCGGGTCGGTGGTGACCTCGAACTGAGCCTGCGCGTTGCCGCCGTCCGCGTCGGTGACCTTCGCCGACAGTGTCGGGGTCAGCGAGGTGACGTAGCGGTGGCCGTTGTAGGCGTTGAGCTGCGACGGCGAGACCGCCGGGGCCGAGTTGGTGGCGTAGGAGTTGTAGGTGACCGTCAGATGGGGCTCTGCCGAGTTGTCACCGGAGATGTAGTTGGCCGAGCGGAAGCGCCGCCAGGTGTACGGGTCCGTCTCGTCCGCGCCGGCGATCCGCAGGCCGTAGTTGGCCGAGCCGGAGGCCCAGGCGGCCACGATGGCGTCGATGTCGAAGTTCATCGTGCCGCCAGGGCAGGAGGAGTCGTAGCCCAGCGCCGCCTTGTTGACCACCGCGCCGGTGGCCGTGGTGACCGGCTGCGCGCCCCAGGTGATTGCCGCGGAGTCCCAGCTGCCGGTGATCCGCCGCACCTCGGTGCCCGCACCCGTCGTGGCGCAGGTCGAGGAGTAGAACGAATACAGCGCCAGGTTCGTATCGATGATGTGCTTGCCGGCGAACTTGGCCACGTCAAACTTCACATACGAGCGGGCCTTGTTCGTGCCCGTGTCATAAGTGCCCGACTTCAGCTCCGCCGAGCCCTGCTGAGAGTCCGGGTAATCCGGGGTCTGCACCCACGTGTCAGTCGTCGCCGCCAGCGTGGACGTCGGGTCCACCGTCACCGGGTACGTCAGATCCGTACGTGCCAGGAAGTCGGCATCCGGGGTCAGGACCAGCGTCTGACCGCCGTCCGTCCCCGTCTCGATCTTCGTGTCCACCGTCATGCGGTGGTCCGACTCGCCCGAGGCAGGGTTCTTCGACGCATCCCACATCATCGGCGCCGGCGCTTCGGCCACCAACTTCCCATCCGCGTCCTTGAGCAGCAGATGCCCGGACGCGGCCTGCGACAGCTTCAACCCGTCCAGTCTCAGCGGGATGCGGTAGGACACCGCGTCGGCGGGGGCAGCGGCGAGCGAGATGTTCTCTGAGAAGCCCTGCGCCAGTGCAGTCGCCTTCAGGGTCTGCCCGCCGCCCAGATCGTAAGCGGCCGTCGATCCCTTGATCGAAGGGGTCGGCAGCTTCTCGGCCCAGCCCAGACCGAAGGTGGTCTTGCCCTGACTCACCGAGGCCAGTGCAGTGTCGCCGCCGTCGGACATGGCCACCTCAGCAGCCGCGGCCTTCGGCTCCAGCTGCGCACCCGCATCAGTCAACGCCGTGTCGATGGGCAGCCAGTTCCCGTCCTGCTCTACACGGATCGGCCCGCTGAAAGCCTCAGTCTGCAGCGCACCGCTGGGAAGTGCCCACGTCGTGGAGTCCGCACCCCGCTCGGACAGCACCTCGATCCTGCGGTTCTGCAGACGGGCCATCAACACCGCCGAGGCCTCGTCCGCCGCCTCCGCCGCACCGTAGGCGGGCTGGGTCGCCGATGTGTCGGCCGCGGCGGGCTCTCCCACCGCCACCGCCGTGCCGGTCGACTCCACCAACAAGGCAGCTTCGGCCAACAACACCAGTGACACAACACCGGCGACCTGCCGCAAGCGTCCCGATACCCGTGGTATCCGGGAACGCGACGATCTCGGCCACGCTCTCAAGCGTGCACGACTCATCCAAGGCTCCTGCATGTGAAGAAGGGGATGCCCCCACCTGGGGGCCAGGAGATCTTCCACAACGCACAGCGGAGTCGCTTCCCAATCTTCGATGTAGGTCAAGCCTTGGTATGGAGATCTCATGGAGGGAGTAAGAAGCTCACGCGGACACGGCCGGGGCGCAGGCATCCAGAGGCTTGCGTGCTCATGAGGCAGGAGCGAAAAGCTGGTAAATGAAGGCTTTTTGGTGCTTTCTTCTGTCGTCGAGTGATATGTGGAGGACTTGACTAAGTCTTGGTGGAATATCCAATCGGAATGGCGCATTCCGGATACCGTGTTCTGTGCTTCTCGTGTGCTCTCCCGCCCGGGGAGTCGGGTCAGCCGCGCACGCCGCGGCCGGCCGCCAGGGAGGACACTGCGCAGCCGGAGCTCCGCGAGTCGGACCCCGCCACCTGAACCGTCCCGCGGGCTGCGGTCCGGATGGTCGGGCGTCATCGGCTGGTGCGCAGTGGAACGGGCGCCTTTGGGACCAAGGCAGCTTTCCGGACCCGTCGTCACCTCACGGAACGCGCGCCGGGTGACCTTGCCTGCGGGCATGGGGCAGATCCGGTCTGCGCCGTCGGGGCTGTGCTCAGGGGAGCACAGCCCCTGCTCTACTTGCAGGCCGGCTCAGAACGGATCATCGACAGATGGCAAGGGCCCCAGTCGGGGCCCGTCATGACGCGTATCGCCACGGCCCGTCCTCGCAGTCCACACGCACCCCGTTCTTGTAGAAGCAGAACTTGACCCGCAACACGTCCTCGGTGTGGGTCTCTGCCTTCCCCGAGTTGCCGGATCCGTTGTCGTCGATCTGGTCGGAGTAGGACAGGCTGTTCTTCCATTGAATGTAGGCGCCGATGGCACTTCCATCGGCATTGCCGTCGTACACCCACACCCATGACTGGTTGTTGGATTCGTTGGGACCGTTGTCGACCTGGATCTGATTGGCGTAGAAGTTCCATTCGCACTGCCACCCGCTGCAGCCATCAGCTGTGGCAGGGCTTGCCGGCAGCGCTACCAAACCGGTGACCGCCGCGGTCATTCCGAGGAAGCGCGCGATGTGCCTCGTTGTCTGGGCCATGCTGAGTGAGCGTAGTTCGAGCCCGGAGCCGAACCCAGTCCCATTCCGGCCGCGCGGACCGTGCAGATGGGGCAGGTGAAGGTGCAGGCGGGGACGGAGCGGGGAGGGAGGGTGTCTGAGCGAGCACATCAAGCGGTTCGGCAAGGACTTTGCCCATGGCCTCGGCATCACCCCCGACGACTACGACGCCGGCTTGGACGTCGACTTCAGCGTGCTCGGTGACGATGAGAAGGCGGCTGTTGGAGCTGATTGCCCCGCTGCCGACAACGCACGGCAAGTCTGGGACGGGGGCTGGCGGGGCGACCCCCTTGTGGGAGGCCCAGATGCTCCAGGCCCTCGTGCTGGAGCGCGTGGGCCGCGCCGACGAGGCGGCCCGGATCCTCGGCCAGGGCAGAGCCGCGCACCGCTACTTCGCTGAGCTTGTCGTTTATGGTCCTGCGTCGAACGGGCCTCGAACTTCGTCTGCCCGCCGTAAGGGGGCTCCTACTGAGGGACTACCGCTTCGGCGCCGAGCGCGATAGCGGCCAGGACGGCGGTGTGAAAGGTCTCCAGGCCATCGGCGGGGACGGCGGTGGGGCTGCCGGTGAGGGTGTACCGCTCTTCGGCACCGGTGTACTGGACGGTGACGCTGACGCGGTGGTCAGCGAGACGGGCGGTACGCACGGTGAGGTCGCCGGTGATGACGCCCGCCTCGTCGGTCATCGCCCCGCCGGGCCCGGCGGTGACCTGGCCCTGGCACACGGCCGGGCCGGGGCAAGGCATCAGATCTCGCAGGTGTCGAGCATCTCTTCCAGTGCGGTCTTCTCCGGTGCGGTGACGTTCAGGCTGTAGACGTGCTTCACGTCGATCCACGCTCGGGAGTAAGTGCACCAGTACGTTTTCAGCGGGGGCTTCCACAGGTCCGGCGTCTGGTCGCCCTTGGACCGGTTGGATGCAGCGGAAACCGCGATGAGCTGGGAGTGGACCAGGTCATTGGCAAGCGCCTTGCGCTTGTTGGTGTCCCATTCATCGGCGCCGGCCCGCCAGGCCGCGGCCAGCGGGACAACGTGGTCGATGTCGAGCTGGCCGGCGACGGTGAAGGTCCTGCCGTCGTACTCGCTGTACCAGATGCCCTCCACGGCCCGGCACTTGTCGTCCCTGACGACGTCCTGTCCGTCGCGCTGGAGAACGACCTCGCGGGTGTCGCACTGCCCATACTGTGTGGCCCAGTGCGGGAACTTCGCCCGGCTGTATCCAGTCATCGCATGTGGCGCCTCGACATGCAGCTCACCGAGCTCACCACGGGCAACACCGACAGGCGGAGGCTCGGGCATCGTCCGCGACGGAGCCTGCACGGACCGGGGCAAGGCGGCCGGTGCGGAAGCCGACGCCGGGGCCAGGGTGGCAGACACGCCGGCGAGTGTGACAGCAGCAGCTACCGCAGTGCGCAGCCATGAACGAGAAATGATCATGCGTCAGAGATAGCGGCACCCTATCCGCGTGGAGGGCATCGTCACTCATGCGTGGGCGTGCCGTACAGGATGCTGACCGGGGCGGCTCCTTCAGCGGCTCAGGGTGTAGCGGAGGAGACGTTGGCGGGCTTCGTGTTCGGGTAGTCCGAGGCCTGGGCCGATC